>CASFBL010000001.1 GCA_949292775.1 uncultured Eubacteriales bacterium
CCGGTTTGATCGATGGTCGCGGCAAATGCCGGAACCATAAGCGCAGAGAGCATCAGAACTGCTAATAAAACAGAAATTACTTTTTTCATTGCTATTTCTCCTCTTTACCTTTCGCTTTATTTAACGATTTCAGCGGTGAAAGTCAGGGTGTCGGAATATGCATCCACCGGAACGCTCTGCCAGTCGGCAGTAGCAACATGGATATTCAGCGTTTTTTCTTCGGTTACAAACGCGCCGATGCCCGTTACATTGGTATCGCCGGACAGGGTGTAGGTCAGCTCTTTGCTGTCCGCATTTTTCATTGCTGCGTTATTCTGCGCAACTGTGACTTTCAGTGTTGCGGTGGGAACGAGCTGGGTTTCAACCGTATAATTGGCTGTGGTGTCTTCCGTGCCCCAAGCAACATTGATTTCTGCGGGGTAGGTCACGGTGTAATAGCCGCCGGTCGCTTCCAAATTGTCATAATTGGTTTTAACATCAGCGGTGCCGCTTGCGGGGTTGCCGTCCGCTTCGGTCAGGGCAAACGCCGGAACCATGAGCGCCGCAAGCATCGCAATTGCCATTAAAACAGAAATTACTTTTTTCATTGTGTTTCCTCCTGTTGCAAAAATGCCTTATTCGGTGACAATCGCCGCGGTGAAGGTCAGGGTGTCCTGATATTCGCCGACAACCGCAGCGTTCCAATCATCCGCTGCAATGTTCACGGAAAGCGCAAGGTCTGCAACCGGGTAAACGACTGCGCCGGTGCTTTCATAAGCGGTGTCGCCTTCAAGCGTGTAGGGCAGTTCCAGCGTAACGCCATCTTCCGGAGAATAGGTCATATTGCCGTTGCCGGAAACGGTAACCGAAAGCTTTTCGCCGTAAGCGAGGTGTGCTTCGGCGGTGTAGCCGGTGAGCGCGGTTTCTTCCGCGCCCCAAGCGATAACGGTATCCGCCGGAATGGTTACGGTGTAACGGCGTGCGTCTTTGCCGTCTTCCATGGTGGTTTTGGTTTTAACGATGACGTCGCCTTTGGGGGTGTTCTGGTCCAGCGCGAAAGCCGGAATCATCAGCGCCGCGAGCATTGCGACTGCCAATAAAACAGAAATAACTTTTTTCATTTGAATAAGCTCCTTTCCTCAATCAAGCATTTTTGTATTCAACTACAAAGGTTAAAGTGTCGTTGTGCTCGCCCGCAGCAGCGGTGCGCCATGCATCATTTGCAACCGCAACAGACAACGGGTAAGTCGTGTCGATTCCGCCCGGTGCAAAAACCATGCTGTCCGCGCCGGAAAGTGTGTAGGGGATCTTCTTTTGCGCGTCCTGCGTGTTCACAAGCGCATAGCCGTTTGCCGACTCTACGGTAACGGCAACAACCTTGCCCGGCTCAAGCAGCAGCTTTTCGGCTGCAACCTCGCCAATCGGCGTTGACTCCGCTTCCCACGGAATTTCGGTGTCGGCCGGGAAAGACAGCTGGTAATCGGCCTTCGAAGCCTCTGTGGAAATTGTCATGGAATCTGCAAACGCAGGCAGAGCGCAGGAAACGACAAGCAGAACCGCTAAGACGAGCGTTACTACTTTTTTCATTTACAACAGCTCCTTTTCTTTATATATGGTTAATAATCTTTTACCTTATCGGATAAAGGAAAGCTTTACGGCGTGGCACTGCCGTCGGTGTACTGTACCGTGTAGGTGATCTGGTCATTTGCGCGGTACGCAGCAACAGGAATATTCTGCCATTCGGGAGCTTCAATGGAAATGGTCATCGGATTTGTTGCGGTCGCTTCGATCTGTGTGCCGGAATATGTGGCTGCAGCAGGCGAATCTGCCGTGCAGGAAATCGTCTCTGCTGTGCCGTTCGCAGACAAATCAAAGCTTGCTGCTGCCGGAGTGATGCCCACATCAATGGTGGATCCTTCGTTCAGGTTGCAGGTCACAACATAGCTTGCCTTTACCGAATCCGAACCCCACGGGATCTCGACTTCTGCGGGGATTTCGACAACATACATATCATCGGTAGCGTACCGAATGGTTACGGTCTTTACATCGGTAGCTTCGCGCAGGATGCCGAAGCGGTCGGTGTACTGATACGTGTAGGTCAGCGTAACGACATCGGAAAGCTCCATCGGGAATGCCTGCGGATCGGAGATCTTCACATGCATTGCAATCCCGGCGCTCATCGGCGCACTGTAGCTGCCTATTTCAATCGCACCGCCGGAGAAGTCTGCCGTCTGCCCGCCGTAAGTGAACTCATAAGCCAGGCTTTCTGTGCCGTCCGCAGACTTGAGAAGCCCGCCGTTTTGCGAGGTCATGGTCAGCGTGCCCGTCCCGTCCAGATCGGTCAGATACTGTTCAAACTGCGTCAGGGTATAGACAGGATCTATCGTATTTTCGACTGCTGCCGCTTCCCCGTCATAGGAGAGCAAAATGGTTTGGTTCGTAGAGGGGGAAGAACCTGTAGCCGTCAATGTAGAGGTCACTGCGGGGAACAAATCATAAATCTGCTGAATCAGGTCATACAGCTCAGCCACATCGTGATAGGTCGGAAGCAGCATTTCGTACTCTTCTGTTGCCAGACGAAGTGCCGCAAGCTCATCTTCGCTCAGAGCCGTGCCGGCATTCACTTTCGCCTTTGCAGCGTTGTAAAGATCCTGATAACGATAATACAATGTACGAATACCGCCGTATACCGTCTCGCCCTTGGCATTGGTATAAGTGTCGGAGTTGTTCAGCAGCTTGCGCACCGCCATGGGGATGTTATCCACGCCGACCTGAAGATCGCCCTGTGCCAACAGATATTTGGCGTAGTAATCGGTCAGGTTGCGATAAGTTTCGCTGATGTGGTTGAGCGCCGTGCGGTCTTTTAATGTAACGAAATAGCCTTCGTCCACGGTTGCGCCTTCAGCGGTTACATGGGTGCCGTAAGGTGTATTCTTATCATATGCATACACTTTCTGGTCGCCTGCCGTGCCAAGTCCGTCAGCGTCGGCCTTTGCCGGATAGATGTCGGACATTGTGCGGAACAGAGAAGTGCTTGCATCTTCTGTGAACAGCTCGTTCAAGAAGGTGTCGCCTTCATCGAGAATATGTTCCAGCGTGTTGTAGCAGCGCATAGCAGCGTTGTAGGCGTTCAGGAATTGCTGCCGCACATCACCGAGTTCAGCCTTCTCTGCTTCCGTATAGCGAGAGTAAGAGGTATTGTAAACCTTAATGATCTCGTCCGCCATTTCCTTTGTCAGCCCATAGGCATCGTAATTTACCGTATCGGCTCTGCCGTCGCCGTTCGTATCTTTCACGCCGGGATACGGCAGGTCATATTGACCCGACGTATTATTGTCGGCAACCGCCGAGGTGGAGGAAAGACCAAGACCCGGGAACCAACTATTTCTAAAGGTGGAGGTGGAAAGCACGGGCGCATAGTCAGTCGTATTATTGTTGGCAATGTCGGTAAGATACCGATTCAGGATCGCATAAGCGTTCTGCGTAGAGGGCAGGTTCTGTTCGTACGCCGAAAGGGCGTCATACTGCGCTTTCGCCGCGTTCGCAGCCTCTCTGAAACCCAAATTGAACGCATTCCCGCTTGCCTGCGGCTCCAGCGCCGCAACGACTTCTTCAAACGCCTCCGCACGGAAGGTCTTGATGCCGTATTGCTCGCCGAACGTCTGGTGGCCATGGTCGCCGTAGGCGCCGGAGCTGCTGTCATAGCCGAAGCCGATGGAGTCGATCGTGAAGGAGCGGCCGTCCATCGTCTGTGCCGAAGCGCTGTCCGCGGGGGCCACACCGATGGAAACGCGCCAAATGTTGTTGAGCCCCGTCGCATCTCGGCTCAGCATGCGGTTGTCTTCCGTGCCGTCAATATACTTTTTGAAGTGCCACAACGGGAGCATGATGTAGCCCTTATAGCCGTCTAACTGTAAGTCCACGCCCGCGCTGTTTGTCAGCCCATAGGACACGATTGAGGAACTTGCATTGCCGTTGCCCTGCACCTTGACCCACTCGCCGCTTGCCTCATTCATCATGTAGAAGGTTTGGTCGCCGACCGATGCACCGGGGTTAAATGCATAATCCAGTGCTGTGCCGTTATCTGCCCTCGATGAAATCGTTGCTGTTAAGCGGAATTTGCTGAGTTCTGAAAAGTCTACATAAAATACAAGACCAAGCGGGAAAGATGAATTGTCTCCGGTGGTATAGTAGTTTGCAAGGTCGCCGAGGTTTTCTGCCGCCATGTTATTGGCGTACATGGTCGCGGCATCGCTCGTGTCCAAACTGTTTTTGGAGACACTGACGATGTTGTATTCGCCGGCAAAAGCATTATCGAGCGTTACGGTCATGCCGGCGGAACCGGACGCGCCGTTGTTGGTGATGGCGAAATCCGAACCCGCGAAGCGCAGCGCATTGACGTCGATGCCGTTCGTGGTCACGTCGTTGGAGCTGCCGTTTTCGTCGTTTTCCGTAACCGCGCCATGGAAGTTATAGAGATTGGAAGTATAGCCAAGCAAGCCTTTTGTAAAGCGGTAGCTGATGGGATTGCCCTGTCCTGCGCTCGCGTTCGCGTCATTTTCAAGACGGTAGACCTCTTCGCCCGCTGAATCGTTGCCGAAAGTGTTGAACGCCACGTAAGCGTTGTTCGCCATCGCCTGACCGATCAACAGTTCTTCATTGATCGCGTCCGAAGCGAGCGCCGCATATTCGAGCATCTTTTGCTCTTCCTCGTTGCTCATAGCGTCGAGCTGCGTCAGGTTGAGCTGGCGATAAATCTTCCACAGGCGGACGATCTCGCTTTCAAGCGTATCGCTGACCGATGCGACCGTGCTTGGATCCGGCAGCTTTTCAAGCGACCGAATCAAATCAGGTACAAGGTCATACGCCGTATTGTTGGACGGGTAAGTATATGTGCCATCATCATTGTCAATAATTGTACCACCGGCGATACAGGCGTTGCGTGCTGTCACATATTTAGTCCAGGCGGTACTGCCCGCAGCCGCTGCGACAGATTCGAGCTCCGCATCCGAAAGGAATGCCGAGCCAAGCGCCGTGCCGCCGTAGCCGGCACGCGCGGTTTCGAGCAATTCATCGATATACTGCACTGCACGGTAATCGCCGAGATCAGGCGAGGAAATCAGTGCATCGATTTGCGCAAGAATGCTATTCTGTATGTCCGTACGCTGGTTGTAATAATCGGTCAGCGGACGACCGGGGTCATCCACCATGTCCTCCGGGTACTCACCCTCGCTCTTATATGTCATAACGGAATCCATATAGAAGCTGTGTCCCACGCTGTCGGCGCTCATACTCGTGTAGGAGAAGCCCGCGCCGACAACATCTTCTACAGCCTTATACGCTGTTTCGCGGTTGACAATGATCGGGTTGCCATCGCCGTCTTTTGCGACCGTGTTCGTACCCGTAGTCTGAACATAGGCGCGTTTGGGGTTTGACTGCTGGTTTTGTGTAACAGCGACGTTACCATTTTCATCTTTTAAGCTCGACCCGACCGCAAGCATAGATGCGCCCCAGTAGGGCTTTTCCAGAGACGGATAGTTCGTCTCAGACGGCAAACAAAACGCTGCGTTGTTCGGGTCGCCGCCGGACACGCTGCCTTGCCCCACCCCGGTTTCCGCATCGATAGTGAGCTGGCGGTATTGAATCAACAACGCTTTTGAAATCGGCGTACCCGCCGGGTCCACCTGCACTCTTTCGCTAAGCAGGACATTATTTTCAAATTGAGCTTTCGCCTTGTCTTCATTCTCGTCGACATTCTCTGCCAGCCCATCGCCGCCAAAGCCCCAGTTGTCGTTGCGAGCTTCGACATAAGTGTCAGTCGTAGAGCAAATAAACTGGATTGGCACGCGGATATAACCTTTGTACCCGGAGAGGTCAACGCCGCCGTTTTCCAGCGCGACCCGTTCCCAGGAGCCCTCCGCCGTCTGGAGCAGGACATAGCCGTCGTCGCCCGTGTAGCCCTTGGTGGAATACGTCACGGTGCTGTAATCGTCATCACTTTCGCTACCGTACAGATATTCAATGCCGTTGCCTATGCCATAGTAACTAGTCCAATAAAACTCTTCGTACCGTTTGCCCTGTGCTTTCAGCTCAAAAGCAAGATCCTGCACGGAAACCTGCGAAAAGTCAAACCAGTACCAGACCTCCTCCGCGCCGGTCAGATCCCAGTGCTGGCGGCTCCAGGTCGTAGCAAAGGACTGGTCGCCTGTCGCGTTCACGCGGAAGCCGTAGGCAGAGGTGTCAACACCGGTATCCGGATCTTCCGCACCGGCTTGCGCCTTCGTACCGAGCATCGTAAGCTGGTTTGTGCCTGTGCTGCTGTCAGCAATATAATCCAGTGCGCCGTCTGCCCAGCGAGCACCCTGATTCCAGTACTCGTCGCCGTCTCCAACACGCTGGCGATAATTTGCGCCGTTGGCTGCGGTGCCGCTACCGGATACATAAGCAACACCGTTGTTGTTGGCCGCTTCCATCATGATCACTTCGCGCATATTCGTTTGCGTTTCGGCAAGCGCGGTATAGTTCACATTGTCCGCCTCAAAGCGCGGAACATCGGAAACGATTGTGGAAATCGGCTCCGAAACCCACCCGGTGCTGTCCTGTGCCAAAACCTCAACACTGAAACGGTTGCTTTCGTTAAGCGTAATTCCGTTTTCAGCCAGCTTTTCCGCTGTAAAGGTCATGGTTCTGGTCCCGTCAGCTGAAAAAGTCTGCGCTTCAGCGTCCAGTGCAATACGCACCGAAGGGACTTCTTCTGTCGCCGGGTCGTTGTGTACTTCGGTGAACGGGCCCAAATCATACAGCGTGATGTAATAAGTCTCAATGTGCTTATCGCTGATGTAGGTCTTCACCGGCGTGGCTTCAGGGAAGATAACTTGCACTCCCCCGTCGTCGGTCATCCATGCCCACAAGGTCGAGTCTTTTGAGAAGGTCGGCGTTGGGTCATAGTCACCTGCCGCAAAAGCAATCGGGAGAGAGGTTGCCAGCAATATGACGGACATTATCAGTGCGGCAACTCTCCGAAAAGCTTTGTTTGCGTGCTTTTTCACTTTTTATCTCTCCTTTCCTCCATTCGGCTCAGGAGGCCGTAATTTGTGTTTTTATTTCCATATTGTTCAGCGGCCGTTGTTCCTGGTCAAAGCTGTAACAATAAAAATGGACGACTACATTATAGGTGCCCGCTTCCAAGGGGCGATTCAGGCTGAATTTCGAAATCGAATACCCGGGCGGAAGCAAATCAGAAGTGTAAAGAACTTCCCCCGAATCACGCAACGCGATTTCAATTTTGAAATAGCAGGGATTTTCTTCCGGATTTGAGAACACATAGTTCTGCTCAACCTGGCCCGCTTTCAGCTCCATGGTCGGAATGCCGTTGATTTTAATGCTCTTGCCCTTGGTCTCTGTCTTTGCCGGAACAGAGATCTCACCCTCACCAAGCTGCGCGTTGGCATCTACCACGCCGGCGGGATTGGTCGTTTGCGGCTCGCCGACGCCGTTGCTGACATTGCGAAGCAGGAAGCCCAGCAAAACGCAGAGCAGCACAAAAAGCAAAATGCCTAACAGCCAAAAGAGAAGCGTGTCGCGCACCACGGCGACGAATTCATCCGTCCCGACCTGCACATAGCCGGCAACGCGGGAATGCGGCATCTTGGCCGTTTTGTAAACGGTCTCGGTCTTGTCTTCATTGCGAAGCGTGCCCGCTGTGTCGCGGCCGCAACCGATTTGCCCGACAACGGTGAAACCGCCGGCGGGATAAAGAGTTTTCATTTTTGAACTTGTTATGTAGGGAACCGTAAACTTCGTCTTGCGGTTGCGGTACAGGTTTGTCGCCGCACTGTTGAACAAGGCTTGTACGGTTATCAAATTCTGATTGTCTGCCAAGACAAAAACCTCCGAAAATTGTCGCTTTTGCACGGGGCAAAAGCTATTTTTGTGTATAATATGTGCAACTATAGCATTGTAAAAAAATTATACAGTTTCGGGCGCTTTCTGTCAATGTTTTTGCGGGAAAAAAACGAGACTTTTTTTGCCTTGTTTTGTCGAAAAAACGAAAAAATCAACATTTCAAATTCAAATGTTGATTTCTATTTTCTGCCGGAGAATATACAATTTATAGACTCGTTTCACAAAAAAACGGTCTGTGCAATCAGCACAGACCGTTCCTTTTTTCATAAAATGCAGATAAAATAAAGCAGGGGGGGTCAAGCAATCTCTGCGGCAGCCTCTTCGGCCTTTTCGCGCAGCTCTTTCAGTTCCTGTTCAACCGCTTCTTCGATTGTCGGCTGCGTCTTGCGCTGTTTGTGAAGGCTCACACCGACAACGATGTCAATGACCAAATCCAAAAGGAAGAGGCCGATGCCGAGCAAAAACCAAGGCGAAACCGTACCGGAGAACACCTGCACCGTCATTTCCGACGCGCCGGCGGTGAACTGATTGAGGAAAAATGCAGAGAGCCCCCAGGAAACAAGGCTGATGATGTTCAAAATCACATTCGGCAGCCAGCGCAGATTGATTGCGCCCAAAAGCACAACAAAGAAGTTGAGCACGCCTGCCACCACAGCCAGCAATGCGAATACAATCGCCAAAAGAAGGCTTGTAATCACGCCGCCCATAATCTCGCCGCCGGCAAGCGACAGCACAGAGCCGATGTCAAATTTTGTGAGGTAGTCGAGCACAAAGGTCAGGAAAGAAATCGACTTTGTCTCGGCATAAAACGGAAACGCAAATGTTGCGTTTAAAAGCGGCACAACCAGCGCCACCAAAGGCAGCAGGGTGCAAACCAAACGGACGATACGCACCGGCGAGCCGACTGTTGCGCTTTTGAAATTGTCTAAACGATAGTGCAGCCGTGCAAACGAAGCCTCCGCAATATCCGCGTCTTGCTCGAGCCGCCCTTCCCAGTCGTAGTTCGGAATGTTTGCGCCGCAGGATTTACATTCTGCGCGAAAATCATACCAGTGCAAAGTTTTTCCGCAATTCGGACATTTGATTGCCATATAAAACGCCTACCTCTCTGCAGATTTATTTTAATCCATTTGTTTTTTTCTTAAAGCGCAGGACATTCCACGAAAGCGGACGAAGTGCTGCTGTTGCAGTGTGCCCGTCCATTTCCGGAAGCGCTGCGTCGGAGGGCTTCACCGGGCAGGAAACCAAAGAATTTTCCGCCTTGCGGTCAAAGCCCGCCATTTCAATATGTTCCACCGGCACAAAGCCCGGGAAATCCAGCAAATCAAGTTCGAGCGCGTAAGACTCTTCCATATCGCGGTTGACGGCGAACACGGTAAGTTCATCTTCCGCGTCTGACAAAACGGCAATGCCGTCAATGTCAGGCACATCGGTAAACTCTTTGCTGTCGTGCTTGCCGCAGGCAATCTGCGTCACAAGCGCGGTGCCGCGGCCGTAGTTTGACATATGCATAAACGGATAGAAAATCGTCTGACGGAACACCCCACCGCCGGTCTCAGTCATAATGGGGGCAATTACATTGACCAGCTGCGCAAGGCACGCGACCTTCACGCGGTCGGCGCGACGCAGAAGGCTTATGAGCATGAGGCCGACCAAAAGCGCGTCCTGGAAGTTATAAATGTCCTCCAGCTGGCGCGGCGCTGTGGACCAGCGCTCGACATAATCGTCGTTGGAATGATACCAAACATTCCACTCGTCAAACGACAGGTTAACGGTGTGCTTTTGGTGCTTTTTGCCTTTTACGGTATCGCAAATGGAAATGACGGTGTGAATAAACTCATCCATCGCCATATTCTTTGCAAGGAAGCTTGCCGTGTCGTCAAGCTTATTGTCATAATATTGGTGGAGCGAAACATAATCCACCTTGTCATAAGCAAGGTCGAGCGTTGTGAGCTCCCAGTCGCCGAAGGTCTTGGTGTGGCCGTTGGAGCTGCCGCACAAAACAAGCTCAATCGAGGGGTCTACCCAGCGCATGACCTTCGCCGCTTCCGCCGCGGCACGACCGTATTCATAGGCGGTCTTGTGGCCAATCTGCCAGTCGCCGTCCATTTCGTTGCCCAAGCACCAAAGTTTGATGTTGTGGGGCTCTTTAACGCCGTGCTTGATGCGCAAATCGCTGTAATAAGAGCCGGAAGGATGGTTGCAGTATTCCACCAGATTGCGCGCCGCATCTGCCCCGCGAAGGCCGAGGTTTACCGCCATCATGCAGTCGGTGCCCGCTTTTTTGCACCATTTCATAAATTCATTGGTGCCGAATGTGTTGGGCTCCGTGACACCCCACGCAAGTTCCAGCCGCTTCGGGCGTTCTTCAACCGGACCGACGCCGTCTTCCCAGTTATAGCCGGAAACAAAGTTGCCGCCGGGATAACGCACAATCGGGACATTCAGCGCACGCACCTCAGAAAGGACATCTTGCCGGAAACCGTCCGCATCGGCGGTTTCATGGCCGGGTTCATAAATGCCGCCGTAGACGGCACGGCCGAGGTGCTCGATAAACGAGCCGTAAATGCGCTTGTCGATTTTGCCGATCTGAAACGACCGGGAAAGAGGGATGCTTGCTTTTTTCATAAAATGACGGACACTCCGTTTCCGATTTGTTGATTATATTGCATTGTAGCATAAATTCCCATATGGTTTCAACGGGTTTTTGCAATTTTTATTTCGCTTTTTCGGTCGTGGTCTCTTCCACCGGCACTTTTTCATAAATAAAGCTGTGCAGGATTTCAATGTTTTCATCCATGTCAGGAATCAGCACATCCATGCCGCGGCGCTTAGCACTCTTGTAAGCGTCCTTTGCCGGGATTTGCTGCTGAACAATATCATATTTCAGATAGTCGAGCGCGTCCATGCCAATCGCGGTCATCTCGTCGGTCGTAAGGTTCGTGATGACCATCGGCACGACCTCTTCCATCAGGGAGAGCAGCTCAGTCGGCGACTGCTGTGCGGCTTTGCTTATAAGCGAGGTGATGACCTTGCGCTGGCGGCCGGTGCGCTGGAAGTCGCTGTCGAGATAGCGGATGCGGCTGTACCAAAGCGCCTGTGCGCCGGTGAAATGCACGCTGTCGCCGGCAGTGATTTCTTCGGGGAACGCCGCTTTTTCTGTCTCAGTCATTTTCTTTTGGCTGTTGATATAATCCGCTTCTTTTTCAGTCACCGCAACATCTACACCGCCCAGGCGGTCGATGATCGTGGTGAACATATCGAAGCTCACGAGCATATAGCTGTCAATATCCACAAGGAAATTATATTCCAGCGTGTCGACAAGCAGCTGTGTGCCGCCGTGGCTCTGCGCGGCGTTGAGCTTGTCCGTCCGGTAATCGGGAATATCCACATATAAATCGCGCAGGAAAGAGGTCAGCTTGATTTGCTGGTTCTTTGTGTCAATGGAAACGAGCATCATCGTGTCGGAACGGGTCTTTTCCGGGTTCTCGCCCTCACGCGCGTCCACACCGATGAACAAAATATTGCGCACATCGTCCGAGTGCTTGAGGTCTGAAGAGGCGATATAGTTGTTCGGGCCTAACGGGCGGTAATCCACCGTGTCTAAAATGCCGGTGACCTTATTGTAAAGGAACCACACGCCGCCGCCTGTCACCAGCAAAACCAGCACCAACAGGCAGGCAATCACTTTCAGCACGATATGGCGGTGCTTTTTGCGCGGCTTGTCCGAAATCTCTTTGCCGGAATAAATCTCGTCGCCGTTGCGCGCGCGGCGCGGCGCACTGCCGTCGCGGTCATAGTGATAGCTGTAAGGCTTCTTTTCAGGCGCCGTGTTCACCGGGGCGCGGTATGACGCAGACGGCCTTTCCTCGTTTTCGGGCATGTCTGTGAAAAAGTCGAGATGAAACGGGTCGTCTTCTGCTTGCGGCTCATCGTCGCGGCCGCTGAAAATGTCTTCAAAATCATTTTGCGGCGGCTGTTTTCCCGCGGGCTTGCTGTCACTGAAAATATCTTCAAAAGCGTCCGGCTTTGAGGAACTGAAAATATCCTCAAAATCGTCGCCGCTGTTGTTCGGATTCTTTCGGTTGTCGTTGTTCATAAAATACCTCCGCCATGTAAATTTACAATGGTCGTCTCCATTTTACACGAAACGCGCGCAATACTCAATCTTTTTTTCAAAAAACCTGTGGAAATCCCCGAGTGAATGTGCTATAATCCTTAATTGTATTATTGGCGAAGTATACGCAGTACAAAAAACTCGGAAGGAATGTATGGAAAAATATGGCATACAGAACACACAACTGCAATGAACTGACTTTGGAAAATTTAGGCGAGACTGTTTCGCTTGCCGGCTGGGTGGACACCGTCCGCGACCACGGCGGCGTGGCGTTCGTCGATTTGCGCGACCAGTACGGCATCACCCAGGTGGTCGTTCACGATGAAGCGATGCTCTCGGATATGCACAAAGAAAATGTCATCTCGGTGACCGGCGAAGTGGTTCGCCGCGACCCGGAGACGGTCAACCCCAAGCTTGCCACCGGCGAGCTGGAGGTGCATGTGCAGAAGCTTCAAGTGCTTGGCGCCTGCACCGGCGCACTGCCGTTTGATGTAAGCGAATCAACCGAAACGCGCGAAGATGTGCGTTTGACTTATCGTTTCCTCGATTTGCGCAACAAGAAAGTGCACGACAACATTTTGTTCAGAAGCGAAGTCGTCCGCTTTTTGCGCGAGAAAATGGAATCTCTCGGCTTTGCCGAAATCAACACCCCGATTTTGACCTGCTCTTCCCCGGAGGGTGCGCGCGACTACATTATCCCCTCCCGCAAGCATGAAGGCAAGTTTTACGCTCTGCCGCAGGCGCCCCAGCAGTTTAAACAGCTGTTGATGGTGTCGGGCTTCGACAAATATTTCCAGATTGCGCCCTGCTTCCGCGATGAAGACGCGCGTGCAGACCGTTCGCCCGGCGAATTTTATCAGCTCGACTTTGAAATGGCGTTCGCCACACAGGAAGATGTCTTTGCCGTGGCGGAGGATGTGCTTTATGACACCTTCACAAAATTCGGCGGCGGCAAACCGGTTTCGAAAGCGCCGTTCCGCCGCATTCCGTTTGAAGAAGCGATGCTCAAATACGGCACCGACAAGCCCGACCTTCGCAATCCGCTCGAAATCGTCGACTTGACCGACTATTTCCGCGATGTCGAGTTTAAACCGTTCCAGGGTCGTCCCGTGCGCGGCATTGTCGCCCCCGGCTGCGGCAAAATGAGCAAGTCCTTCTTTGAAAGAATGCTCGAATACGCCATGTCCATCGGTATGAAAGGGCTTGGCTACTTAACCGTGCTCGAAGACGGCTCGTTTAAAGGCCCGATTGCAAAATTCCTTTCTGACGAAAAGAAAGCAGCGCTCACCAGTATGCTGTCTTTAAAAACCGACGACACGCTGTTCTTCATCTGCGACTCCATTAAGGTTGTAAACCTCCTGGCGGGGCAGATTCGCACGGCGCTCGGCGAACGCATGAATCTGATTGATAAAGACCGCTTCGAGATGTGCTTTATCACCGATTTCCCGATGTATGAAAAGAACGAAGAGGGCAAGCTCGACTTCACCCACAACCCGTTCTCCATGCCGCAGGGCGAAATGGATGCGCTCGAAAATCAAGACCCGCTGACCATTAAGGCGTATCAGTACGACATTGTCTGCAACGGCGTTGAGCTTTCCTCCGGCGCGGTTCGTAACCACCGCCCCGATGTTATGGTCAAGGCGTTTGAACTTGCGGGCTACACCGCCGAAGAAGTGGAAAAACGCTTCGGCGCACTGTTCCGCGCGTTCCACTATGGTGCGCCGCCGCACGCAGGCATGGCGCCCGGCGTGGACCGCATGATCATGCTGTTAAAAGACGAGGAAAACATCCGCGAGGTCATCGCGTTCCCGATGAACTCCAACGCACAGGATATGTTACTCGGCGCGCCGAACACCGTTTCCGAACAGCAGCTGCGCGAGGTGCACATCAAGCTGCGCCGTCCCGTGCCCGAAAAATAATTTGGAGGATTGCAGAATGAAAGACATTTACGAAAGCCCGCTTAACTCCCGTTACGCGAGCAAAGAGATGAAATATATTTTCTCGCCCGACTTTAAATTCCGCACCTGGAGAAAACTCTGGATTGCGCTTGCCGAAAGCGAAAAAGAGCTGGGGCTGCCGATTACCGACGAACAAATTGCCGAACTCAAGGCCCACGCCGACGACATCAATTACGAAGTCGCCGAGGCGCGCGAAAAGGAAGTCCGCCACGATGTGATGAGCCATGTGTACGCTTACGGCGTGCAGTGCCCCAAGGCAAAAGGCATTATCCACTTGGGCGCAACCTCCTGCTATGTCGGCGACAACACCGATGTCATCATTATGACCGAGGGCTTAAAGCTCGTCCGCAAAAAGCTTGTGAACCTGATTGACAAGCTTGCAAAATTTGCCGACGAATACAAAGCCATGCCCTGCCTTGCGTTTACCCATTTCCAGCCCGCCCAGCCGACCACCGTCGGCAAGCGCGCAAGCTTGTGGCTCATGGATTTGCTGATGGATATGTCCACGCTCGAATTCCAGCTGTCGCAGATGCGGCTCTTGGGCTCAAAAGGCACGACCGGCACGCAGGCGAGCTTTATGGAGCTTTTTGAGGGCGATGAAGAAAAGGTCAAGGCGCTCGACCGCAAAATTGCCGAGAAAATGGGCTTTGACCGCTGCTTCCCGGTTTCGGGGCAGACCTATCCGCGCAAATTGGACAGCCAGGTGCTTTACACCCTTTCGGGGATTGCGCAGTCCGCGCACAAATTTTCAAACGATTTGCGCCTGTTGCAGCATTTGAAAGAAATCGAAGAGCCGTTTGAAAAGAACCAAATCGGGTCTTCCGCAATGGCATATAAGCGCAACCCGATGCGTTCCGAGCGCATCGCTTCTTTGGCGCGCTATGTGATTGCCGACACCGTAAACCCGGCGATCACCGCTTCGACCCAGTGGTTTGAGCGCACACTCGACGACTCCGCCAACAAGCGCATCAGCATTCCCGAGGGCTTCCTCGCGGTGGATGCGATTTTGGAATTGTATATCAATATCGTAAGCGGCTTAGTCGTTTACCCGAAGATGATTGAAAAGCGCTTAAACGAAGAGCTGCCCTTTATGGCGACCGAAAACATTATGATGGCAGCGGTCAAAAAGGGCGGCGACCGGCAGGAGCTGCACGAGCGCATCCGTCAGCACTCCATGGCGGCGGGCAGAGTTGTTAAAGTTGAGGGCAAGCCCAATGATTTGCCTGAACGCATTGCTGCGGACGAAGCTTTCGGCTTAACGCTCGAAGAAATCCGCGCGGAAATGGTGCCGTCGAACTTCATCGGCCGCGCCCCGTCGCAGGTCACCGAGCTTTTGGAAAACGATGTGCGCCCGATTTTGGAGAAATACAAAGACCTGCTCGGGCTTGAAGTCGAAATCAAAGTTTAATCGTTATTTTTGAAAAAGTTCATTCCAAACCGGGCGAAATAAAGGAGTGTTAATATGCGGTATACAGGTGAAACCTGCCCCGTCTGCAACCAGGTGTTTCAAGAGGATGACGATGTTGTCGTCTGCCCGGACTGCGGTACGCCGCACCACAGAAAATGCTATTTACAAAATAAACATTGTGCGAACGAGGCTTTGCACCCAAGCGGCTATGTTTGGGCGCCTACGGCTGTGCAGCCGCCGGAAGCCCCCGTGCAGCCGGGAAACGCGGCGCCGAACGCGCCGGCTTTCGGTCAGCAGCCTGACGACGGGCACAGAATCGTGTTCTGCCCCAACTGCGGTGCGCAGAACCCGGCGGAAGAGCCGACCTGCTTAAACTGCGGCACGCGGCTTTACAACAACCCGCAGTTCCGTTCGCCTTATCCCCCGCAGGTACAGCTGCCCGACATGACCCACCGTGTGTTTCAGGCGGGACCCGTTCCCATTTCGCCGGAGGAGAAAATCGGCGAAAACACCGTCGGCGACACGGCGGAATTCGTGCAGTCGAGTGCTGCGCGCTATATTCCGAAGTTTTACACCATGGAAAAAAGCGGCAAAAAGGTTTCGTGGAACTGGGCGGCATTCCTGTTCGGGCCCTACTGGTTCTTTTACCGCAAGCTTTATACCGTCGGTGCGGTGCTGCTGGTGCTTTTGGCGCTTGTCTCGGGGCTTACTTCCACGCCGCGCGCCATGGAAAAAACCGAAGCGCTCAACACCATGATGGAGCAATTCTATGCCGGTGAGATTTCCTCGGAAGCGGCGCTGACAAGCTATGAACAGGCTTACAAGGATTTGGTCACGCTTCCGGAAACTGTAGCGTATTTCGGCATCTCCTTTGCCCTGCACCTGCTTTCCGGGCTGTTTGCCAATTATTTTTATTTGCAGAAAGCAAAAAAAGAGGTAAAAACTCTGCGCGAGACATGCGCCACGCAAGAGGAATACCGCTTAAAGCTGTTCCGGCGCGGCGGCGTTTCCGTTTTGCTGTGTCTTTTGTCTGTAGGCATCTATTATGCGGCGACTATGCTCGCCGGTCTTGCAATTTTTAACCTTTTGTCGTAAACTAATTTTATAAGCAACAGTTTTACTGTTCGATATTTTATTATTTTATAAGGGGCATCATTATGAAAGTCACAAAAGCTATTATCCCGGCAGCAGGTCTTGGCACCAGAGTTCTGCCTGCGTCCAAAGCCGTTCCGAAGGAAATGCTGAACATTGTGGACAAACCCGCAATTCAGTATATTGTTGAGGAAGCAGTCGCCGCCGGCATCACCGACATTCTGATTGTTACCAACCGCGGTAAGGGTGTTATTGAAGATCACTTTGACCATTCCTTTGAGCTGGAGACCAAGCTGAAGGGCAATCCGGCCAAATCGAAGATTTTAGAAAGCGTTGAAGCCTGCGCAAATCTTGCCAACATTTACTATGTCCGCCAGAAAGAGACCAAGGGTCTCGGCCACGCGGTGCTTTGCGCCAAGAGCTTCGTCGGCAACGAGCCGTTTGCGGTTATGTACGGCGATGATGTTATTATTTCGGAAGACCCGGTTGTCGGTCAGCTTTGCCGCGCTTATGAAAAATACGGCTGCGGCGTTGTCGGCGTTAAGGAAGTTCCGCGCGAAGATGTGCCGAAGTACTGCACTTTGGATGTCACCCCGCTGGAAGACAAAATCATGCAGGTGCACAACATCATTGAAAAGCCCACGCCGGACCAGATCATGTCCTGCTATTCCATTTTGGGCCGTGTGGTCATGCCGCCCGAAATTTTCGATTTGATTGAAAAGACGCCTGCCGACCCGAAGAGCGGCGAAGTTTATTTCACCGACGCAATGCTTGACCTTGCGAGCCGCGGTCAGCTTAACGCTGTGGACTTTGACGGTATTCGCTATGACATGGGCAACAAGCTGGGCATCATGCAGGCAAACTGCGAAGTCGCGCTCAATCACCCGGAAATCGGTGAAGATTTCAAAGCGTATCTCAAGAAGCTTGCCGCCACGCTGTAAGCAGCGCGTGCCAACGCGCAGTGAATCGCGCAGGCAGTGCGTGATTATCTTTACTATTTAGAGCCCGGTATCGGCTTAAATTAAATATTGTAGGGGCGGGGTTCCATCCCCGCCCGTTTTTTGTGCCGCCGGGCACGCCGAATCGCGTAGGTAGTGCGCGATTATCTTTACTATTTAGAGCCGGTATCGGCTTAAATTAAATTTTGTAGGGGCGGGGTTCCATCCCCGCCCGTCTTTTGTGCCGCCGGGTGCAGGCTGCCGCACGGCAAATCGCGGCGGGGCCGCCCGCAGCGAACGCGCGTAGATAGTGTGATTGTTTCTTCACTATCTTAACCCGGTATCGACTTTGATAAAATTTATATAGGCGGTGCTAAACACCGCCTATATTTTTTTGTTTATATATACGCAAGGGCTGTCTGAGTGCTGTGTACGCTCTCCCCCAGTCGCACAGCGTGCGCCGCCCCCCCCTCTTCAGAGGGGGCACGATCTCATATACCATAAATTCCTCGGCCGTACACAATCTTCCGGCTTCTTTTCCTCCCTCTGACGAGGGAGGTGGCTTTTGCCTACGGCAAAAGCCGGAGGGAGAGAAAAGCGCGTGCCAGCACGCGCAATGAATGCGAGCAGACGGTGCGAACCGGTCTTGCTTTCCTAACCCGGAAGTGCGTTTATTATAAAATTGACGGGGGGATGGAACCCCGCCCCTACATAAAGTTCGTGTTCTGCCAATACCTAGCTAAAAGTACGGCACAAAAACACCCGACATCTCGAAAGATGCCGGGTGTTTTGTTTTCCTTTATTTTTGAGAAACGGTAAAGGTGTATTGCAGCGGCTTTGTGTAGCCAAATGCAACACGGTAGCGCTTTGCAGGCATCGGCCCGCAGCTGCCCGAACCTGTGCCGCGGACAAAGCCGTCCAGCGTGGCAAAGGTGGTGTCTGCATCCGGCAGGTCTTCTATGTGCTTTGCCGCCTTGAGCTGTTCCAGTGTAAAGGGGGTGGCGTTGAAATTCAAATACTGCCCGCACGCCGTAAACCGAAGCGTATTTCCGCTGTCGTCTGAAAGCGCGGCAAATCGGACATCGCCGCGGTTGCCGGAATCCTGCGGTTTGATATATTTGTGCGCCATTTCGCAAACGGGCTTTTCATAAAGCCCCACCGGCGCGTGTTCGGCAAAGTCGGCATAATTTTCTTCCGGCCCGCGTCCGAACCAGACTGCGCGGTCAAACGCCGACGGCATTTCGAGGTGCAGCCCGAAGCGCGGCAGCTCAAAGGGGAACGGACATACTTTTTTCAGCGTGGCTGTGATTTGCACACCTCCGTTCTCATCAAAAGCATAGTCCACGCTTGCCGTTGCCAGCACGAAAATACCGCGCGTCACAAACCGATAGTTTGCGCGCACCACCGCCGTGCCGTTTTTCTCCAACAGCTTGCAGCCGGCGGGCTTTGCTTTCGCGGAATCCAGCCCTAAAAACTTCCAAAGCCCCACAATATACTGGTCATTGTCCAGCTTACCGCGGTAAATGTGCGGCACAAAGCCGGTCTGCCCGTCCAGCGGCGCGTTGTTTAAGAAGGATTTTCCGCCGATTTCATATTTCGTCAGCCAGCCGCCGCAAAATTCGGCAGCGCCGTTTTGAAACTCCACTTTGATTTTATCGCCTGTACGGGTGTATTTGGCAGGTCTTTCGGGCGCTTTTGCCGCCGGAAGCGAAGCTTCGGAAACGACCAGCTGCTCTTTGGCGATTTCAAAGCCGGTCGCCTTGTCGGCATAGGTCAAATTGATGAAAACATCTTTGCCGTTTGTATTCTCCTGCGGCAGCGGCACACAAAGCACCTGCTTCTGCCCGGCTTCCACTGACGGCGTGAGCGTTCCGCTTTGCACGACTTCGCCGTTCACCGTTACGGTATACAGCGCGGTGAGGTCATCGGTGCTTTGGAAGCTGCGGGTGTTCCAGAATTCCACTTTGCCGCCGCTGAGGTGCTTTGCACGAACGGGGCGGTAGACCGCTTTCATTTCCAGCGCACCGGAAGAGGGCTTGCGGTCGGGGAAGAACAAACCGTCTACACAGAAGTTGCCGTCGTGAATCGGTTCGTTATGGTCGCCGCCATAGGTCCACTTATATGGGGCGTTTTCGTCATAAACGCTGTGGTCCGCCCATTCCCAAATGCAGCCGCCCATAAATTGGTCACTGCTGTAAAACAGCTGCATATATTCCTCGAGCCCGCCGGGGCCGTTGCCCATGGCGTGGGCATATTCGCACTGGAAAAACGGCTTGCCGAAATATTTTTTGCCCGCCTTTCTTTCGCGCATGGCGCGCATTTTATCCTGCGAAGCATACATGTGAGAGACCACATCATATGCCCAGCGACGGCTTCGGATGACGCCCTCATAATGCACGGGGATTTCCGGGTTCTGCTCTTTTAAAAACGCATAGCAGACATCCTGACAGCGATAGCCGCCGGATTCATTGCCGAGGCTCCACATGGTAATGGACGGGTGGTTTTTATCGCGCTCGTACATACGCTTGACGCGGTCAAGGTAGTGCGGCGCCCACTTTAAATCGTTGCTCAGGCGGCCGGGGCGATAGGTGCCCGGCACGGAATAGAAGCCGTGGGTCTCGATATCCGCTTCGTCAATTACATACAGCCCGTAAAGGTCACACAGGGTCAGGAAAACCGGGTCGGGCGGATAGTGCGAGGTGCGCACGGCGTTGCAGTTGTATTCCTTCATCAGGCGAATGTCGGTCTCCATGTCGTCTATGGACATCGCATAGCCCTTTTCGGGGTGGGTGTCGTGGTGGTTGACGCCTTTTATTTTTATGGCTTTCGAATTGAAGCGGAAGACCTCGCCGTCAATGTGAATGTCACGAAAACCCACATAGGTGCGCACCGCTTCTACCGTTTTTTCGCCGTCGGTCAGCGTGAAAAACACCTCATACAGAGCGGGAAGCTCGGCGTTCCACTCTTCCACACGCAAGGCGTCCAGCGTTGTTTCCTTCTCGGGCAGCAGCGAAGCTGAAAAACAGACCGCGCCGTCTTTCTTGCCTTCTACAAGCAGCTTGGCGTTTTCAGAAAATACACCCTCAACGGCAATGCGCAGCCGGTAAGTGCCGTCGCTGTTCTTTTGGGGACGCAGCAAAAAGTCTGAAAGGCGGCTTTTTGCATGCGAAAGAATGTAAACATCGCGGAAAATGCCGTTTTCACGGAACATATCCTGACATTCGAGATAAGTGCCGTTGCTCCACTTATAAACGACTGCAACCAGCTCGTTTTCACCCGCTTTTGCAAACGGGGTGATGTCAAACTCGGCGGTGTTGTGCGAGCCCTCGCTGTATCCGACAAACCGGCCGTTCAAATAGACCGCCAGCGCGCCTGCAACGCCCAGAAAGGTCAAAACGCGAAAGCTTGTGTTATCTTCCAGAGAAAACAGCCTCCGATATACCCCTGCGGGGGCGTCCTTTGGAATGTGGGGCGGTCTTTTCGGGAACGGGTAACGCGTGTTTATGTAAGCAATCTGGTCATAGCCGGTTCTTTGCCAGGTGCTCGGCACCGTTACGCGGTCAAAATGCACCTCGTCTGTGGAAAACGGCTCGGGCACTTCGGAAAGATGCGCGTAATAGGCAAAATCCCACTCACCGCTGAGCATCTGTACCCGGTCGGAGCAGTACCGTTCGGTTCTGCAATTCGCCGCCGCGGCTCTTTGTGCGTCAGAAAAGGGGATGAAATAGCTGCGCGCCGGCAGTTTGTTTTTCTCAAACACAGAAAAATCTGTGTGCAGGTCTCTTGCAATGGAATACTGCATGATATGCTCCTTCCCGGCGCCACTCGGCGCCAAAACGGTAAAACACATTTTACCGAAAATGTGATATTTTATAGTATTATAAGTGTTTTCTCTGCGGTAGTTAAAATTTAAGTATGACGCAGCCGGTCGAGGGCACACGCACAAAAGAGGTTACCGGGTTTCCGTGTAAAAGCTCTGTTTTGTGAAACCAACGGTCCGGCAGATTATAGCTAATCTCGTGTTCGTTGCGGTTGGCAATCACCAAAATTTCGCAGTTTTCCGACACGCGCGTATATGCCACACAGCCGAGCGTTGCCGACAAGAAGCGGATTTCGCCGTCTTGAAGGCATGTAAGCGACCGCCGCAGTTTGCCAAGCTTTTGATAAAACGCCAAAAGCGTTTTGTTTTCTTTTCCCCACGGGTAATAGCCGCGGTTGAACGGGTCTTTATAGCCCTGCATACCTGCCTCGTCGCCGTAATAGACCGACGGCACGCCGGGGAGTGTATATTGGAGCACGGCGGCGAACATCAAAAGCGCAACGCCCTTTTCATATTGCTCCGGGGTCAGTTTCTGCTGCGACTGCCATTCGCGCCCGTGGTACTGGGCGCTTTCGCCCATGATTTTGGTAATGGCGCGCTCGGTGTCATGCGTGCCGATGTGATTCATCATCACATCCAAAGCAGGCTTCGGGTAGTGCTCGACTATGGAGAGCACCGCGCTTTGGAAACTTTCGGCAAGCCCGCTTCGTGCAAAATTGAGCACCGCCTGTGCAAACGGATAGTTCATTACACTGTCGAGCTGACCGCCGAGGAGATACCGCCGCCGCACGCCGTAAGCCCATTTGGTGGTCGCGTCCTCCCAAACTTCGCCGATAATTACAGCGTCAGGCTTTTCAGCTTTGACCGCGCGGTTTAACGCATCTAAAAACACATCCGGCAGCTCGTCGGCAACATCCAGCCGCCAGCCGGAAGCACCGAGCTTTAACCACTTGCGCGCAATGCCGTTTTCGCCGGTGATGAAATCGAGATATTCCGGGCACGCTTCATTAACTTCCGGGAGCGTGTCAAACCCCCACCAGCTTTTGTATTTGTCGGGGAATTCCGTAAAAGAATACCACGGGTAATAGGGGGATTCTTTGGAATTGTAAGCGCCGAGCGTTTTATAGCGGCCGGTGCGGTTGAAATAAAGGCTGTCGTCGCCGGTGTGGGAAAACACGCCGTCCAACACAATGCGAATGCCGAGCTTTTTCGCTTCGGCGCAAAGTGTTTTGAAATCTTTTTCTGTGCCTAAAAGCGGGTCAATTTTCTGATAGTCCGCGGTGTTGTAGCGGTGGTTGGAATGCGCCTCGAAAATCGGATTTAAATAAATGCAGGTGACGCCGAGGTCGGAAAGGTAGGGGAGTTTTTCGGTAATGCCGCGAAGGTCGCCGCCGAAATAGTCGTTGTTGCGCACTTTCCCCTCGGCGTCCGGCCGCCAATAGGGCTGATTTTCGGTGTCGGTGCGCAAAATGCGATCATTTGGAACATTCTTTTTCGGCGCGCCGGAATTGTAAAAGCGGTCGGGGAAAATCTGATAAATAATCCCGCCTTTCAGCCAGTCGGGGGTCTCAAAATCCTTGTCATAAACGGTCAGCTGCCAGTCACTTTGAAGCCCCATTCCGTTTGCAATTGCGCCGACGCCTTCGCTTACCTGCTGGACGCTGCCGCGCCCCCACGAGGAATCGTAGTCGAAGTGGTAAAAATAAAGCCCCGGCGAAATCACCGCCATGGAAATATCCCACACTTCGCAGTCGTCGCCGTGCATGCCTGCCCAATACATGGGGTAATCGACAATCGATTCACCGTCTTTTTTGAGCATGAAATGGGCGCCGGTCACAGAAAAAGAGCGCGGCAAAATAAGACACAGGCGAAAAAGCTGGTCTGTTTTCACCGCACCGGGTATATTTTTATAAAATCGGTCTCTTGCGTTATACGGAATAAAGGCCATTGTCCGTTGTTCCCCCAA
This sequence comes from uncultured Eubacteriales bacterium, assembly GCA_949292775.1. Lineage (GTDB taxonomy): Bacteria > Bacillota > Clostridia > Oscillospirales > Acutalibacteraceae > Fimenecus. The sequence goes on from CASFBL010000001.1 coordinate 23,184, forward strand.
AGACTTCAGAAATTTTTTCGCGCAGCGCAACAAAATCGGAAAGCGCGTCGGCTTTCTGCGCCGGATTGCGTAAAAGCGCCGCCGGGTGAAATGTCCCCATTAAATAGCAGCCCTTGCGCTCATAAAACACGCCGTGCTCTTTGGTAACGCGAAAATCCTCGCGGATAATTTTCTGCGCGGCAATGCGCCCAAGGCACACGATGATTTTCGGGCGTATGAGCTTTACCTGCTCGCGCAGCCAGTGCTCACAGCCGGTCTGCTCCTCCGGCTTTGGGTCCCGGTTATGCGGCGGGCGGCATTTTACAATGTTCGCGATATATACATTTTCTTCTCTGGAGAGGCCGATATGCGTAAGATATTTATCCAAAAGCTGACCGCCCCTGCCGACGAACGCTTCGCCGGTCAAATCTTCGTTTTCGCCCGGACCTTCGCCGACAAACAAAATCTGCGCGTTCGGGTTTCCCGCGCCGAACACAACATTCGTCCGCGTTTCGCAAAGCGGACAGGCGCGGCATTTAAGGCAGTCCTCTTTCAATTTTGTAAAGCTTTCGTACATAAGACCCTCCGAAAGAACACAAAACCCCTTAAAAGCGGACTTTCAAGGGGCATCGGGTAAAAATCAGTCGAGCAGCTCGTGCAGCATTTTTTGCACTTCCTGCGCAGGCGCTTTGCCTTTGAGCGCACGCATCGCCTGACCCATAATATAGCCCATGGCCTGCGTTTTGCCCGCTTTATATTCGGAAACGCTCTTTTCGTTCGCCGCAATAACTTCTTCAAGCACGGGACGAATTGCGCCAAGGTCGGTAATTTGCGCCAGGTTGTTTTCTTTCACATAGCTTTCGGGGTCAACGCCGTCGGTAAACACCTTTTCGAGCACTGTTTTGCCGGTGCCGCGGTTGATTTTGCCCGATTTCACCATTTGAATAACCGCCGCGAGCTTTGCGGGCGCAAGCGTCATATCTTCGGGGAGCGTGCCCGAATCATTGAGCAGCTTCATCACTTCGCCCATGATCCAGTTGGCAACATCCTTGGGGCTGTCGCAAAGCTTTACGGTCTCTTCAAACAGCGTGACAAACGCCATGTTGCCGGTGAGAATTTCGGTGTCGTATTCGGGAAGCCCCAGTTCTTCGCGGTAGCGCCGTTTTTTCTGCTCGGGCAGTTCCGGCATGCTTTCGCGGATTTCCTCGATGCGCGCGTCTGAAATTTCAATCGGCGGCAAATCGGGTTCGGGGAAATATTTATAATCCTGCGCGTCCTCTTTGGAGCGCATCGCGTAAGAATAGCCCTTGTTGTCGTCCCAGCGGCGAGTCTCCTGCACGACCGCTTCGCCGTCTTCCAAAAGGTCGATTTGGCGGCGGGCTTCGTACTCAATCGCGCGGGAAATGGCGTGGAACGAATTTAAGTTTTTCATTTCGGTACGCGTGCCGAATTCTTTCTGCCCCTTGGGGCGCACGGAAAGGTTCACATCGGCGCGCAAAGAGCCCTCCTGCATTTTGCAGTCGGAAACCCCGGTGAACTGTAAAATGGCGCGGAGCTTTTCAAGGTAGTCAATAACCTCCTCTGCCGAACGGAAATCCGGTTCGGAGACGATTTCCAAAAGCGGCACGCCGCAGCGGTTGTAATCGACCAGCGTGCAGTCCTCAAACTCATCGTGCATGAGCTTGCCCGCGTCCTCTTCCATGTGAATTTCGTGAATGCCGATTTTTTTCGGTTCGCCGTCTGCACCTTTTACCTCGATATAGCCGTTGCGGCAAATCGGCAGATACAGCTGCGAAATCTGATAAGCCTTCGGCAAATCCGGGTAAAAATAGTTTTTGCGGTCAAATTTATTTTTCTGGGTGATTTGGCAGTTGGTCGCAAGCCCCGTGCGCACGGCAAATTCCACCACGCGCTCGTTTAAAAGCGGCAAGGTACCCGGCATGCCGGAGCAAATCTCGCACACATGCGTGTTGGGCGCGCCGCCGAATTCGGTCGAGCAGCCGCAGAAAATTTTGGTTTTGGTGGCAAGCTCGGTGTGCACCTCAAGCCCCATTACAATTTCCCATTCCATTGTGCTCGCCTCCTTACTCTGCTTTCGGCGACTGCTTGTGGAAGTCGGTCACCGATTGATATACCTTTGCCGCCGAGAGAATCTCCGCTTCGCAGAACGGCTTGCCGATAATCTGCATGCCGACCGGCATACCCTCTTTGTCAAAGCCGCAGGGAATCGCCATACTCGGCACACCCGCAATGTTAATCATGACGGTGTAAATATCGCCGAGATACATTTTCAACGGGTCCGAAAGGCTTTCGCCGATTTTGAGCGCCGTGGTGGGCGCAACAGGCCCCAACAGCATATCGTAGGTTTCAAAGGCATCGAAAAATGCCTGCTGAATCAGTTTTTTCGCTTTGAGCGCCTTGTTGTAGTAAGCGTCATAATAGCCGGAGGACAGCACGAAGTTGCCGAGCATGATGCGGCGTTTGACCTCCATACCGAAGCCCTCGGAACGCGACTTGATGTAAGTATCCATCAGATTTTCGGCGTTCGGGCTTTTGTAGCCGTATTTAATGCCGTCATAGCGCGAAAGGTTCGAGCACGCTTCGGCGCAGGCAATGATGTAATACGCCGGAATCGCATAGCGGACAATCGGCATCGGGAAAGTCTCAACCGTTGCGCCGAGCTTTTTGTATTCCTCCGCCGCGGCAAGCACCGCCGCTTTCACTTCGGGCGCAATGCCCTCGCCGAGATAATCTTCCGGAATACCAATCTTTTTGCCGGCGATTTCGCCCGAAAGCGCTTTTTCCAAGTCAAATTTCGGGTTGACCATGGAAGTGCCGTCTTTTTCGTCCTTGCCCTCTATCAGCGAAAACAGCGCGGCGCAATCGTCCGCAGTTCTGCCGAACGGGCCGATTTGGTCGAGCGACGAAGCATAAGCCACAAGGCCGTAACGCGAAACCGCACCATAGGTGGGCTTTAAGCCGCACACGCCGCAGAAAGACGCCGGCTGACGGATAGACCCGCCGGTATCAGAACCTAAAGTTACAGGCGCGAGCTTTGCCGCAACGGCGGCCGCCGCACCGCCCGAAGAGCCGCCGGGTACGCGGTCGTTGTTCCACGGGTTGTGGGTAACGCCGGTGGCAGAGGTTTCGGTCGTGCTGCCCATGGCGAACTCGTCCATATTGAGCTTGCCGAGCATCACAAGCCCGGCGTCGTGAAGCCGCTGCACGACAGTTGCGTCGTAGGTCGGCACAAAGTTTTCCAAAATTTTCGACGAGCAGGTCGTTTTTACCCCTTTGGTGCAGATATTGTCTTTAATGCCAATCGGCACACCGGCAAGGGGAGATGTATAAACACCTTCGTCAATGCCTTTTTGCACCTCGTCTGCACGGCGAAGCGCCTCCTCGCGGCAGACGGTGTTATAGCAGTGGTAAGCCCCGTCGCGCTGCCCGATAGCGTCCAAAAAGCTTTCAGTCGCTTCGCGCACGGAGATTTCCCCGGCTTTTATCGCACTTGCAAGCTCAAGTGCGGTCATATCGGTAATTTGCATGCTGCCGCCTCCTTTTATTCCACCGTTTTCGGAACGACAAAACAGCCGTCCTTCTGTTCCGGTGCGTTTTTGAGGATCTCTTCGACCTGCGGGGCGTTTTTCACCTCGTCACGGCGCATAACATTTGCCACGGGGAACGAGTGCGACGCCGGTTCTACACCGTCGGTATTCAGTTCGTTTAAGGTGTCGATATAAGTTAAAATATCCTGTAAATCCTTTTCGGACGCCGTCCGCTGTTCTTCAGAAAGCTCGATTCTGCCGAGCTTTTCGAGATACATGACCAAATCTCTGTCGATTTGCATTTGCTTCCTCCGAATGCTTATTTTTTGAAATAGGCTTTAATGCGCGCCACAGCCTTTTCGGTATTTTCTGCCGAGCCGAACGCCGTCAGGCGGAAATAGCCCTCGCCGGAGGGGCCGAAGCCCTCGCCGGGCGTGCCAACGACCTGCAACTTGTTTAACAGCAGGTCAAAGAATTCCCAAGAGCCCATGCCGTCGGGTGTTTTCAGCCAAATGTAAGGGGAGTTGACTGCGCCGTAAACGGTAAAGCCGCAGTCACGAAGTCCCTCGTAAATAACCTTTGCATTCTTCTGATAATAGGCGATTGTGTCGCGGATTTGCTGTTTGCCCTCTTCTGTATAGCAGGCGGCAGCCGCGCACTGGGTGATATAGGAAACGCCGTTGAATTTGGTCGCCTGTCTGCGCGCCCACAGGGGGTTGAGTTCCACGCCGTTTGCTTTCAGCGCGTGGGGCACAACGGTATAGCCGCAGCGCACGCCGGTAAAGCCGGCAGTTTTCGAGAAGCTCTTGAATTCAATCGCGCAGGTCTTTGCGCCCGGGATTTCAAAAATGGTGTGCGGGACATCGTCTTCGGTGATGAACGCTTCATATGCCGCGTCAAACAAAATCACCGCGCCCTCACGGTTGGCATAATCGACCCATTTCTGCAATTCAGTGCGGGTTGCAGCCATACCGGTGGGGTTGTTCGGGTAGCATAGATAAATAATATCTACATGGGTGTCGGGAAGCGCAGGCTGGAAATTGTTTTCCGCCGTGCAGGGCATATAATAAATGTTCGTGAAGCCGTGCTCGGTGGGGTCACCCGCGCGGCCGGACATGACATTGGTGTCCACATAAACCGGGTAAACCGGGTCGCAGACCGCAACCTTGTTGTTTTCCGAGAAAATATCGCCGATGTTGCCGCAGTCGCTTTTTGCGCCGTCGGAAACAAAGATTTCGGTTTTTTCAAGCTCCACGCCGTGTGCGCGGTAGTCGTTTTCTAAAATGGCGTCGAGCAGGAATTCCTGACCGTATTCCGGCGGATAGCCGTGGAAAGTCTCGGCATGTGCCATTTCTTCGACCGCTTTGTGCATGGCGTCAATGACCGCGGGCGAAAGCGGGCGCGTTACATCGCCGATGCCGAGGCTGATGATTTCACCGGCCTTTTCAGGGTTTGCCGCCTTGTATTCCCGCACCTTGCGGGCAATTTCTGAGAACAGATAGCTGCTTTTGATTTTCAAAAAGTTTTCGTTAACTTGCATTGTACTTCCTCCTTGGCGCCGCAAAACGGCACGCCTGATATTTTAAAAGCCTTTGCTTTAAATTTCGATTTCACCGGTGCAGACCACCGCCGCAGGACCCGTCATAAAGACCTCGCCTTCTTTTGTCCACTCAATTTTCAGTGTTCCGCCCAAAAGCTGCACGGTGACTTCTTCCCCGCGCGGGCAGTAGCCGTTGAGCACCGCCGCAACCACCGACGCACACGCGCCCGTGCCGCAGGCAAGTGTTTCTCCGGAACCGCGTTCCCACACGCGCATTTCGAGGGCATTTTCGGAGAGCACCCGGACAAACTCGGTGTTGATGCGGTCGGGGAACATCGGGTGGTTTTCAAACCGGGGACCAATCTCCCAAAGCGGCAGGTTTTGCACCTCGTCACAGAACACCACACAATGGGGGTTGCCCATGGAAACACAGGTGACTTCTGTCTCTTTTTCGTTAACAGTTAATTTTTGTCTAACGACGGTTTCACCGTCGAATTTGGTCGGAATTTCGCGCCCGGCAAGCACCGGCGCACCCATGTTGACCCTCGCTGCAACGACCTTGCCGTCCTCAACGGTCACTTTAATATATTTTATCCCGCTGCGGGTCTCCAATGCGATTTCCTGCTTGTCGGTCATGTGGTTGTCATATACATATTTCGCAACGCAGCGCGTGGCGTTGCCGCACATTTGGGCGCACGAGCCGTCCGCGTTGTAAATATCCATAAAGAAATCGGCTTTTTCTGACGGACAGATAAGCACCAGCCCGTCTGCGCCGATGCCGAAGTGCCGGTCGCTGACCTTTATCGCCGTGGCGGCCGGGTCTTTGACCGTTTCTTCAAAGCAGTTGACATAAATATAATCGTTGCCTGCACCCTGCATTTTGGTAAAACGCATTTGGTTCGCCTCCCAGAAATTTATTTATTCTTCTAAAATCAGCCGGGCAACTTCCGTAAGCTTCAGCCCGGATTCCATGGAACGGCGCTGTAAAAGGCGGTGCGCCTCCCGTTCGGAAACGGCGTGGCGCTCCATGATGCGCGCTTTTGCTTCGCGCAAAAGGGCTTCTTCGTCTTCTTTGCGCACGCGGCGCGGCCGAGCCGTTTCGGCGCCGGTTGCCGCAAGCACGCGCACGGTGTCGCAGAGCTCTGCGCGGCCGATGGGGCTGTAAAGCGGCACCAAATTGCCGCAGAAGCCCGCCGGGGATTCGCCGGACTGCACAAGCCAAACAACATCAAACCCATTCGGCAAAAGCTGGGCAAGCCGCACCGCCGGCATGTCGGAAAGCCGACCGCAAACCACGACGGCGTCGGGCCGGATGCTCGCATAATGGAGCACCTCAGCACCCGACGCACAAATGCAGCTTGAAAATATTTGAGCGCTTTGCAGAACGCTTCGCACGCGCTCCGCGGCGCGGGGGTTTTTGCTTGCGATGACGACATCTCTCATGTCACACGCCCCCTGAAAGCGACCTGCCTTTCTTTCCCGCCTTGCAGTTACAGGGAAAAATTATTCATACAAGGGGTGTTTTTTGCAGATTTCGGTTACGCTCGCGCGGATTGCGTCTGCCTGCGCTTCGAAATCGGTTGCAGCAAGCGCAATGCATTCGGCGACCTTGTCCATATCTTCCGGGGTAAGCCCTCTGGTGGTCACTGCGGGCGTGCCCAGACGCACACCGCTTGTAACGAACGGCTTTTCGGGGTCGTTCGGAATCGCATTTTTGTTTGCGGTGATGTAAACTTCGTCGAGTCTGTGCTCAAGCTCTTTGCCGGTGATGCCGACCGAGCGCAGGTCAACGAGCATCAGGTGGTTGTCGCTGCCGCCGGAAACCAGCTGGATGCCGCGCTTTAACAGCCCGTTTGCCAGCGCCTGGCAGTTGTCAAGCACAGCCTGCTGATAGGTTTTGAATTCAGGCTTCAGCGCTTCGCCGAAGCACACGGCTTTGCCCGCGATGATGTGCATGAGCGGACCGCCCTGCGTGCCGGGGAAAATCGCCTTGTTGATTTTCTTTGCCATTTCCTCATCGTTGCAAAGAATCAGACCGCCGCGCGGACCGCGCAGGGTTTTGTGCGTGGTCGTGGTGACAACATCGGCATACGGCACGGGTGAGGGATGAAGCCCTGCGGCAATAAGGCCCGCAATGTGCGCCATATCTACCATAAAATATGCGCCGACTTCTTTGGCTATTTCAGAAATACGCTTAAAATCGATAACACGCGGATAGGCGGAAGCGCCTGCAACAATCAATTTCGGCTGGCATTCTTTGGCTTTCTTTTCAAACGCATCATAGTCAATATAGCCGTCTGCATTGACGCCGTAGGGGACAAAGTTAAAATATTTGCCCGACATATTGACCGGCGAACCGTGGGTTAAGTGACCGCCTTCGGCAAGATTCATGCCCATAACGGTGTCGCCGGGCTGAATCATTGCGAAATATGCCGCCATGTTTGCCTGCGCGCCGGAGTGGGGCTGCACATTGGCAAAGTTTGCACCGAACAGCTCTTTTGCGCGTTCAATGGCGATGTCCTCGACCAAATCCACACACTCGCAGCCGCCGTAGTAGCGTTTGCCCGAATAGCCTTCGGCATATTTGTTGGTCAGCACGCTGCCCATAGCCGCCATAACGGCAGGGGAAACGATGTTTTCGCTGGCGATAAGTTCCAGGTTTCTGCGCTGACGGGCAAGCTCTTTGTCCATAGCCGCGCCGACAGCCGGGTCATATTTCGAGACAAACCCGATGGTGTCCATTAAATCTGCGTACATTTTACTTCTCCTTTATGTTCCGTAATGATTTTGCCTGTGTGTGGCTTACAGATTGACTGAATAGTTCGGCGCCTCTTTCGTGATGAACACATCATGCGGATGGCTTTCTTTTAAGCCCGCGCCGGTGATACGGATGAACTTGGTCTTGGTCTTGAGTTCTTCGAGATTGTGACAGCCGCAATAGCCCATACCGGCTTTCAGGCCGCCCATCATCTGGTAAATGGTCTCAGAAAGTTTTCCCTTATAAGGTACGCGCCCTTCAATGCCTTCGGGCACGAGCTTTTTGTTGTTGGTTTGGAAATAACGGTCTTTTGAGCCGTGGTTCATGGCGGCGATAGAGCCCATGCCGCGGTAGCTCTTGAAGCTTCTGCCCTGGTAAACTTCGGTTTCACCGGGGGATTCCTCACAGCCCGCAATCAGTGAGCCGACCATAATAGCCGAAGCGCCCGCCGCAATTGCCTTGACGATTTCGCCGGAATATTTGATGCCGCCGTCGGCAATGACGGAAATGCCGCTCTTTGCCGCCTCGTTTGCGGAATCATACACGGCGGTGATCTGCGGAACCCCGATGCCGGCGACCACACGGGTGGTGCAGATAGAGCCGGGGCCGATACCGACCTTGACGCAGTCTGCGCCCGCGTCAATCAGTGCGCGGGTGGCTTCCGCTGTGGCGACATTGCCCGCGATAAGCGAAATCTCCGGGAAATGGGTCTTGACTTTTTCGACCGCTTTAAGAATATTTTTGCTGTGGCCGTGTGCAGAGTCAAGGCAAAGCAAGTCTACGCCTGCTTCGCACAGCGCCGCCGCGCGCTCTAAAACATCGGCCGTTGCGCCGATTGCCGCGCCGCAAAGAAGCCGCCCCTGTGCGTCTCTTGCAGAGTTCGGATACTGCACGCTCTTTTCAATATCTTTAATGGTGATAAGGCCTTTCAAGAAGCCGTTGTCATCGACGAGCGGCAGCTTTTCAATTTTGTGCTGCATCAAAATCTTTTTCGCGTCTTCAAGCGTAGTGCCGATATGGGAGGTCACTAAATTTTCGCGCGTCATAACTTCGCCGATGCGCACGCTGTAATCTGTCATAAAGCGCATGTCGCGGTTTGTAAGAATGCCGACCAGTCTGCCCGCTTCGTCACAAATGGGCACACCGGAGATTTTGTAGCGGTGCATAAGCTCGTCCGCCTCTTCCACGGTGTTTTCCGGATGCAGGAAAAACGGGTTGACAATGACGCCGTTTTCACTGCGCTTAACGCGGTCAACTTCTTCCTTCTGCGCCTGAATGCTCATGTTTTTGTGAATGATACCGATGCCGCCCTCACGCGCAATGGCGATTGCCATTTTGGATTCGGTAACCGTGTCCATCGCGGCGGTCAAAATCGGGGTGTTCAGCGTTATTTTTTTGGTAAGCTTTGTCGAGACATCCACATCGCTCGGCAAAACATCGCTCTCCGCAGGGATCAGGAGAACATCGTCAAAAGTGAGACCTTCTTTTGCGAATTTGTCGTTAGCCATATTTACATTTCCTCCCATTTTAATTTATCTATCATTATAGCATTGAAAACGCCCTTTTTTCAATAGATATTTAAGAAAAAACACCTGCCACAGGACAGGCGTTTTTGTGTTATTTGACTTATTTCGGCAGATTGTCCACAATGGCGTTGAATTTGTCGGTATCGGCAAGCTCCACCGCGCCTTTATCGACAAGCGCAGCGGTCTTCGGCTCAATCGGCAGGCGCGCAAGCACCGGCACGCCGAGTTCTTTTGCGGCCTCGTCAATTTTGCTCTCGCCGAAAATCGGATACTGCTTTTTGCAGTCCGGGCACTCAAAATAGCTCATATTTTCGACAAGACCCAATACCGGGATATTCATCATTTTCGCCATGTTATAGGCTTTTTTCACAATCATCTGCACCAAATCCTGCGGCGTGGTGACAATGATGATGCCGTCGAGCGGCAGGCTCTGGAACACCGTCAGCGGCACATCGCCGGTGCCGGGCGGCATATCGACGAACATATAGTCAATGTCGCCCCAGACGACTTCCTGCCAGAACTGGTTAATCATGCCGGAAATGACCGGGCCGCGCCAAATGACCGGAGCATCCTCTTTATCGAGCAGCAAATTCACGCTCATCACGCGAATGCCCATTTTGGTTTCCATGGGGAAAATGCCGCTTTCGTCGCCCTGGGCACGGTCGTGCAGCCCGAACGCCTTCGGAATGGACGGGCCGGTGATGTCAGCGTCCAAAATCGCGGTCTGCATGCCCTTCGACTGCGCCGCCACGGCAAGCAGGGAGGTCACAAGGCTTTTGCCGACGCCGCCTTTGCCGCTGACCACGCCGATGACATGCTTTATGGTACTGTACTGGTTCGGCGGCAGCATCATATCTCTTTTTTCACAGTTCTGCGAACAAGCAGAGCAGTTTCCCGAACAGCTTTCACTCATTTTCGTTCCTCTTTCCTTAACTTAATTCTATTGTTTTTCTTTTCGGCGGATTTATGTGCGCCAAGGCGCGTTCCGCCGTTATTTTTCTTTTTGCTTGCGAAGCCCGCGAAAAAACGAAGTCAGCAGCTCTGCGCATTCTTCCCCGAGCACGCCGCCCTCTGCAGCCGGAATATGGGTAAACGGATAAGAAAACATTTGCATAACGCTTTCAACGGCGCCGTTTTTCGGGTCGCGCGCGCCGTAGGTCACCTTTTGCAGCCGTGCGTTGAGAATCGCCCCTGCGCACATCGGGCAGGGTTCGAGTGTCACATAAAGCTCACATTCCCAAAGCCGCCAGCCGTGCAGTATTCGGCACGCTTTGTCGATTGCCTCAATTTCTGCATGGCACAGCGCGTTTTTATCAAGCTCGCGGCGGTTTCGGCCGGTTGAGATAATTTCGCCGTTTTTCACGACCACCGCACCGACGGGAACTTCGCCCTCGGCGGCGCTTTCTTTGGCAAGTGCAATGCACTGCCGCATAATTTCGTTTTTATCCATAAACACCTCTCGTGCCGCCGGGCACTCCGAATCGCGTAGATAGTATATGATTATCTTTACTTTCTAAGGCCGGCATCGGCTCTGCACAAATTGTAGCACAGTACCGCCGGCGCGTGCCAACGCGCGGTGAATCGCGGCGGTACCGACCGCAACGAATACGCGAAGACAGTTTGTGATTGTCTTTACTTTTTCAGCCCGGAAACAGCTTTGTTCAAACTCTTTTGTAGGGTCAATAAAATTTTCGGTCGGGCGAAAAGGAAAAAGCGGCTTGCAAACCGACTGCTCGCATATAAAATTTCGCCCGCCTTTTCAAAGGCGGTGGAATCCAAAGGTGAAACCTTTGGTCGCCCTGCGCACAGGGCGAAATCTCTTTCATAAAAAGCGCAGGAGGGGAGACAAAACAGTCCGGGGGACTGTTTCGGCGTGGGGAACCCTCGCCGGGGGTTCCCCGGTGCGCGCGGGCGAGCTGTGAATCGCGTAGATAGTTTGCGATGGTCTTTCTTTTTTAGAGCCGATATCCGCTTTGCGCAAGCCGCAGGGACAGACCTTTTGGCTATCAGTGTGGCGTGAGTTCTCTCCCCCAGTCGCACGGAGTGCGCCAGCCCCCTCTGACGAGGGGGCACGGGTTTTAGGTGTGTCAAAAAACGGTGTGTTTCATTGTTTCTCCTGTTTTTTTCGCGCAGCGCGTTTTTTTGCGCAAAACCGCATGGCTGTTTGTAGCCTGCCGTTTTCTTTTCCTCCCTCTGACGAGGGAGGTGGCTTTTGCCTGCGGCAAAAGCCGGAGGGAGAGAAAACGCCGGTGCGCGCTCTCGCACGGCAAATCGCGGCGGTACCGACCGCAACGAATACGCGAAGACAGTTTGCGATTGTCTTTACTTTTTCAACCCGGAAACCGCTTTGCACAAATGATTTTATAGAATCGGCGTTTCATCCCCGCCCAAAAAAATTTTTTACCGCGAATTGCGGTTTTCTTTGCTTCGCAGAGAAGGCGTCTCCGCACAGAATCCGCCCGGAGCTTTGTCCGCGCGGATTCCAAAGAATTCATTTAAAATTCAACATAGCCCGCTGTCTCAACCACCAAATAGACAATGGCCAAAATCATCGGCACAGTGCCGATATAAGCGCGGTTTTTCTCACTGGAATTCAAAATGCTTTCGCCTTGTGCCATCGGCACGCGGGCATAGGTTTTGAAATAGACAACTGCGCAAACGATGCCGACCAAGAAAATTACCGCAATCATGACTAAGAACAGCAAATTCTGCGTCTGCACCGGCAGATTGTCTGAAATTGCCTGCATGAGCACCGAGACAAAATTGTTCAAGAAGTGAATTGCAACACCCGTCCACATAGAACCGGTTACAATTACAGCATAGCCGATCATCAGACCGGCGATAAACGCAAACGGAATCTGCACCATGTTGCCGTGCATCAGCGCAAACACAAGCGCCGACATAAAAATGGCAAATTTATCGCCGTAACGACGAAGCGACTGCATCACGACGCCGCGGATTGCAAATTCCTCGACAAGCGCCGGAACTGCCGCCATGCCCAGCACATACAGCAAAAACAGCGGCACATTATTGAGCACGGTGGTGTCTTCGGGCATGGTGAAAGTAATGCCGAACATCGACTCAATTAACGAGCCGAAAATGCCGGACACATAGCTGCCCGCAATGCACGCGGCAAGACCGATAAACACAAGCAGCGCCGCGGCTTTGCCGTCATAGGGCGTACCCAGCGGCAGCTCGCCGATGCGTTTTTTCCGCCGCAGCACAAGGTAGCCGACAAAAAACGGAACGGCAATGACAAGCAGCGAAAAGACGGCGTCAAAGGCATTTGAAAAATAGGTGTTGCCCGTGTAATTCTGATAAAATCCGGGAATCCGCACCAAAAGGAAGCTTACGACCAGCGCCAAAATAGAAAACCCGAACACACAAAGCCCATGCACCACGCTGATGCTTTTTACCACGCGGCGTTCTTCCTGCTTTTTCCCGTAAAGCGGGTCCGGCTGGGGCACGGTATAAGCGTTGCGCGGATAGCCGTAGTAACCGTTTTGCCCATAGGGCGGCTGCGGTGTGTAAGGCGGCTGTGTATAGGGCGGGCGCTGGTTATAGGGGTTCCCATAAGGATTTTGCCCCTGCGGCACATGGCCGTAACCGTTTTGCCCCATATTTTGATAAGGTGCGCCGCCATAGGCGTTTTGCCCCGCATTTTGCGGCGGCACCTGAGCGCTTCCCGGCGCGGGATTGGGTTTGCCGGTGTATGGGTTATACCCGTAAGGCGCGCGCGGCGGTACCTGACCGTTTCCGGGCGTCGCCGAATTCGGGTTTTGCCCCTGCGGCGTGTTTTCCGACGGCGCGGAATTGGGGTTGTAATTATTTTCCATAAAATCGACCTTTTTCCCTTATAAATTCAGTGTGTTCAGCATAGCACGAAAATGAAAAGGAAATGTTACGAATCTGATAACTTTTTATAGACAGCTATTCAACGCTTATGCCTCTTCGTCGGCGGGGGTTTCTTCTGCGGGGGCTTCAGGCGCGGCTTCGCCGGTCTCTGCCGGAGCTTGCGAAGCCTCGTCCTCCTCTTCCGATTTCTCGGTCACGGAAATGGTCATCACCTTTTCGCCCTCAGAAACGCGCATCACGCGCACGCCTTTGGACGGACGCGCAAATTCGCTGATATCCGACGCGGGAATTCGAATCAGAATTCCGTCGGAGGCAATCAAAATGACATCTTCATCATCGCTGACCATGGTGATTGCCGCCACATCGCCGTATTGCTTGGTGTGATAGTTGATAAGACCCTTGCCGCCGCGGGACTGAATGCGATAATTGGAAATATCGGACCGTCTGCCGTAGCCGGTTTCGGAAATGGTGAGCACTTTCTTTGCGGGGTCAAGCACGCACATGCCGGCAACGCAGTCGCCGTCGCCGAGCGTGATAGCCTTAACGCCGCGGGCAGTTCTGCCGATGCAGCGGGCGTCGTTCTCGTGGAACGAAATGCACATGCCCTTTTTGGTGGCAATCATCAGCCGCTGGTCGCCGTCGGTCAGCTTCACCCAGCAAAGCTCATCGCCCTCGTCCAAATTGATAGCGGCAATACCGCTCTTGCGGATATTTTTATAAGCGTCAAGCTCGGTGCGCTTAATGACGCCGTTTTTGGTCACCATGCAGAGGTAGTAAGGCTCGTCTGCGCCGAAGTCCGGCACGCGAATCATCGCCGTGACCTTTTCATCTGCGGCAAGCGGCAGAATGTTAACAATGTTCATGCCCTTGCTTGAACGGCTGCCCTCGGGAATTTCATAGCCCTTTAAACGATAAACGCGGCCGAGAGAGGTGAAGAACATAATATAATCATGCGACGAACAGGTGAACATGGTCTGTGCCAAATCCTCTTCGCGGCGCGTCATGCCCTTAATGCCTTTGCCGCCGCGGTGCTGGGTCTGGTAAGTGTCCACCGGCTGGCGCTTGATATAGCCGAGGTTTGTCAGCGTAAAGACGCAGGTTTCCTCGGGAATCAAATCTTCAATATCGACTTCGCCCGAAACATTGACGATTTCGGTGCGGCGCGCATCAGAGAATTTGTCGCCGATGACGCTCAATTCATCCTTCACAATGGAAAGCACGCGCGCTTCAGAACCGAGGATTTCCTGGTACTCTGCAATTTTGCGCAATAACTCGTCGCGCTCTTCCAAAATCTTTTTGATTTCAAGCCCCGCCAGCTGACCGATTCGGTAAGCCACAATGGCTGCCGCCTGCGGCTCGTCAAAGTCAAATTTCTCCATGATGGCGGCTTTCGCCTCGGGAATGCCGCCCTTGCAGGCGCGAATGGTGGCGATGATTTCGTCCACAATGTCAATTGCGCGGGCAAGACCTTCCAAAATGTGCTCGCGGTCCTGCGCTTTCTTTAAATCATAGCGCGTTCTGCGGGTGATGATTTCACACTGGAATTTGATATAATCCTGCAAAAGTTCTTTTAAGGTCAGCGTTTTCGGCTCGCCGTTGACGAGTGCGATTTGAATAATACCATAAGAAATTTGCAGCTGTGTATACTGGAACAGGTGATTGAGCACCACCTGCGGGTTTGCGTCGCGCTTTAAGTCAATGACCATGCGCATGCCTTCGCGGTTGGAATAGTCGTTGACATCGGCAATGCCCTCCATGCGTTTTTCCTTGACGAGGTCGGCAATGCTTTCAATCAGGCGCGCTTTGTTGACCTGATAGGGAAGCTCCGTAACGACAATCGAGAAGCGGCCGCTTTTTTCGTTTTCGACAATTTCCGTGCGCGCGCGCACCGTGATTTTGCCGCGTCCGGTCGCGTAAGCGGCACGAATGCCCGCGCGGCCCATAATAATGCCCGCGGTCGGGAAGTCGGGACCCTTGATGTGCTCCATCAATTTCTCAAGCGTTGCGTCGGGGTTGTCAATCAACACCTTAATGGCGTCAATCACTTCGCCCAGGTTGTGCGGCGGAATGTTGGTCGCCATACCGACGGCGATACCCGTTGAGCCGTTGACGAGCAGATTGGGGAAGCGGCTCGGCAGCACGGTCGGCTCTTTTAAGCGGTCGTCGTAGTTCGGCATGAAATCGACGGTGTCTTTGTCGATGTTGGTGAGCATTTCCATCGAGATTTTACTCATTCTCGACTCGGTGTAACGGTAAGCAGCAGGCGGGTCGCCGTCCACGGAACCGAAGTTGCCGTGCCCGTCCACAAGCATATAGCGCATGGAGAAGCTTTGCGCCAAACGGACCATTGCGTCATAAACAGACGCGTCGCCGTGGGGGTGGTAACGACCCAAAACCGAACCGACGGTGTCGGCGCACTTGCGGTACGCCTTGTCGGGGTAGAGGTTGTTTTCATACATGGTGTAAAGAATGCGCCGGTGAACAGGCTTTAAGCCGTCGCGCACATCAGGAAGCGCACGCGAAACAATGACCGCCATGGAGTAATCCAAAAAGGATTTTTTCATTTCGCGGTTGATTTCCACATTGATGATTTTCTGCTGGTCAAACGGGATATATTCCTCGTGGTGCTCATTTTGGTGTTTTTTCATTCTGTCAGCCCTCTTTTGCTTTTGGCAAGGATTTATAGATTTTCTGAATCAGATTCGGTTTTCACCGATAAGATACTTTTTTGTAGGGGCGGGGTTCCACCCCTACAGACTGCGTTTTTGCCGTTATTTGATTTTCAACAACCCTTTTTTGCCCAAGCAAGGGCTGCTTATGAAAGACGCAAATTGTTACAAAATAACTGCCGTTTTCCCGGTAATCATAAGCAGAAAGCCGTGTTCTCTTCCTGACGGGAAAGTCTGGTTTTTCTACTTTTTCTTTCATAGATAATTTTTAACTACTTAAATTACACATCCAAATTCTGCACATATTTTGCGTTCTTTTCAATGAACACACGGCGGGGTTCAACCTTGTCGCCCATCAAAATGGAGAAGGTCTCGTCCGCTTCCATGGCGTCCTCAAGCGTAACGCGCAGCATGGTGCGGTAATTCGGGTCCATGGTTGTCTCCCAAAGCTGTTCGGGGTCCATTTCACCAAGACCTTTATAGCGCTGAATGTTGCAGTTGCCGCCGAGCTCCGCGATTTTCTGGTCGCGCTCTTCGTCTGAAAACGCATATTCGTGTGTTTTGCCCTTGCTCACTTTATAAAGCGGCGGCTGCGCGATATAAACATAGCCGTGCTCAATGAGCGGACGCATATAGCGGAAGAAGAAAGTCAGAAGCAGTGTGCGGATATGTGCGCCGTCGACATCGGCATCCGCCATGATAACAACTTTGTGATAACGAAGCTTTGTGATGTCAAAATCGTCGCCGATGCCGGTGCCCAGCGCCATAATGACCGGCGTCAGTTTATCGTTGCCGATGACCTTATCCACGCGCGCCTTTTCCACATTAAGCATTTTGCCCCACAGCGGCAAAATCGCCTGAATGTTGCGGTCGCGTCCCTCTTTGGCAGAACCGCCGGCGGAATCGCCCTCGACGATGTAAATTTCGGTGTTTTCGGGGTTGCGGTCGGTGCAGTCCGCCAGTTTGCCGGGCAGGGAGTTGCTTTCGAGCGCAGATTTTCTTCTGGCGCTGTCTCTTGCCTTTCTTGCGGCTTCTCTGGCACGCGATGCGTCTAACGCCTTATTGAAGATTGCCTTTGCAACGGTCGGGTTTTCTTCAAAATAGGTCATCATTTTGTCATAAATCATTTTCGACACAAGCCCGGTCATTTCGGTGTTGCCGAGTTTGCCCTTTGTCTGCCCTTCAAACTGGGCTTCGGTCAGCTTAACACTGATAACGGCGGTCAGACCCTCGCGGCAGTCCTCGCCGGAAAGCTTTTTGTCGGCGTCTTTCAAAAGGCCGAATTTTTTGCCATAATCATTAAACACACGCGTCAGCGCGTTTTTAAAGCCCTGCTCGTGCGTACCGCCGTCAATGGTGCGGACATCGTTTGCAAAGCTCAAAATAATTTCGTTGTAGCCGTCGTTATAAGAAATCGCGACCTCGGCGCTCTTGTCGCCCTGCACGGTGGAAAAATGCATGATGTCTTCATGCACCGGTGTTAAACCGCGGCTTCGGTTGATATAATCCACAAAGCTGCGAATACCGCCTTCATAGCAGAATTCCTCGCCGTGAATGTCGCCCTCGTCACGCTTATCGGTAAGCGTAATCGAAAGCCCGGCGTTTAAGAACGCCTGCTCACGCAGTCTGCGCTCGAGCACTTCATATTCATAAACGGTGGTTTCCTGGAAAATTTCCGGGTCGGCTTTAAAGCGGATAAAGGTGCCGGTTTTTTCGGTGTCGCCGACAATTTCAAGGTCAGAGGCAATGTTGCCGCGCTGGAATCGCTGGCGGTGGATGTGCCCATCGCGGCTGACTTCGATTTCGAACCATTCCGACAAAGCGTTTACAACAGAAGAACCAACGCCGTGCAGGCCGCCGGAGACCTTGTAGCCGCTGCCGCCGAATTTACCGCCGGCGTGCAGAACCGTCAAAACCACGGTAACTGCGGGAAGCCCCTGCTGTTCGTTAATATCGACCGGAATGCCGCGCCCGTTGTCGCGCACGGTGATGATGTCGCCCGGCAGAATTTCCACTTCAATATGGGTGCAGTACCCGGCGAGCGCTTCGTCTACGGAGTTATCGACAATTTCATAAACTAAGTGATGAAGTCCCTTAGGCCCTGTTGAACCGATATACATGCCCGGTCGTTTGCGGACGGCCTCAAGCCCTTCCAAAACCTGAATCTGCGACGCGTCATAGGTTTCCGTGACCGCCGTGTTCATTTGTTCTTCGCCGTCTTCCGATACGGGCGTCAATTTGATTTCTTCGTTTTCCATGTCTTTTCCTCCGTTTTTGTTTCGCCTGTTCCTGCTTTCCCGTTTTTCAGCCGTTTGAACACGGTCACGGTTGAATAAGGGGAAATATATACATATCGGTCATTGTTTTTGACAGTGACCAGAAAGGATTTCGGTAAATCATAAGAGACGGTTTTTGAAAACCCGGTTTTCTCTGCCTCGTGCAGATATTCCCGCGTGGATTTGCTCACCGTCGTGTTGTCCAAATCAAAAATGCCTAAAAGCGACTCGGTGCGAATGAGGGTTTCTCCGCCGATTTCCAAATACATCAAAGCACCTCGCCTTTTTCCACATGGAAGGTCCGCCCCTCGCACAGCCGCAAAACGGTTGTGGGGTCACAGCAGGTAATAAAAACCTGCCGGCCGCCGATGTGGTTTAAAATATAGTCCTGCCGGTTCAAATCCAGCTCGCTCATCACATCGTCGAGCAAAATCACAGGGTCTTCGCCGGTTATGGATTTTATGATGTTCGCTTCGCTTAATTTGAGCGCAAGCGCCGCGGAGCGTTGCTGCCCCTGCGAGCCGTAGCTGCGCGCCGAAAGCGAATCAATCTGAATCCGCAAATCGTCGCGGTGAGGGCCTGTCGTGGTGATGCGGTTTGCAATATCCTCCCGCCGCGTGTTTTCAAGCTGTTGCTTCAAAAGCTCGCGAATTTCATACGGGTCGTCGCTGTAAAGATTGGTGTTGTGGATATAATCGACCGTCAGCTTTTCGCTGCCGCCCGAAAGACCTTCATAAATTTTCCCGGCTTCTTCGCTTAAAAGCTTTGTATATTTCAGCCGTTCGCCGACGACCGCCGCGCCGTAGCCGGAAAGCTTATCGTCCCAAATATCAAGCGTATCATAAAGCTCCGGGTGAAACTGAATATCTTTTAAAAGCGCATTGCGCTGGGCAAGCGTGTGGTTGTAGCGCGCAAGCCCTTTAGCGTAGTGGGGTTTTAACTGACAAAGCGCCGTGTCTAAAAACCGCCGCCTGAAAAGCGGCCCTTCTTTGACAAGCGACAGGTGCGCGGGCGCAAAAATGACCGCATAAAAGTCGCCGATCAGTTCCGCCGGCGAACGCAGCGTGACACCGTTTTTCATTGCGGTGCGTTTGCTGTCAATATAAAGGCATGCACTTTGCTCGCGGCCGTTTGCGAAAAAAATCATTTCATTTTTGGCAAACGGTTTATCAAAGCCGACCATTTCCCGGTCGCGGCGGCTGCGGAAGCTTTTGCAGCCTGTAAACAGCCAGATGCTTTCCAAAAGATTGGTTTTGCCCTGCGCGTTTTCGCCGAATATGACATTGACGCCGTCCGCCGGTTTGATAGACGCCGCTTCAATATTTCTGAAATTTTGAACTGAAAGCGAAATCACCCGCATAGTTCTCTTCCTTTTATTCTGTCGCCGTTACGATATATACGATATGCTGAAATTCAAAAGTATCGCCTGCGCGCAGCTTTTTGCCGCGCGAAAGGCAGACTTCTCCGTTGACTTTCACTTCGCCGTCTGTAATCACAAGCTTTGCGTGACCGCCGGTCTGCACCGCGTCGCACAGCTTCAGCGCCGCGTCAAGCCGGATAAAATCTGTATGAATAAAAACCTGTTTTTGTTGCTTCTGCGCGACCTTCGCGCTGATTTTAATCGGCCGCATCATTCTGTTTTCAGCCGTACCGGCAGCACAAGGAACAAGAAGGCTTCGCCTTCGGTGGGCGTGATAAGAATGGGCAGAATGGGGCTGCTCAGGCTCACAATCACCTCATCGGTATCGCACACGCGAAGCGCGTCCAAAAGATAGCGGTTATTAAAGCCGATTTCCATTTTTTCACCGTTGCCGCTGCAGGGCAGTCGGTCGTTTGCCGTTCCCAGCGCGGTGGTGCTTGAAATGCGGATAAGGTCATTGTCAAAAATACAGCGAATCGGGCTTTTTGCACGGTCGGTGATAATTAAAGAGGTTCTTTCAATGCTGTTGATGAACATTCTGGTATTCACGCGCACAGTCGCATGCACTGCGCCGGAAATTGCCGCCTGATAATTCAAAAATTCACCGTCCAAAAGGCGGGAAACAATGCGGTAATTGCCGATTTCAAACACAATAAAGCGTTTGCCGACATTCATCGAGACACTCTCGTCGCCGTTAATCAGCTTAACAACTTCATTAAGCGTCTTTTTCGGCGCGACGAAAACTTTTTCTTCGCCCTCATAGTCAATTTCTTCGTTGCGAATGGCAAGCCGGAAGCCGTCTACAGCGACCAGGCGAATCTTTTTATCGCGAATTTCAAAGCGGACGCCGGTATGCACGACTTTGACATCGTTTTCAGCCGTGGCGAAAATTGTTTTGCGAATCATATCTTTTAAAAGCTCGCCGTTTATCACAATCGGGAAGCCGCTTTCCACAGAGGGAAGCTCGGGGTATTCCGCAGCAGGCATGCCAATCAAAGAAAATTCTGCGTCGCCGCTTTTAATGCGGCAAACAAGCCGTTCGTCTGATTCAATGCGCACGGTTACCGCAGGAAGGTTTCGAAGAATATCGCAGAGGATGCGGGCATTTAAAACGATGCTGCCGTTTTCCTCGACCTTTGCTTCCATATTGGTGCTCACGCCGACTTCGAGGTCATAGCCGGTTAAGGTCAGCAGGTTTTCTTCGGCATTCATTAAAATGCCTTCGATCGCCGGAATGGAGGATTTTGTGGAAACAGCTCTTTGCACATTTGAACAAATCTCAGAGAGCTTTTGGGTGTCGCAAATCAGTTTCATAAAAATTTTCCTTTCCGAAAAATAATAATAAATAAATATTTAGCAGTATTAGAAGTAGGGCGTTGCGAAATTGTTAAAAACCGGCGTTTAGCTTGTTGTTATAAGGGCGCAGAGCCGATTTTTAAGTGTTGAAAATTTGTTAAAAAGGGAATTTTTTTAACAGTTAAGATTTAACTGCACGGGGGCTGTTCAAAACTCCACTGTTAAAAATGAAAACTTGTTCAAAAGTGCGCGCCGGCGCACACCGAATCGCGTAGGCAGTTTGTGGTCGTCTTTACTCTCTTAACCCGGTAGCGGCTGCACGGACCGCCGTGTAGCGAATCGCGGCTTTTACTTGATACTGAAAACAGCCTTGTCCTCCCGACATCTGCCAAGATTAAACTTTTCAGAAAATCTTGTAAGGATGACTAAAATTTCCGGTCGGGTAAAAAAGCGGAATGTCTTTGCAAACTACCTGCCCGAAAGTAAAATTTCGCCCGCCTTTTCAAAGGCGGTGGAATCCAAAGGTGAAACCTTTGGTCGCTCCGCGCACGGAGCGAAACGCCTTTCCTTACAAAAGCGCAGGAGGGGAGCAAAAATATTCCGGTGGAATATTTTTGTGTGGGGAACCCTCGCCGGGGGTTCCCCGAATCGCGCAGAAAGCGCGATTTTATCTTTATTCTTTTAACCCGACATCGACATTGTACAAACTTTCTTGTAGGGGCGGTGTTCCACCGCCGCCCGCAAGATTTTTATATAGCCGATACTGGGCTTTGAAAGTTAAGTTAATTTCGCGCTATCTACGCGATTCGCCGTGTGTCGGTACGCACCGCGCCGCGCATCAGCCTTCCTGCACATTTTTGATGATGTTTTCAACCAGGGTTTTATATTCCTTGTCGCGGTCGATTCTGTCGGCCACCGCGTCAATGGAATGCTTCACGGTGGAATGGGTCTTGCCGTTGAAATATTTGCCGATTTCTTCTAAAGACATGCCGGTCATTTCGCGAATGATATACATCGCCATCTGCCGCGCGTCTTTGATATTTTTATCACGCTTGTCCGAGGTAATGTTTTCAGGTGAAACGCCGGTCGTGTAAGAAACGCTTTCCAAAATCTTTTCACGAACAACCGACACCGGCTGTGTGGTGTTAGTAAGCTCTTTAATCGCGTCTTTTGTAATTTCAATGGTCGGGGCGGTATTCAAAAGCGAGCAGATTGCCTGCAGCTTTTTAATCGCACCCTCCAGCTGACGAACATTGTGGTTTACTTGCTGGGCGATATATTCCACAACATTGTTGGGCATTTCAAAATGAATGCTTTCCGCCTTGCTTTTGATGATTGCCATGCGCATTTCAAAATCCGGCGGCTGAATGTCGGCAATAAGACCCCATTCAAAGCGGTTTTTCAAGCGCTCGGTAAGCTTCGGGATTTCATCAGGCGGATTATCAGACGAAAGCACAATTTGCTTGCCATCTTCGGTTAACGAATTGAAAGTGTGGAAAAATTCCTCTTCTATGGAGTTTTTCCCGGCAATAAACTGAATGTCGTCTACTAAAAGAGCGTCGGCACGGCGATATTTTTCCCGCAGCTCATAGGTGTTGGAATTGCGGATGTGTTCAATAATATCATTGGTGAAATTTTCGCTGGTCACATAAATAATCGACGCATCCGGGTTTTTGCTGCGCATATAATTTTCAATGGCTTTTAAAAGATGCGTTTTGCCGAGCCCGCTTTTGCCGTAAATAAACAGCGGGTTATAAGCCCTGCCGGGGTTTTCCGCAACTTTTTTCGCAGCGGCATAGGCGTAGTTGTTGGATTTACCGACAACGAAGTTTTCAAAGCTGTTGTTGCGGTCGTTAATCAAAAGCGAACCCGCCGAAGTATCGCTGTTTTCCGCCGGCTGCATGTTTTCTTCCGGTTTTTGCTCCGGCTCTTTTTCAAGCAAAATAATTTCGACCTGCACTTCAAAGCCAAGCACGCTGAAAAAAGCCTGTTCCAAAACAGAATTAAAGCGTTTTTCCACCACGCCGAATTTAAAATCGTTATCAATGCCGAGCGTCACTTTTTCGCCGTCAAAATTGACGACCTGCAGCGGCGCAATCCACAAATTAAAAACGGGGCTTGTAATTCCACCCTCGGTTTTGATATATTGGCAGGCGGCTTCCCACATTTCAGAAAGAGAATCCATTTAACATCCCCCAAAAAAATGAAAACTTGAAATTTTCGTTTTAAAATGCCTAAAAACTGTTTTTTACTCCGTTCGCGTATCAGCAAGAAATCGGGGTAAAATGGAAAAAACGGCACTTCAAGGCGATATTTTCAGAAATACACTTATTATATTAGCATACTCTGAAAGATTTTTCAACTATTATTCTCTATATTATAAATAGTATATATATAATACCTTTTTTGCTTTTGCTTTTAAAAAATGCTGTTTTGTTTTTCGGCCTGAAAGTTAAAAAAATAAGAAAAACTACATATAGACAAAAAAATTTCGTGGCGCACAATTTGTGGAATGCGTTTTTCAGAAAAAGCAAAAAATACCCCGAAATGCCACAAAAACATTGACAAATCAAAAGAAATTAGTATATAATTGTTTTCCGCAGATTCAAATTGGACAGGAATGGAGGATGCAACATGAAAAGAACTTATCAGCCGAAAAAGCGGCATCGCAAAATGGAACATGGTTTCCGTAAAAGAATGGCGACCAGAAACGGTAGAAAGGTTCTCGCCCGCCGCAGAAGCAAGGGCAGAAAACAGCTTTCTTATTAAGAAGGGTAGTCGCTTTGAAAACGACGGTCACATTAAACCGAAACGGCGATTTTCTGAGGCTTTATAACCGCGGAAAATCATTTACAAATCCTGCACTGGTTATTTATTTGCAAAAGAACCGTGCGGGAATTTGTCGTATCGGCATTACCGTCAGCAAAAAAATCGGCAACGCAGTCGAGCGCAACCGCTGCAAGCGCGTCATTCGCGCGGCTTATCGGTCCCTTGCGCCGGAAATCACCGGCAGCTATGACTTCGTTTTTGTTGCGCGCAGCAAAACCAGATTTAAAAAAAGCACCGAAATTAGGGCAATTATGTCCGCAATGCTTCAAAAAGCGGGAGCCATTGAAAAGAAATGAAAAACTTTGCTATAAAATGCATTCGCTTTTATCAGCGCAGAATTTCCCCGCTTTTTCCGCCCCGGTGCAGATTTTACCCGACCTGCTCGCAATATATGCTGACGGCAATTGAAAGGTTTGGGCTTTTTAGAGGCGGTTTACTCGGAATATGGCGACTTTTGCGGTGCAATCCGCTTTTTCCGGGCGGCTATGACCCGGTCCCAGAAAAGAAAGAAAAGAACAAGACAAAATAAGGGAAGACTCTTATTTGGAGGCACATACATGCAAACTTTGTATGAGATTTTAGGCGCCCCGTTTGGGTGGGTCATCTCGCTGTTTTACGGGATTACAAACAACTACCTGCTCTCGATTTTATGCCTTACCATTATCGTTCGCCTTTGCCTTTTGCCCGCATCGATAAGCCAGCAAAAGGGTATGGCGAAACAGGCGCGCTTACAGCCGAAGCTGCGCCGCATTCAGAAAAAATATGAAGGCGACCAGCGCAAGATTCAGGAAGAGACCCAGGCGCTTTATGCGCGCGAAGGCACATCCGGCATGACGGCGGGCTGTTTGCCTACGCTGATTCAGCTGCCTATCATGCTCGGCCTTTTCCAGGTCAACTACCACCCGCTTACCATGGTTCTGCGTATTCCCGATTCAGTTGTGGAAGCGCTCAAGGCGGTTGCAAAACCTCTGGCCGAGGCGGAAAATCCGAATTTAAGCGCATCGCGTCTGGATTATCAAATCGAAATTCTCACGCTGAAAGTTTTTAATCAAATCGACAAAGCTTCCATTCCGGGGCTGACGGACGATATGATTGCGCGCATCACGCAGTTCAGCGACAAATTCAATTTCCTTGGCATGAACCTTTCTTCTGTGCCGAATTACAAGAGTTTCAGCGAGCTTTGGGCGATTCCGATTATTTCGGGTCTTATCGCCCTTTTGATGAGCATTTATTCACTGGCGCGTCAGCGCAAGATGAACCCCGAAATGGCGAAAAACCCCGCAATGGGCTGCACGATGCTGATGACCCCCTTAATGCAGGTTTGGTTCGGCTTCCTGTTCCCGATAAGCGTTGGTATTTATTCGATTATGTCTGTTTCGCTTTCTTTCCTGCAAATGGTCATCTTAAACCACTTGTATGCGCCGAAAAAAGTGTTGGCACGCTTAATGGTGGAAGAAACCATCTATCGCCGCTCCAAAGAAGAAAATATGAAAAAACTGCAAAAGACTGAGTCTGAGGAAGAATGATCCTCAAAAATTAGGAGCTTGACTGTTATGACAAGAGAATGCATTAAAACCGGCGCGACCGTTGACGCGGCACGCGCGGCGGCCTTGCTTGAATTGGGGCTTACAGAAGAAGACGATTTTCATATGGAAGTTTTAAAGCTTCCGACCAAAAAAGTGCTCGGGCTGTTCGGCGGTTCCCCTGCGGAAGTAAAAATCACCGTAGAAGTGCCCGATGAAACCCCGAAAAAGGCTCGTAAAGAACAGAAAGAAAATAAAGAAAATCAGGAAAATAAAACTGCGAAAGCGCAAAAACCGCAGAAGCAGCAGAAAAAAGCGCCGAAGGCTGAAAAACCTGCTAAACCGGTAGAGCCGGCGCAGTCTTTTGCCGAGCGCCGCGAAAATCTTTCCCCCTCTGAAGGGCACGAAAAAACCGCGCAGTATATTGTTTCCATTGTAAAAGCGCTTGGCGTTGAGCAATGCGAAGTTAAGGCTTACGACGGCGAAGAAGAGGTTTTGTTTGAGCTTTCCTGTGGGGAAGATTACGGCATTGTTATCGGCCGCCGCGGTGAAACACTCGACGCAATCCAATACCTTGCGCGCATGGTTGAAAATAAGGGAAAACAAGGCTATAAGCGTGTTTCCATCAATGTCGGCAATTACCGTGAAAAACGCGAAGCCGCACTCCAAGCGCTTGCCAAGAAAGACGCGGCAAGAGTGCTGCGCACCGGCAGAAGCTTAACGCTTGAACCGATGAATCCTTATGAGCGCCGCATCATTCACACGGCAATTCAGGAGATTGAGGGTGTAACCTCTTATTCCACCGGCGTGGATTTAGACCGCCGCGTGATTATCGCTTCTGAAAACGCACCGAAAAATACACGGGGCGACCGGCGTGACAACCGCCGCGGCAGAGGCGGCAGAGGTGACCGTCCGAGACGCGAGCCCTATGTGCCCGAAATCGCCGCTGACCGTGAAAAGAAAAGTGATGTCGCAGGCGTTTCACTGTATGGAAAAATCGAAGTGAAAAAGGACGCGGCAGAAGCAGCGTCTGACACAACCGAAGCATAAGAGGGTTCGCCCTCAAAGCGGCAGGCAGGGCGGAATCCTTGCCTGCTTTTGTTTCTTAGGAAAGGAGACAGCTGGATGTCTACCATAGCGGCAATTTCCACCGGTCAGGCGGCCGGCGGCATCGGAATTGTGCGAATTTCCGGCGAAAATGCCCTGTCTGTAGCCGATAGAATTTTTAAAAGTGTATCAGGGTTAAAATTAAAAGAACTGAGCGGCTACAGAGCCGCGCTCGGAACGGTATTTTTAGAGGAAAAACCGGTCGACGAAGCGATTGCCACGGTTTTCCGCGCACCAAAAAGCTATACCGGCGAAGATGTGGTGGAGCTTTCCTGCCACGGCGGGCTTTATGTGACCCGTCAGGTTTTGCGCGCCGCTCTCTCGGCAGGCGCTGTCGCCGCTGAACCCGGTGAATTTACCAAGCGTGCGTTTTTAAACGGCAAAATGGATTTGACCAAAGCGGAAGCCGTCATGTCGATTATCAGTGCGCAGGGGGAACAGGCAAAAGCCGCCGCGCTCGGCACATTGGACGGGCTGTTATACCGCAAAATTTCAGGTGTTTCCGGCGAACTCAAAGGTCTTGCCGCATCGCTTTCGGCTTGGGTCGATTACCCAGATGAGGAAATCGAAGATTTGCCCGATGAAAAAATCCTTTCGGTTTTGGAGTCTGCTAAAACCAGTCTCGCCGATTTGATTGCGCGTTTCGACTGCGGGCGCGCGGTTTTGGAGGGCGTGGACACCGCGATTGTCGGCAAACCCAATGTGGGAAAATCCACGCTGATGAACCTTTTGACCGGTACGGAGAAATCCATTGTGACCGATATCGCCGGCACAACGCGCGATATTGTGGAAGAAACCGCCGTGGTCGGGGGCGTAGTTTTACGGCTTTGCGACACAGCCGGGCTTCGCGAAACCGAAGATAAAGTGGAAAGCATTGGTGTTGCACGCGCGAAACAGAAACTCGAAACCGCAACGCTTATTTTGGTGGTGTTCGATGCGTCCGCCCCGCTTGAAGAACAGGACGAGGCGCTTTTCCCGCTTTGCAAAGAAAAGCACGCCATTGCCATAGTCAATAAAACCGATTTGTCGGCAAAATTGGACACCAAAATATTAGACACTGTGTTCAATAAAGTGGTTTATATTTCCGCAAAGGAAAATAACGGCCTCCAATCGCTTGAACAGGCGATTGCCGAAGTTTTGGGCACGGCGGCGTTTGACTCCAGTGCGGCAACGCTCATGAATGAACGCCAGCTCGCCTGCTGTTCGGCGGCGCTCGATTCTGTTAATGAAGCGCACGATGCACTTTCAGCCGGTGTTACGCGCGACGCAGTGCAGGTTTGTGTGGATTCCGCCATTGAATCGCTCGACACGCTGACCGGCGAACGCGCGACGGAATCGGTTGTTAATGAAATTTTTTCCCGTTTTTGTGTCGGCAAATAAGCCGCTTGGGGTGAAGAAGGTAAACTATGCAGTATTTTGCGAAACAATATGATGTCGCCGTCATCGGCGCGGGGCACGCCGGGATTGAAGCCGGACTTGCCGCGGCGCGGCTCGGCTGCAGCACAATCGTTTTTACAATCAATCTCGACTGGATCGGCAACATGCCCTGCAATCCGTCTATCGGCGGTACTTCCAAAGGGCATTTGGTGCGTGAAATTGACGCGCTCGGCGGCGAAATGGGCAAGGCGGCGGATAAAACGGAAATTCAGTCGCGCATGCTCAACCGCGGCAAAGGTCCGGCGGTGCACTCCCTGCGCGCGCAAATTGACCGCCGCGAATATTCGAAATATATGAAGCACGCGCTTGAAAAGCAGGAAAACCTCGATGTCAAGCAGGCGGAAATCGTGGATTTGACCCGCGACAGCGAAGGGCTTTGGCATTTGACCACGCGCCTGGAAGCCGAATACACGGCGAAATGCGTTGTTCTTGCAACCGGCACTTTCCTCGGCGGGCGCATTTATATCGGCGATGTTTCTTATGAAAGCGGTCCGGACGGCATGTTTCCGGCAACGGCGCTCTCGGCGGCGCTTTATAAGCTCGAAATCCCCCTGCGCCGCTTTAAAACCGGCACGCCTGCGCGCGTCAACCGCCGCAGCATTGACTTTTCGGTTTTGGAAGTGCAAAAGGGCGACGAAGCGACCGTGCCGTTTTCTTTCGACACCGAAACCCCGCCCGAAAACAAGGCGGACTGCTATATCGCTTACACCAACGAAGAAACCAAGCGTGTAATTTTGGAAAATATTCATACATCGCCCCTTTACAGCGGCAAAATTCACGGCGTCGGGCCGCGTTACTGCCCGAGCTTTGAAGATAAAATCATGCGTTTCCCAGACAAACAGCGCCACCAGCTGTTTGTTGAGCCGTGCGGACTGGATACCGAAGAACTGTATTTACAGGGTATGTCCTCTTCACTCCCCGAGGCGGTGCAATTAAAATTCCTGCGTACCATTAAGGGTTTGGAGCATGTTGAGGTCATGCGCACGGCTTATGCCATAGAATATGACTGTGTAGACCCGTTGGCGCTCCGGCCGTCGCTGGAATTTCTCGATTTGCCCGGGCTTTTCGGCGCAGGGCAGTTCAACGGCTCGTCCGGCTATGAAGAAGCCGCCGCGCAGGGGCTGATTGCCGGCATCAACGCCGCGCGCCGTGTGCAGGGGAAAGACCCCCTGATTTTAGACCGTGCCTCGTCTTATATCGGCACGCTGATTGACGACCTTGTCACAAAAGGCTGCTCTGACCCCTACCGCATGATGACTTCGCGTTCGGAATACCGTCTTTTACTGCGACAGGATAACGCCGATTTGCGCTTAACCGACATCGGCCGCGAAATCGGACTTGTCGGGGATGAGAAATATGCGCGATTTGTGCATAAGCGTGAACAGATTGAAGCCGAGCGGCGCCGCGTGCTGGCGACCTCCGTGCCGCTGACGGACGAACTGCAAGCCTTACTTGTTTCACGTGAAACATCGCCGCTGAAATCCGGCGTCAAGTTGGAAGAACTGCTCAAACGCCCCCAACTCGACTACGCGTGTCTTGCGCCGTTCGACCCCGCGCGCCCGGATTACCCGCCGGAAGTGTTCGAACAGGTCGAAATCGAGCTGAAATATGAGGGCTATATCAAACGCCAGAAAGCGCAGATTCGGGAAATGCGCCGCCTTGAAAGCAAACAGATTCCCGAAGATATTTGTTATGACACGATTGACGGGCTGCGTTTGGAAGCACGGGAAAAGCTCGGCAAAATCCGGCCGCAAAATGTCGGGCAGGCGTCGCGCATCAGCGGTGTTTCGCCCGCAGATGTTTCCGTTTTGCTGATTTACCTTGCAAAGGAGGGCGTGTAATGCTTGTAAAAACGCTGCTTTTTGACACCCTCGCGCCGCTCGGTGTTACGCTTTCGGATGAGGCTTTTGCACGATTAGACGCTTTTTCGGAGCAGCTGGTCGAAACCAACCGGCACTTTAACCTGACGGCAATCACCGAACCCGCCGACATGACTGTCAAGCATTTTGCCGACAGTCTTTCGTTGTTTTCGTTTGTGGATTTTCCAGAAGGCGCAAAAATCATAGATGTCGGCACGGGCGCCGGGTTTCCCGGTCTTGTTTTAAAGCTTGCCCGCCCGGATTTGGAAGTGACCTTTTTAGACAGCACCCGCAAAAAGCTGGGCTTTATTGATAGTGTTTTGCAAAATGCCGTGCTTTCGGGTGAAATTCTTCACCGCCGCGCGGAAGAAGCGGGGCAGGACAAGGCTTTCCGCGAGCAATTTGACTTTGCCACCGCGCGCGCGGTTTCCGATTTGCGCAATCTTGCGGAATACTGTCTGCCGTTTGTGAAGGTGGGCGGGTGTTTTCTTTCGATGAAATCCGCCGGGGCGGACGAAGAAATTGCCGCCGCAAAAAGCGCACTGCATCTGCTCGGCGGCAAAATCGAGCGTGACGAAGTCTTTTCGCTTACGCCCGAAATGCCCAGACGCCTGCTTTTCATAAAGAAAATATCGCAAACCCCGTCAAAATATCCGCGCCCCTCTGCAAAAATCGCCAAAAATCCCTTAAAATAAAAGAAAATTCAGCCGAAACACCGCCTTTTTGGGCGAACGGTTTTTCTTTACAAGCAGGACCTCCGCGTGCTATCCTTTAGGCAGTGAAAGCCACTGGACAAGCATTGCGGAGGTTGTTTTTATGAAAAGTCCAAAAGTAAAATCCGCCGGACAGGTTGTGTTGATTCCGCAGGAGACCATTCTCCCGAATCCGAATCAGCCCCGTCAGCGGTTCGACTATGATGAGCTCGAGGGGTTGGCGCAAAGCATTCGGCAAAACGGTATTTTGCAGCCGATCACGGTGCGCCCCGGAGCAGACGGCAAGTTTGAGCTGATTGCCGGGGAACGCCGTCTGCGTGCAGCGCGGCTGGTGGGCATTACCAAAGTGCCCGCAATCGTGGTGGACATCGACCAGAAGAAATCGGCGGTGTTTTCCCTGCTCGAAAATCTGCAGCGGCAGGATTTGGACTTTTTTGAGGAGGCACAGGCCATTGACCGCCTGCTGACCGAATACGGCATGAGCCAGGAAGAGGTCGGCAGAAAACTGGGCAAGGCGCAGTCCACGCTTTCCAACAAACTCCGGCTTTTGCGGCTGCCGGAGGAAATGCGTTATCAGCTTTCGCGCGCGGGACTCACCGAGCGCCACGCGCGGGCTTTGCTTTCACTTGACAACGATGTGCAGCGGGAACGCGCACTCGGAATTATGATTGACCGGCACCTGACTGTCGCCGAGAGTGAACGATTGATTGAGCAGATGCGCAGCAAAAACGACCGTTCTCGCTGCAATTACCGCGGCATACGCGATGTGCGCGTTTTTATTAACACGCTGAACCACGCCGTGGACGCAATCCGCCGCGCAGGTGTTGACGCGGACGCGGCAAAAAGCGAAACACCGGAATACATTGAATATGTTGTGCGTATCCCGAAATTAGAGCAACTAAAAATGCCCCTTCCGGGTGGCGGTGCCGACCGCACCGAAAGCGCGTAGGCGCGTGCCGACGCGCACCGAATTCGAGCAGACAGTTTGATTTTAGTTTAGTTTGCTAACCCGGTATCTGCATTGCAAAGTATTTGCAATAGGAATCCGACGACCGCACCGAAAGCGCGTAGGCGCGTGCTGTCTCTCCCTCCGGCTTTTGCCGCTGGCAAAAGCCACCTCCCTCGTCAGGGGGAGGAAATGAATACGGAAATCGCGGAAAAGGTTGATTTTATCACACATAACAACAGCCTTCCGTTAAATCTCCAAAAAACGCGAACAACACGGGTTTTTATCACACAAAAATCTGTGCCCCCTCTGACGAGGGGGCTGTCGCACCCGTGCGACTGGGGGAGAGAATACACGCCGCGCGGACAGCCGCAAGACCTGTCCCAACGAATTAAAAATCCGGTCGGGCGATAGACTTAATTTTCTTGTGGGCTGACTACTCGCATTCGCCCTGCGCCGGCGCGCACGCGGGCTGCCGCGCAGCAAATCGCGGCTTTTACCCGGCGCGAAAAACAGCCTTGTCCTCCCGACATCGACCAAGATGAATTTTTGCGGACAACCGCAATGGCTGTCCCAACGACCCACAAAAAATCGGTCGGGCAACAATTTTGATTTTCCCCATGGGCGAACTACTCAAATTCGCCATACCGGCGCGCACGCGGTCGGGCAACAGATTTCATTTTTTGCAGACTGCCAACGCGCATGCACAAGCGCGTTTGCACGCGCCCCGGCGCGCACTAATTTTGTAAAACGAGGGACGGCGGCCACCCCTGCTGCCATTCCCGTTTTAAATATCCATATCCTTCTCTTTCACACCCCACATCCACAAGCGGAGCAGCGGCTCGGAGCAATCCGGCCGCTGTTTCGCTTTTCAGGGAATTTTTCACCGCAGCACACGATGTTTCACGTGAAACATTCAGACACGAAAAATGTGTAAAAAATGGAAAAATGCCTTTTATTTTACTGACGGTTGTGCTATACTTTTAATACTATCGTTCTGGAGTTGAATTTTGCATGGGAAAAACCATTGCTATTATCAATCAGAAAGGCGGCGTGGGCAAAACGACCACGGCGGTCAACCTTTCTGCGGCGGTCGGCGCAGCCGGTAAAAAAGTGCTGATTTGTGACATTGACCCGCAGGGGAACACCACCAGCGGCTACGGCGTAAACAAGCGTTCCGTGCAGCATTCCGCTTATGATGTGCTGATCAACGGCGTCCCGATGGCGCAGGCAATTTTGCACACGAAGTTTTTGAATGTTGATATTTTGCCGTCGGATATTAACCTTGCCGGCGCAGAAGTGGAAATGATTGCGCTGGAAAAACGCGAAAGCCTTTTGAAAAATGCACTTGCAAGCGTTTGGGAGCAATACGACTATATATTCCTTGACTGCCCGCCGTCTTTGGGGCTTATCACCATCAATGCGCTTTGCGCAAGCGATACATTTTTAGTGCCGATTCAGTGCGAATATTACGCGCTTGAGGGCTTGGCACAGCTGATGACGACTGTACGCCAAATCAAACGCCTTTACAATCCGCATATTGAGCTTGAAGGCGTTCTGTTGACAATGTATGACGGTCGTTTGAACTTAACCAATCAAGTCGTGGAAGAAGTTAAAAAATTCTTCCCGAAAAAGGTTTATAAATCCACCATTCCGCGCAATGTCCGGCTTTCCGAAGCCCCGAGCTTCGGCGAACCTGTTTTATATTACGATAAAAATTCCAAGGGCGCGGCGGCTTACACTGCCTTTGCCGAGGAGTTCTTAGAAAAGCAGGTGAAATGATGCGAAACCGAATTTTAAGTATTTGCGGCGTTCTGCTTTTGGCGGTCTGTCTGCTGTTTTCCGCCTGCGGCAGCGGTCCAAAATATGAAAAAATTTCAACAACCGCGCCGTTTGCCGGCGAGACACAGGCGCAAACAACCGAGGCGACGACTGCTGCGCAGAGCGATTCAAACAACACCTTTGCTTTTGCCGCCGGCATCAAAATGGGCATGACCATTTCCGAGGTGCAAAAGCTCATCGGGCAGGAAACGGCGATTACCAAGGTGGATGGACGCAAGAGTTTTGCCAATGATTTCACGGGTATTTTCTTAAACTATTCCACCACCAAAACGGTAAATTTCATGTTTGACCCGGCAACGGAAAAATTAGAGCAGCTGCAATTCCGCGGCAATTCAGATTCAGACGGCGTTATGACGGCAGACGCTATTATGCTGTTTGACGCGCGCTATGGCAAGCACGGCTCTTTGCAGGGCAACTACATGAACCACATCTGGTTTGCAGACGGTGTTTATATTGTCCTTTCCGTTGTGGATGACCACAATTTTGCGGTGACCTACACCGAAAAAAATTATTTTGAAGAAACATATCCGGAAGAACTTGCGGCGTATAAAAACGCCCAATAACAGGGGAGAATAAGATATGGCAAAAAAAGGAGGTCTCGGAAAAGGCGTTGACGCGCTTTTCTTAGACAACGCGGTGGAGGAAAACGCCGTCCGGCTTTCGATTGATGAAATCGAGCCGAACCGCGACCAGCCCCGCAAAAATTTTGATGAAACGGCACTCGCAGAGCTTTCCGACAGTATTCGCGAACACGGCGTTTTGCAGCCGCTTTTGGTGCGCCCCATGGCAGACGGCAGTTATCGGTTGATTGCCGGCGAACGCCGCTACCGCGCTGCGCGCATGGCGGGGCTTCGCGAAGTGCCGGTCACCATTCGGGAAATGACCGATGAAGAAGAAAGCATTTTTGCGTTGATTGAAAATTTGCAGCGCGAGGACTTAAATGCGATTGAAGAAGCCGAGGGCTTAAAACGCCTGATTGATACCTTTGGCTTAACCCAGGAACAGGCAGCCGCGCGCGTCGGCAAAAGCCGCACGGCGGTCACCAATTCGCTGCGCCTTTTGAACCTTCCGCCCGAAA
Source organism: uncultured Eubacteriales bacterium (assembly GCA_949292775.1). Classification (GTDB taxonomy): domain Bacteria; phylum Bacillota; class Clostridia; order Oscillospirales; family Acutalibacteraceae; genus Fimenecus. Next base: position 57,385 of record CASFBL010000001.1, read on the forward strand.
TTGCGGAACTTGTGCGCGACGGCAAAGTTTCTATGGGTCATGCCCGTGCGCTTCTGACCGTTTCCGATGCGGACGAGCTTTCACGCATTGCCGGGCTTGTGGTGCAAAACGGTATTTCCGTGCGTGAGACCGAGCGCCTTGCGAAACGCGCCGGGCGTGAAAAGAAAGCGCCGGAAAAGCACCAGAAAAAACGCGACAGCTTTTATGATGAAGTCGAGCTTGCGCTGCGCGAGGCTTTGGGCAGAAATGTCAAGGTCTATGTCGGCAAGGGCGGTCGCGGCACGCTGGAAATTGAGTTTTTCGGCACCGAGGACTTAAAAAAGCTTGCCGCAGATTTTGATGAAGACAGATAATTTTTTCGGAGGAAAAAGATATGCTTGATATGAAATTTGTAAGGGAAAATCCCGAAATCGTAAAAGAAAACATCCGCAAGAAGTTTCAGGATGAAAAACTGCCGTTGGTGGATGAGGTCATTGAGCTTGACCGCCAGTTCCGCGACAGCAAGACCCGTGCGGATTCACTGCGCGCCGACCGCAATCGCATCAGCAAGGAGATCGGCGGCTTAATGGCAAAGGGCATGCGCGAAGAAGCCGAACAGACCAAGCAAAAGGTCGCGGCAATCGCCAAGGAGCTTGCAGAGCTTGAGGAAAAAGAAACCACCCTGCAGGAAGAAGTCCGCAAGCGCATGATGGTGATTCCCAACATCATCGCCGACACCGTGCCGATCGGCAAAGATGACAGCGAAAATGTCGAGCTGGAGCGCTTCGGTGAGCCGGTCGTGCCGGATTTCGAAATTCCCTATCATGTCGATATTATGGAAAGCTTTTCGGGCATCGACCTCGACGCCGCCCGCAAGACCAGCGGCAACGGCTTCTATTATCTGCGCGGCGACATTGCCCGCCTGCATTCCGCTATTCTTTCCTATGCGCGCGACTTCATGATTGACCGCGGCTTTACCTATTATGTGCCGCCGTTTATGATTCGCAGCGATGTTGTTACCGGCGTTATGAGCTTCGCCGAAATGGAAAATATGATGTATAAAATCGAGGGCGAGGACCTGTATCTCATCGGTACGAGCGAGCACTCGATGATCGGTAAATTCATCGATACCATTCTGCCCGAAAGCGACCTGCCCCAGACGCTCACAAGCTATTCGCCCTGCTTCCGCAAGGAAGTCGGCGCCCACGGCATTGAGGAGCGCGGCGTTTACCGCATCCACCAGTTTGAAAAGCAGGAAATGGTCGTCGTCTGCAAACCCGAAGAAAGCGACAAGTGGTATGATGTCCTTTGGAACAACACCGTCGATTTCTTCCGTTCGCTGGATATTCCGGTGCGCACGCTCGAATGCTGCTCCGGTGACTTGGCGGATTTGAAAGTCAAGAGCCTCGATGTCGAAGCGTGGAGCCCGCGCCAGCAGAAATATTTTGAAGTCGGTTCCTGCTCGAACCTTGGTGATGCGCAGGCAAGAAGACTCGGCATTCGCGTCAAGGGCGAAAACGGCAACTATTTTGCCCATACGCTCAACAACACCGTGGTCGCGCCGCCGAGAATGCTCATCGCGTTCCTCGAAAACAACCTTTGCGCCGACGGCACGGTGAAAATCCCCGAACCGCTGCGTATGTATATGGGCGGTAAAGAGAAACTCGTTCCGAATGCGTGACGACCGTTACCAATACGATTTTGGGGATTTGCGCATCTATGACGACAGCGTTTGGCAGGAAATCCAAGAGGAAAACGCGCGCTTTAAAAGGGAAGAGCGCATCATCGCCTTGTGGAGTGTTTTGCTGGTGCTGCTGGGTGCACTTTGGGGAGTCACGCTTTGGCTTTGGCATTTCAGAAGGCTGAATTTTCTGATCGGTTCGATTTTCAGCGCCTATTTTATCGAACTTTTGGACAAAAAAAGGTATCGAAACAAGTCACAGCACGAACGGGTGCTGCGCGAGCTGGAAAATAAAGCGCTGAATAAAGAACAAAGATTTTAAGCCCGGTGTCGCCGGGCACGACGAATACGGGTAGGCAGAATGTGAAAACAAAAAATGCACTTGCCCGACTGCGCGCAATTAAAAAACAATGATATAGGGGCGGGGAAAATCCCCGCCCGTATTTTTTGTGCCGCCGGGCACACCGAATGCGGGCAGACAGGTTTCGTGAACGGAAATCGCTATACCCGACCGAAAGCTTTATCTATCCGCATCGGGCGGGCGCAGAGACCCGCCCCTACATTGTGAAACACGGCTCTGTGAAATACATCGACGCCGAAAAAACCGTAGGGACAGCCCTTGCCCCTGGCCGCGTGTCTTGTATTCTCTCCCCCAGTCGCACGAGGTGCGACAGCCCCCTCGTCAGAGGGGGCACGGGTTTTCTGTGCGCTAAAGACCTGTATGGTTTACAATTTATCCGACGGTGCGCAGTTCTTATATGCGATAAAATCAACCGTTTTTCGCAAGCTTGGGGCTTCACTTCCTCCCTCTGACGAGGGAGGTGGCTTTTGCCGTAGGCAAAAGCCGGAGGGAGAGAAAACGCACGCGCCGGCGTGCAACGAATACGCATAGGGAGTGTATCTTGCCTTTCCTGACCCGGAAACAACTTTGGTGAAATATTGTAGGGGCGGGCACGGAGCCCCACCCGTAAAGTTTTATCTTGGCAGATGCCGGGAGGACAAGGCTGTTTTAACTGCTAAGTCAAAGTCTCGATTCGGCGTGGCCGGCGCCACCACGATTTGCCGCGTGGCAGCCCGCGCAGGGGTACCCCCGGCGCGGGTTCCCCACGCAAAAACATTCCACCGGAATATTTTTGCTCCCCTCCTGCGCTCTTATAAAGAAAGAGATTTCGCCCTGTGCGCAGGGCGACCAAAGGTTTCACCTTTGGATTCCACTGCCTTTGAAAAGGCGGGCGAAATTTTACTTTTGGGCAGACAGGGTGCAAAAGACTTGCCTTTTTTGCCCGACCGAAAAATTTATCCGTCCGTAAAGTTTTATCTTGGTAGATACCGGGCAAAAATATTCACGCTCTGTGCACACTGCCTGCTCGAATTCACCGCGCGTTGGCACGCGCCACAAATTTTACATTAGAGGTTTCTTTTCTGCATAATATTTGGTATACTTAAAAGTAACCGTAAAAACATAAGAAAACCAGTGGAGGTAAAACCCATGTTGGAAATTTTAAAAGCGATTATTCTCGGCATCGTCGAGGGCGTCACCGAATGGCTGCCAATCAGCAGTACGGGGCACATGATTTTGGTCGATGAGTTTATTCGCCTGAATGTCACGCCGGAATTTAAAGAGATGTTCTTGGTCGTCATTCAGCTTGGCGCAATTCTCGCCGTCGTGGTCATGTTCTGGAAAAAGCTGTGGCCGTTCGGGATTAAAGAAAAGAAACTCGAAATCAAAAAACCGATTTTCTCAATGTGGTTTAAAGTTCTCGTCTCGTGCATTCCGGCGGCAGTCGTCGGTCTTTTGCTCGACGAAAAACTCAACGAATGGTTTTATAACTGGCAGACCGTCTCCATTATGCTGATTTTGGTCGGTATTGTGTTCATCATCGTTGAAAATCAAAATAAAAAGAAAACACCCAAAATCAACTCCATTGCTGAAATCACCTATCCGATTGCGTTTTATATCGGCCTGTTCCAGCTCGTCGCCGCCGTGTTCCCCGGTACTTCCCGTTCGGGCGCTACCATTGTCGGCGCGCTGGCGCTCGGTGTTTCGCGCACGGTCGCCGCGGAATATACTTTCTTTTTGGCAGTGCCGGTCATGTTCGGCGCGAGCGCACTGAAACTCGTCAAATACGGCTTTGAATATACCGGTATGGAAATCGCAATTCTGCTCGTCGGCATGGCGGTCGCGTTTGTGGTTTCCGTGTTTATCATCAAATTCTTAATGGGTTATATCAAAAAGCACGACTTCAAGGTGTTCGGCTGGTATCGTATCGTGCTCGGCGTGATTGTGATCGGCTACTTTGCCCTTCGCGCGCTGGTCGGATAATGACCCCCTAAAAAGGACAGACCAAAATGAAAACGGAAGTGCTGCCCGCCTTTGCGGGTGAAAACGAATTGAATCAAGCGGCAATCGAAAAAGCCGGAACGCTGCTTCGTGCAGGCGAGGTTGTCGCTATCCCGACCGAAACGGTCTACGGTCTTGCCGCCAATGCCTATGACGGCGAAGCGGTGTCAAAGATTTTCAAAGCCAAAGGCCGCCCGCAGGATAATCCCTTAATTGTGCACATCGCGAAAGTTGAAACGCTTTCGGATTTGGTTGCCGAAGTGCCCGAAGCCGCCAAAAAATTAGCGGCGGCGTTTTGGCCGGGTCCGCTGACCATAATTTTGCCGAAAAGCGAGAAAATCCCCGACGCGGTTTCCGCAGGATTGCCCACCGTTGCCGTGCGTATGCCGTCACACCCCGTGGCGCACGCCGTGATTGAAGCGGCGGGCGTGCCGCTGGCTGCGCCGAGCGCGAACCTTTCCGGCAGCCCCAGCCCCACCAATGCAAAATATGTGTTTGACGATATGCACGACAGAATCCCGCTGATTTTGGACGGCGGCAGCAGCGCCGTGGGCGTGGAATCTACCGTGATTACACTGGCAACCGAACGCCCGCGCGTGCTTCGTCCGGGCGGGGTTACCGTTGAACAGCTGCGAGAATTGCTCGGCGAAGTCGATGTGGACGACGCCGTGCTGCATAAATTGGCGGAGGGCGTGCGCGCCGCGTCGCCGGGGATGAAATATAAGCACTATGCCCCGCGCGCGGAAATCACAATCGTCAAAGGGACGCTCAAAGAATTCCGCCGCTTTTTGGAAAGCAAAGAAAAAGACGCGTTCGTGCTGTGCTTTGCAGGGGAGGAACAGTATTTTCCCCGCGCCGTGACCTATGGCGAGGCTGACGACGGCCTTTCCCAGGCGAACCGGCTGTTTGATGCGCTTCGCGAGCTGGACGAGCAGGGGGCGAAAACCGTTTATGCCCGCTGTCCGCAGCTTTCGGGGGTCGGGCTGGCGGTGTATAACCGCCTAATCCGCGCCGCCGGCTTTAAATTTGTCGAGGCAGTTTGATTTTGCGGGCACGCGCCGCGATTCAGGGAACCCCCCGGTGGCGCCGCACTTTTCTCTCCCTCCGACTTTTGCCTGCGGCAAAAGCCACCTCCCTCGTCAGAGGGAGGAAAAGAAAACGCAAGTTTGCAAATAGCCGAGGCTTTTATCGCACATAAGAACCGTGCCCCCTCTGACGAGGGGGCTGGCGCACACCGTGCGACTGGGGGGAGAGAGCCCGACTGAATCATTCATCGATCCGTAGGGACAGCCCTTGCGGCTGTCCGTGAGATTTTGCATATAGCCGATGCCGGGTTAAGAAAGTAAAATATAAATCTCACTGCCTGCGCGTATTTGCCGCGCGGCAGCCCGCGCCGCGATTCGGCGCGCAAGGTTTTCACAAGGCTGAAACCGGGCTGAACATCAAGACAAAATCGCGCTGCCTGCGCGATTCGGGGAACCCCCGGCGAGGGTTCCCCACACAAAAATATTCCGCCGGAATATTTTTGCTCCCCTCCTGCGCTTTTTGGAGAAAGAGATTTCGCTCCGTGCGCGGAGCGACCAAAGGTTTCACCTTTGGATTCCACCGCCTTTAAAAAGACGGGCGAATTTTTACTTTCGGGCAGACAGTTTGCAAAAGACTTGCTTTTTTGCCCGACCGAAAAATTTATCAGTCCGTAAAGTTTTATCTTGGCAGATACCGGGCAAAGATATTCACGCCCTGTGCACACTGCCTGCTCGAATTCGCCGCACGCCGGCGCGTGCCACAAAAGGAGTTCGTTATATATGGAGATTATCGGTATTACCGGCCAAATCGGTGCCGGAAAAAGCACCGTCTGCCAACAACTGAAACAGCGCGGCTATGTCCATATCGACGCGGATGCCGTTGCAAAATCTCTTTATGTGCCCGGCGCTCCGCTTTTAACAAAACTTTCCGAAATCTTCGGCAGTCAAATTTTAACTACAACAGGGGAACTCGATAAAAAAGCCCTTGCGGCGGCCGCGTTTTCTTCCCCTGAGCGCACCAAACAGCTCAACGACGCGGTGCACCCGGCGGTCACTGAAAAAATCCGCCAAAACTTACAAGCTTTGCTTGAATCCGGGGCAAAATGGGTTATAATAGAAGCGATAGCCTTGTTTGAAAGCGGTGAAAACGCGCTTTGCGACAGAACGGTCGGCGTGATTGCGCCCGAAGAAGTGCGCCTAAAGCGCGTTATGGCGCGCGACGGGGTGACAAGAGAAGAGGCGCTTTTCCGAATCCGCTCTCAAAAGCCCGAGTCGTTTTTTACCGAACATTGCGACTGCGTTTTGCGCAATTATCCGCCCTACGATTTGGAAGAAGAAATACAGAGGATTTTTCCGTTATGAACAAACGAAAACAAAAAGCATGGGCGAAATTCGGTTTGCTGGTGCTTGTGTTCGCGCTTATAATCGGCGTTGCTGTCTTTTTCAGCATGAACACCATCTATAAAGCCGTCTACCCAATGGATTATAGCTTTGAAATCGACAAATACGCCGACGAATATGATGTCCCGCGGGCGCTGATGTATGCCGTGGTACATACCGAAAGCGGCTTTGACCCGGACGCAGTTTCCGATGCGGGTGCGCTGGGGCTTACGCAGATTACCCCCGAAACCTTTGCGTGGCTTCAGACCAAAACCGGCGAAACCTATTCCGAGGCGGCGCTGCACGACCCCGATGTTTCCGTGCAGTACGGCACGCTGTTTTACAGCCTGCTTTTGGAAGAATTCGGCAACGACCCCAAAACCGCCGCGGCAGCTTACCACGCCGGGCGCGGGCAGGTGAACCGCTGGCTGCAAAATCCCGAATATTCCGAAAACGGGGTCACGCTCGATGTAATCCCGACCAAAGATACAAACCATTATGTCCACAAGGTTTTAAAAGCCATGGACATTTACAGCAATCTCTATGAAAAGGAGTTGGCAGAAGATGTCTGAAAAGACCGAGGTTGAACGCCTCAAAGAAAAATTGTTTTATCAGCCGAAGCACGCGTGTGAAATCGTGAATGCAGAGGAAGTTGCAAACGCCGACCGATTTTGCGAAGGCTACAAAGCTTTCCTCAACACGGCGAAAACCGAGCGCGAAGCGGTGACATTTGTAGAAGAAAAGGCAAAGAAAAAGGGATTTGTCGCCTTTGACCGCAACAAAAAATATGCGCCCGGTGATAAAATCTATTACAACAACCGCGGCAAAGCAATCGTGCTTGCCGTTATGGGCAAAAAGCCGTTAAGCGAGGGCGTGCGTCTTTCTGCGGCGCATATCGACTCCCCGCGGCTCGACATAAAGCCCAACCCGCTGTATGAGGACAACGCGCTGGCGCTGTTCAAAACCCATTATTACGGCGGCATTAAAAAATACCAGTGGACCTGCATTCCGCTGTCCTTGCACGGCGTAATCATCAAGAAAGACGGTGAAAGCGTTACCGTAAATATCGGCGAAGACGCAGGCGACCCGCAGTTTGTGGTCACCGATTTGCTGCCGCACCTGGCGGCCGAGCAGATGAAGCGGACGCTTTCCGACGGCGTGCGCGGCGAAGAGCTGAATGTGCTGATTGGCAGCCGCCCGTTCTGCGCCGACGAGGGAAGTGAAAAGGTCAAGCTGAATATTTTGCAGATTCTGTTTGAAAAATACGGCGTGGTCGAAAGCGATTTCCTGAGCGCCGAACTGGAAATGGTTCCCGCATTCCCGGCGCGCGACATTGGCTTTGACCGCAGTATGATCGGCGCTTACGGTCACGATGACCGCGTCTGCGCTTATCCGGCGGCAGAAGCGATTTTTGCCGTCAGCGACCCGGATTATACCTTAATCACTTGCCTGACGGATAAAGAAGAAATCGGCTCCGAGGGCAACACAGGCTTGAACTCCGCTTATCTTCGCTATTTCATCGCGGACCTTGCCAAAGCCGCCGGGGAAAATTATCACACCGTGCTTTCGCACACCCGCTGTCTGTCGGCGGATGTCAACGCGGCGTTTGACCCGACCTTCCCCGATGTTTCCGAGCGCAAGAACGCTTCGTTTATCAACAACGGCGTGGCGATTATGAAATATACAGGTTCCCGCGGCAAGGGCGGCACCTCTGATGCTTCCGCAGAATTCATGGGCGAAGTGCGCCGTCTGCTCGACCGCGAAGGCGTGGTGTGGCAGTGCTGCGAACTCGGCAAAGTGGACGCCGGCGGCGGCGGAACGGTTGCGATGTATCTTGCGGCGCTCAATATGGATGTTGTGGACCTCGGCGTACCGGTGCTTTCCATGCACTCGCCGTTTGAAGTGGTTTCCAAGCTCGATGTCTATATGGCGTACCGCGCATTCAAGGCGTTCTTTGAAGAAAAATAATTCAGAATCGATTCTGAACACCGCTTGCAAAAGTATTAAAAAGCGACAAGTTAAAATTTAACTACAACAAATTATAAAAGAACTCCCGGTATCTTTTTACAGATACCGGGAGCTTTTTTGCGCCGCCGGGCGCACCGAATCGCGGCTTTTACTTTGTAATAAAAACAGCTGTGTCCTCCCGACATCGGCTTTGCACTTGTAGGGGCGGGCCTCTGTGCCCGCCCGCTTTTCTGCCGCCGGGCGCGTGCCAACGCGCTGTGAATCGCGCAGGTAGTGAGATTTTTCCTTGATTTTCTTACCCCGGAAGAGGCTCTGCTGTATTCTTGCGGGCGGCGGTGGAACGCCGCCCCTACAAAATAGGAACCTTTTGGTCGGGCGAAACAGTATAAAATTTTGCAAACTGCCTGCTCGTATTCGGTGTGGCCGGTGCCACCGCGATTCGGTGTGCGCCGGCGCGCACTAGCTTTTTTCGGTGGAGCGGATGGTGAAGTCCGCCGTTAAAACCAGCGCGCCGCAGTCGCGTACATAACTGCTGTTGTAACAGTGGCTCGAAACGATTTTCATCGACGACGAAAACAACAGCTTTGTGAACACACGGTCGAAAATTTCAAAACATTCGAGCGCGCCGGATTCATACGGCACAAAAATCGAAGTTTTAATCACCGTGTCGGCAATGCGGTTTTTGGAAAGTACCTGCGAGCCGTCCTGGTTGTAAATTGTCAGCTGTTCGCCGATGGTGGTCTTGTCCGTCGTGAATGCGACAATCGGCTTGTCCACAGGATAGGGCTTGATGTCGTTTTCGTAAGCCAGCGTAAAGGTGATGTCCGAAAAAGCTTCGTCCGCCGTAAAATCGCTGACAAGCTGCTGTAAATGTCCGCTTGCTGCAAGCATTTATTTCACCTCACAAACTTCTTTGACGACCGCCCAAAAATAATAGGGCTTGTCGCCTTTTAAGATTTTTTCCGCACGCTGAATGAGATAGGCTTTCCCGTCGGCGTCGGTAATCCGCGCTTTTCTCGAAAGCTTGGTTAAGTCGTGGTCGTGCGGCCCGATATATAAGTAAAGCCCGCTTGTGTCACGCCCGATTTCGGTGTAAGCGCCCTCCAAATACATTTTGTTTTTGTAGCGCAGCGGCTGTAAAAACGCGCGGAAAACCGGCGAGTTCCAGCCCTCGTCCGAAAGAAAGACACTGCGGCCGTATTTTTGAAACACCCCGTTCATGCGTCGACCTGCTCAAAAACAAAATCGTCGTCGCAAAAGAAGCGTGCCGCGGCTGTCAGCGCCGTGTCCTGTAACCGCTTGGCGTTTTCAAGCGCCGCCGGGTCAAGTGAGGCGGAAACATCGCCCGCCTTGTAGGAAGTCTCGCCGTTCAGCGTTTCGGCACTTCGCAGGCGAAGCCTGTAAAGGCAAACGCACGCGAGCGCGTCAATCACCGCGGCTTCTTCGGCGTATTCGGGGGCTTTCAGGCGTTCGGAATATTCGGCGCACGCCACCGCCGCAATAGGCATCGCCTCGTCGAGCGTGTCGAGTTCGAGCCCTGAAAAGCGGCGAAGATGGGTGCAAACGGCAACCACATCAATCATAAAGCGACCTCCTTACGCGAGCACCTTTGCCGCGTCGGTGTAAATTTTTGCGAAGCCGGAAATCTGGGTGATTGCGGCGCGCTCTAACTGACGGTCAATCAGCTTGTCGTATTCGGTCATAATGCCGCCCGCCTGCACCATTTCGAGCGCGCAGGTTTTGTCAAGACCGATAATTTTGCCCGCCGGAACAGCGCTGCTCTTCAAGAGATTTGCGCCGAGCGGGGTGACGATTTTGCCGGTGCCGTGGAACGAAAGCCCCGCCGTGCCGTCGCGCATTTCGGAAAGCTTGAGAATTGCCGCCGCCATGTCGGGGGAGGCAATCATGGTGTTGAGCTGATAGGGGTCAAAGGTGTTCCAGAAATCGACCAAATCGTTATAGGTGAGCGTTTCGCCCGCCATGTCGACAACCGGCGCTTCGTTGCTGTTGCCGTCGCCTTTTTCGAGGACGCTTACAGCGTCTTTCAACTGCGTGCGCGCAATGTACGCACCGATTTGGCGGAGCGTCACGGTGAACAAGTCAAGCCTCTGGAAGCGCAATGCTTCGTAAGACGCAACCAGCATTCTGCCGCGCTTTTTGAGCTGCACCAGATTTTCCTGGGTGTGCACATTGGTTTCGGGAATCGTTGCACCCTCGTCGGTTTCCTGCAATTCTTTCTCGGACTCGGTCGGCACGGAAGCAATCGTGCGGTAGTCCATGCCGTTGATGTCAGTTTTGCACGCGACAATATACGGCAAAAGGTCGGCTTCTTCCTGCCCTTTGCGGACGGCGCGCGCGATATATTCGGGGAACAGCGCCGCGCTGTCGGAGGTCTGGAAGAATTTTTCCACGCAGTCGCTTGCCGCCCCGTGAATTTTGATGTCGAAGCGTTTCAGCTGGCGTTCAAATGCGTCCAAGCCCTCAAGCGCCGTGCCTTTGTAGTTTTCGGAAGGGTCTACGCTTTCAAGCTCGGCGGTAAAACCCTTGCGCGAAGAATATAAGCCTTTGTCGAGTCGGATGGTTTCAAAATTAGCCATTGTTTTAGTTCCTTTCTGTTTTAAAATTTGAATTGTTCGTTTTGCGGCGTTTTGGTTTCTTCCGCCGCAAGAAACGGGCGAAGCGAAACGGCCTTTTTTTTGTCTTCGGCGGCAAGCGCCTTGTTGAGCGCTTTTAAATCCGTGACCGAAAGCCCGCGGCAGAGCGTCTCCGCCACGCGGTTGTCTAATGACGGCATGACTTTCGCAAAGCCCTTGACCGCAGTTTCGCAAAGCTGGGTGTGATATGCCCTGCCATTTTCGGCATCTTCGCGGACGGCTTCGAGGTAGTCAGAAATTGTCTGCGCCTCTTTTTTGCTTAACACAACCTGTTCTTGTTCTTCCGAGAAAAGGCGGTTTTTGAGCGTCCCGAAGTCCTCAAAGCCTTTGGTTACACCGGCGTTTTTCTGCGCCGGAACGGCAACGAACGACCACTCGTAAGCGTCGGTCGGGTTTTCAAGCACAAAGTGACAAAGCTTTCCGTTATAGCTTTTGCCGCGGCGGTGCTTGCAGGGTGTTTTGCGCGCGTCCGCACCGCAAACGGAGCAAATGCAAGAAGCCACCGCACAGCCGACGGACACCTCTTTTTTTATACCCGCGCCGATTTCCGCAATCAGCTCTTCGTTTTTTTGGAGTCTTGGCATATAGCAGTAGGCTTTTAAATAGGTGTAAGGCTCGCCGAGCGAAGTGACCTTTTCGGGGTCTGTGACAACTTCGGTTTGAAAGGTGCGCGCACTTTGGTCGTCGCTGTCCATGCTGTGGTTTTTAATCGCGGTTTTGCCCTCAAACAGCGGCGCGAGTTTTTTCAGCGCGTCGACCGAAAAGCGTTCAAAATCGCGGTCAATTTCGTTGTCACAAAGCACCACCGAAAACACAAATACCTCGTCTTCATTTAAAGGCGTTTGCGTGTAGCGGTTGATTTTTTCAAGCATTTCCGGCGTTACGCCGGTGTCGGTTGTTTTGCTTTTTAATGTTTTTTGCATAAGGGCCCTCCTTTCTTAATTTTCTTCTTTGGTTTCGCCGAGAGACTGCAAAATTTCCTTGGTCTGCGCGTCCAAATGGCGGGCGGTTGCCTCGTCCACGGTGTCCTTGAGCGTAATGTCGTCCCAAATGATTTCGAGCGGCGCGGTACAGCCGAACGCGCGCAGATGCTTTCGACAAACGGCGTCTATGACCGGCGTTAAAATCCGGCGGTACTGCTCAAGCTCCGTGGTGAGAATATCCGCCTGCTGGGAAGCCATGCGCTCGGTTGTTGACCACGAAAGCCCCAGAAGAAACGGCGGCAGGGAAAGCTTCGCCACGATTTGCTCCAGCATTTGGCGCACCGGCACCTCGCTGTCTAAGATCTGATTGTCTGCGCCGATGACTTTAATATCCACATCGCCGACCGCGACAAAATCTTTCGCTTCGCGGCTGCGCATCGCGTCGCCCCATTCGGAGGCAATCTGCATGGCGCGCTCTCTTGTGTAGGCGTGCGCGTCGTCCGACGGCTTATAAGTCACCGCGAACCGCACATTGCCCACGCGCTCCCAGTTTTGCCCGATGGCGTTATAGATTTTTAAAAGAATTGAGCTTACAAACGGCAGCCCCTGTAAAAGCGAAGTGCCGTAGACCGCGCCGGGGCGCGGGTGGAGCGTTGCTGTGAGAAAATTCTCTTGGTAAGGGAGGGGTTTCCCCGAAAGCCCGTCGTTCAAAAGCACCTCGGGCACGCGGAAATCCGTTTTGCCGCGGCGCAGAAGATAGCTTTTGTGCGGCGCGTTGTAAAGATATTGTATTGCGCCGGTTTCATCGGGGAGCATTTCCGCAACAGCCGTGCCGTAGGTGAGCAGCTGTTCGAAGAAATTGTCCAAAAAGGATTGGAACGACCGCCCCGCACTGTCGGAGGGGACATGGGCGAGAAAATCGTCGAGCACGCCCTGAAACCGCGCGTCTGAGCAAACCACCTGAAACCCCCCGGTGAGCCGTATCAGTTTATAAATTGCGGTGTCTACAATCGGAATCGCTTCCCGAAGCGCACAAAACAAGTCGCCCTGCACCGCCGTGGGCGGGGTGTAAGCCCAAAGCGCGCCGAACGGGTGCGCCGGACTTTCGCCGCCGACTGCAAGCGCGGGTTTTTGCGGCGAAGACGCTTTCTGCTTGGTTTTTCTCAAAGCCAAAAATCAGCACCTCCTTTCTCTTGGAATCGCGACCGCAAAGAAGTCGTCCGCCGGCGACTGCAAAACGGTCGAAACAAAATAGCGCATATCGTCCATCGCGTGGTCGTTTTCCTTTTTCACCGCGTCATATTTCGCGCTTTCGTCCCAGCGGTAAAGGGAAAATTCACGAACAATGTCCGGGCAGTTTCGGCAAATGCGGATTTGCCCGCTTTTGAGCGCGTCCGATGTGCGGCGAATCCCGCCGAGCACATCGTTTTGCGCGCGCCGCACCCGAAATTTGCCGTGACGGCGGATACACTCGATGAACGAAGCCGCAGACGGGTCTACAATCACGCAGTCCACCTTTTTTGAGCCGACAAGCGTGCAAAGCGAACGGTAATATTCCTCGTCGGTCATTTGAAAGCCCTTTTGCTTTGAACTGTGGTAGAACTCGTCGATGCGGTACCATACCCCTTCCTTTCGTCCCCAAAGCCCCATCGAAGTGGGATTGACGGTTCCGTAGTCACACGAGACGATGAAGCGGTCAAAGCCCTGCGGCGCGTCGCAGAGCATGGTTTCGTTGAAAAAAGGGTAAACAAGCCCGTCGCACGCGACCCATTGTCCTTCAACAAAGCGGCGGTAAAAAGCGCCGCTGTAAAGGTGGCGGTAGCGTTCGAGCATATCTTGGGAAAGCGAGGGGTTGTCCTCCATTTTGAAATGGAGATACAAACAGTTTTTCTCCTCGCGCTTTAAAATCCATTCCTTGTAAAACCAGTGTGCAGGGTGCTCGGGGTTGCAGTTGAACCAAAGCCGCGAGCCCTCCACAGAACAGCGGGCAATCGCCTGCTCGCAAAACGACCGCGGCATCAGCGCGGCTTCGTCGAGCATGACCCCCGCGAGCGTCATACCCTGAATGAGCGCGGCGGAACTTTCATCGCGCCCGCCGAACAAATAAAACCGGTTGGTGCGCCCGTGCAGGGTAATTTCAAGCACATTTGCGGCGCGCCGTTCGGTAAAGGTAAACCCAAGATTTTTTAAAATCGGCAAAAGCGGCGTCACAACATTGCGCCGTAAGCCCGTAATTGTCTTGCCGCAAAGGGCGAACGACTGCTCTGAAAAGCGGTAAAACGCCCAAAAGACAAACGAAAGCGACATGCAAACGGTTTTGCCGCTTCGAACTGCGCCGTCACAGATGATTGCGTCGCGGTCGCGGTGGGGACTTTGCGCGCACCACCAGGTGAGCAGCTCCAACTGCTTTTGGGAAAAGGTTTTGAATTGCGAACTGCTCATTCGTCCGCCTCCCCATAGGTTTTCAGCGCTTTTGCCGAGGCTTCGAGCGCCGCGTAAAACGGCAGTGCGCCGTCCGTGCTGCCGCCCAATAATTCCGAAAGCCGGTCGAGCGCTTTTTGCCGGTCGAAAAATTTAATTTCCAAGCCTCCTGTTTTCGGGCGCTTGATTTCCGACACCAAAAACAGGTCAAGCGTTTCCGGGTCTAACGGCGTGTCACCGTCGCTTGTAAGCAGCAGCCGCACTGCGTCGGCAACCGAGCCGAACGCCAGCCGCCGGTAACCGGCAATCAGTTCCGCTTTGGTCGCTTCGGTTTCCTGCTCAAGCGTGTGCAAATACTTTTGAATATTCGGATTTGCAAGCAGCCGCCCGGCGGCGGTTTCGGGAAAAACCGAAAAGCCTGCGGCTGCGGCCGCCTCCCGGCCGTTGCGCGTCCGCGCAAAATGACGGCAAAACGCCTGTTGTTTTTTGGTGAGTTTCTCTTTCATAAAACGCCTCCGTTTTTGCTGATTTGAAAAAACGCATTTCACAAAAAGCGCCAAGCGTGCACATTTGTCCGGAAAAGTCACGCAACACTTTCTCTTAAAATGTTGATTTTCGGCCGAAAAGCCTTTGATTTCGCTATCTTTTTGAAACTATAAAATTTTAAAGACAAAAAATTCCCGGTTTCCCGTTGACAAGCGGGGAAACCGGGGGTAAAATACGAGACGGTTAACCGGCTAATTATAAACCGGCTAAATATTATTTTGGGAGGAGAGCGGCGCATGCCAACGCAGTATATGGAGCTTGCCGGAAAGCTGCGCGCCTTAGAATGGTACCGGCACTATGTTACACACCGGGCGCTGAAAAACAGCGATGTCTATTTCGGGCAGCCGCCGGTGCTTGATTATTTGGCAGAGCACGGTGCGTGCACGCAAAGTGATTTGGTGCGCGCTTTAAATGTTTCACCGGCGTCAGTCGCGGTTTCCGTGCGGCGGATGCAGAAAAGCGGTCTTTTGACAAAGACTGCGGACGAAACGGATTTGCGCTGCAACCGTATCAGCTTAACCGAAAAAGGGCGCGAACAGCGCGATTATATCCACGCCTGTTTTGACCAAATCGATGAAAAGCTGTTTGCCGGTTTCACAAAAGCGGAACTGGACGCTTTGGGCGGGTATCTTGACCGCCTGTGCCGGAACATTTCCGAGGATGTTCCCAAAGAAAAAAGCGTTTTTAAACTGATGGAAGAAGAATTTTGTAACGGAGGTGACCTCCATGGGAAGACTGATTAAATATGCCAAGCCTTATTTCTGGCAGTCGATTCTCTGCCCGTTCTTAATGGTTGGCGAAGTGGTCATGGAACTGCTCATTCCGCTTTACATGGGCAAAATCGTCGATGTCGGCATTCAAAACGGCGACATGCATTATGTGCTTGTGACCGGCGGAAAAATGATTTTAATGGCGGCGTTTTCGCTGTTCTGCGGCGCTTTGGCGGCAAGGCTCGCGGCGGTGGCGAGCATGGGCCTCGGCGCGCGGGTGCGCGAAGCGATGTTCCACAATCTGCAAACCTTTTCGTTTTCCAACATTGACAAATTCAGCACGGCATCGCTGGTCACACGAATGACCACCGATGTGACGACCATACAAAACATGTACCAAATGCTTCTGCGCATTTTCTTCCGCGCACCGATGCAGTTCGTGTTTGCGCTGGTTTTAAGCTTCCGCATCAACCACGAAGTTTCCATGGTGTTTTTGTATGTCATTCCGCTGATTCTTGTGACGCTTGCCATTTTTGCGCCGATTGCCTACAAGCGCTTTAAACGCATGTTTAAAATGTTTGACGGCTTAAACGCTTCTGTGCAGGAAAACCTGATTGCGATTCGCGTGGTGAAGGCGTTTGTCCGCGGCGACTATGAAAAGAAAAAGTTTAAAAAGGCAAATGATGACTTAATGGCTGCGGCGGTCTCTGCCGAAAAGCTGATGGTGCTTGCTCAGCCGATGATGATGCTGGTGCTGTTCGGCACGATTTTGACGATTGCGTTTTTAAGCTCCAAGTTTATTGTGGCGGGCACAATGGAAATCGGTAATTTTGCCACCATTCTGACCTATGTCATGCAGATTCTGTTTTCGGTCATTATGATTGCCATGATTTTTGTCAACTATGTCATGTCACGCGCGTCGGTTTCGCGTATCCAGGAAGTGCTCGACGAAGTGCCGGACATCAACGACGACCATGCCGACCGTGCACTCAAAGTGGCAAACGGCGACATTGAATTTCGTGATGTCAGCTTTAAATATAATGAAAAAGGCAAGCGCAATGTGGTTGACCACGCCACCTTTACCATCCGTTCCGGCGAAACTGTGGGCGTTATCGGCGGCACGGGCAGTGCAAAAACCACATTGGTGAGCCTGATTCCGCGCCTTTACGAAGCCGCCGAGGGCGAGGTGCTCGTTTCCGACCACAATGTTAAGGAATACACGATTGAAGAACTGCGCGAAAGCGTGAGCATGGTGCTGCAGAACAATGTGCTGTTCTCCGGCACGATTCTCGAAAACCTGCGCTGGGGCGACGAAAATGCTTCTGAAGAAGAGGTCATTGCGGCGTGCAAGGCGGCGCAGGCGCACGACTTCATTATGAGCTTCCCGGACGGCTACCAAACCGACTTGGGGCAGGGTGGCGTGAATGTTTCCGGTGGGCAGAAGCAGCGCCTTTGCATTGCGCGCGCGCTTCTCAAAAAGCCGAAAATCTTGATTTTAGATGACTCCACAAGCGCTGTTGATACTTTCACAGACTCGAAAATCCGCGAAGCGTTCCGCAACGATATTCCCAACACAACCAAGATTATCATTGCCCAGCGAATCAGCTCCGTGCAGGATGCGGATAAAATCATTGTGCTCGACAACGGTAAAATTGCCGACATCGGAACACATGAGGAGCTGCTTGAACGCAGTCCGATATACAGTGAAGTTTACTATTCCCAGCAAAAGGGAACGGTAGAAGAAACCGAGGGAGGTGAAAGCGCATGCCAGGTCCAGGAATGAAACGCGGCGGCCCGGGCGGGCACCGCTTCCAGAAACCGAAAAATGTAAAAAAGACCATTTTGCGCCTGCTGGGCTATCTTTCCAGACGCAAATGGCTTCTGATTCTTGTAGTTGTTATGGTGCTGTTAAGCACCCTCGGCATGGTTTTCGCGTCCTACTTTATCCGCGTCATTGTCGATGATTATTTGCAGCCGATGTTGGCGGCCGGTCCTGAAAATGCAGACTTCGGACCGCTTATAGGTATGCTTGCACGCATGGCTGTGCTGTTTGCCTTGAGCGCGGCGGCGTCTTACGGCTACGCGCGGATTATGCTGATTCTTTCCCAGTCCACGGTCAATATTATCCGGCGCGATTTGTTTGACGCCATGCAGGATTTGCCGATTTCCTATTTTGACACCCACACCCACGGCGAACTGATGAGCCGCTACACCAACGATGTGGATACCGTCCGTAACTTTTTGAGCATGGGCTTCGTGCAGACGATTTCGTCGCTTGTGTCGGTCGTGGCGACCTTCGGCATGATGCTGTTTTTAAGCCTCCGGCTGACGGCGCTGATGATTCTTGCCATTGCAGTGATGCTGGTCATCATTAAGAAAATGGGTGCAAAAAGCTCGCGCTATTTCCGTGCACAGCAAAGCGCACTCGGCGCCGCAAACGGTTTTATTGAAGAAACCATTGAAGGGCAAAAGGTCGTCAAGGTCTTTAACCATGAGCAAAGGTCGATTGCACAGTTTGCCGCGCTTAACGACGAGCTGCAGCAGGCGGCGACCAGCGCAAACACCTATGCCAGCGCCCTGATGCCGATTATGGGCAACTTCTCCCATGTCGTTTATGCGGCAATCGCGGCGGCGGGCGGCGTGTTTGTCATTGGCAATACGCTTTCGGTCGGTACGGTATTGTCCTTTTTGCAATATACCCGTTCCTTTACCCAGCCGCTGACCAACCTTTCCCAGCAGTTCAACAATATTTTGTCGGCGCTTGCCGGTGCAGAGCGTATTTTTGATGTCATTGACCAAAAGCCCGAGACGGACGACGGCTATGTAACGCTGGTCAATGCAAAATACGATGAAAACGGCGCGCTGACCGAGTGCCCCGAGCACACAGGTCTTTGGGCGTGGAAGCACAAGCACACGGCCGACGGCTCTGTCACCTATAAAAAGCTGGAGGGCGATGTGGAGTTTGAGCATGTCACCTTTAGCTATGACGGCAAAAAGACAGTGCTTAACGACATTTCGCTGTATGCAAAGCCCGGTCAGAAAATCGCGTTTGTCGGTTCGACCGGCGCGGGCAAAACGACCATTACCAACTTGCTCAACCGGTTTTATGAAATTCAGGACGGCAAGATTCGCTACGACGGTATCAATATTCAAAAAATCAAAAAAGCCGATTTGCGCCGTTCGCTCGCAATGGTGCTTCAGGACACCCACCTGTTTACCGGCACGGTTGAAGACAATATCCGCTACGGCAATTTGGACGCAACGCACGAACAGATTGTCGAAGCGGCAAAGCTTGCCAACGCCGACGATTTCATCACCCGCCTGCCGCAGGGCTACGACACGGTGATTACCGGCGACGGCGCAAACCTTTCGCAGGGGCAGCGTCAGCTGCTGGCGATTGCGCGCGCCGCGGTTGCCGACCCGCCCGTTTTGGTGCTTGACGAAGCGACCTCTTCGATCGACACGCGCACCGAGCATTTGATTGAACAGGGTATGGATAAGCTGATGCAGGGCCGCACCGTGTTTGTCATTGCGCACAGACTTTCAACCGTGCGCAACGCCAACGCAATCATGGTGTTGGAACACGGCCGCATTATTGAGCGCGGCGACCACGATGATCTGCTTCGGCAAAAGGGCAAATATTATCAGCTTTATACCGGGCAGTTTGAGCTGTCTTAAGACAAAAATTGTATAAAAAGGCTGTGACCGTTCCCGCCCGGGATTTTCCGGGCGGGAATAAAGTTTGTGCGAAACAGGCAACAGACCATTCTCATTCTTGACATCTTTATACAAAAGATATAAAATAGTATGGATAATATACATGCGGAAAATTGTGTATTATTCATACTATTTTTATTTCCCAAAAATATTTATTCCTAAAAATTCAGAACACAAGGAGGTGCAAAACTTTTTGGATCCGATAGTTATTGCAGTTATCGCAGCCGTCGTGGCAGCGGTGGTATTCGGCGTGCTCGGCTTTATCATTGGCGGCCAGCATCGTAAAAAGGTCGCAGAAGCGGCAATCGGCTCCGCTACGGAAGAGGCGGCACGCATTGTCAACCAGGCCGTACAGACCGCCGAAAACAAACGCAAGGAAACCATTTTGGAAGCCAAGGACGAGGCTCACCGTTTGATTTCCGAAGCGGAAAAAGAAACCAAGGAACGCCGCGCTGAAGTCCAGCGCCAGGAAAGACGGCTGATTCAAAAAGAAGAAACGCTCGACAAAAAAGTCGATGCGATGGAAAAGAAGGAAGAAGCACTCAGCGAAAAGCTGAAAGAAGCCGATGCAAAGCTTGCAGAGGTGGAGCAAATCAAAAAAAGCCAGTTTGATATGCTTGAGAAAATTTCCGGCTTTACCAAGGAACAGGCAAAGGCGTTGCTTTTGCAGAATCTGGACGAAGAACTCACCCACGACAAAGCCGTCCGGATTATGGATTTTGAACAGCGCACCAAAGATGAGGCGGACGCGCTCGCGCGTGAAATCATCACCACCGCCATTCAGCGCTGCGCTGCGGACCACGCTTCTGAAGCGACGGTTTCCGTTGTATCTTTGCCCAACGACGAAATGAAGGGCAGAATCATCGGCCGTGAAGGTCGAAACATCCGCACGCTTGAAACGATTACCGGCGTTGACCTTATCATCGACGACACGCCGGAGGCCATTACCGTTTCCAGCTTTGAACCCGTGCGCCGTGAGGTTGCGCGGCTGACCCTTGAAAAACTGATCTCCGACGGGCGCATCCACCCGGCGCGCATTGAGGAGATGTATGAAAAATCCAGACGCGAGGTAGAGCAGACCATCCGCCAGACCGGCGAACGCGCGATTATTGACGCGGGTGTCAACAGCGTGCACCCCGAGCTTGTCAAACTGCTCGGCAAGCTGAAATACAGAACCAGCTACGGTCAGAATGTGCTCAACCATTCTTTGGAAGTTTCCTATCTTGCCGGCCTTATGGCGGCGGAAATCGGCGCCGATGTGAAAACTGCAAAGCGCGCAGGCCTTCTGCACGATATCGGCAAGGCGCTTGACCGTGAGTTTGAAGGGTCGCATATTGACCTTGGCGTGGAATATGCCAAGAAATACCGCGAAAACGACCAGGTCGTGCATGCCATTGCGGCGCACCACGGCGACATCGAGGCAAAAACCATTGTTGCCTGTCTTGTGCAGGCGGCGGACGCGATTTCCGCAGCGCGTCCCGGCGCACGCCGTGAAAATGTGCAGAATTATATCAAACGCCTTGAAAAACTGGAAGAAATTGCAACCTCTTTTGAGGGCGTGGAAAAATCCTTTGCCATTCAGGCGGGCAGAGAAGTCCGCATCATGGTGAAACCCGATGTGGTGTCCGACGATCAAATGACGATCATCGCGCGCGATGTGGTGAAAAAGATTGAGGACGAGCTGGAATACCCGGGACAAATCAAGGTACATATCATCCGTGAGAACCGGGCAATCGAATACGCAAAATAAGATTATGGGGGCCCTGATTCTGTTGAGGAGTCAGGGCCAGTGCGTTTTTCGCACCTTTTAAAAGCTTTATGAATACGACATTTTGGAATCTTCTTTTTATCGGCGATGTGGTCGCGCAGGCGGGCTGTGACAAGCTCAAAGCCGCGCTGCCCGCGCTCAAACGCGAAAAACAAATCGACATCTGCATTGCAAACGGAGAAAACTCAGCGCAGGGCAACGGCATGACGCCCGACTCTGCCGAGCAGCTGTTTTCGGCGGGCGTCGATTTCATCACCGGCGGGAATCACACCTTCCGGCGGCGGGAAGTCTATGATTATCTCGACAGCTCTCTTTCGGTGTGCCGTCCCGCCAACTATAAACCCGACTGCCCCGGGCGCGGCTATGCGGTGCTCGACAAGGGCTTTGTCCGCGTCGGCGTTGTGAATGTGCTCGGCACGGTTTACCTCGAGCCGCTTTGCAATCCGTTTGACTGTGTGGACGAGGCGATTGCCGCACTGTCAGACGAAGCGGATTTCATTGTTGTGGATTTCCACGCCGAGGCCACTGCCGAAAAACGCGCAATGGGCTTTTATTTAGATGGGCGCGTAGCTGCTGTGGTCGGCACGCACACCCATGTGCAAACCGCCGACGCTCAAATTTTGGAAAACGGCACTGCCTATATTACCGACCTCGGCATGACCGGTCCGAAACGCTCCGTTTTGGGCGTCAGCCCGGAGCTTGCCATTCAGAAAATGCGCACGCAAATGCCGGTGCGTTTCCAAAACCCGGAAGGCGAATGCTGTTTGCAAGGGCTTTTCGTGCAGATAGACAAACGCACGCACCGCGCTTTATCTGTCGAACCGATTTCTTTATAGAAAAGGAGGAAAAGCAGCGCATATGCAAATGTTTCATAAAAGAACCGGCAGAACGCTTGCGGTGCTTCTGCTGTTCCTGTTGTTGTTTTTGACAGCTTGCGGTGAAAACCCGCAGGAAGAAACACCCGGTGAGCAAGGCGGCTCCAATGCGGCGGGCGAAGCGCAGGCGCTGACGCTAACTTTACCGTATTTTGACAAGGATTCTTTAAATCCTTATTTTGCCACCAGTGCGCAAAACCGGGCGCTCAGCGCATTTTACTGCCAGCCGCTTTTTGAAGTGACGGCGGCTTATGCGCCGCAGGCGGTGCTTGCCGACAGCTGTTCGTTTGACGGAAACACAATGACGGTCACATTGCGAAGCGCGAATTTTTCCGACGGCAGTGCGCTTTCCGCAGACGATGTGGTCTATTCCTTCATGCTTGCCAAGGCTTCCGGCTGGTACGGTTCGCGCCTTGCTTCCGTGACAAAGGCGACAGCCCGCAGCGGTGCTGTTGAATTTACGCTTGCCGCGCCCGACAAGCTTGCGGCCAATCTGTTGACCTTCCCCGTTGTAAAGCGCAAAACAGCCGATAAAGCCGAGGATATCCCGGTGGGAACCGGGGCTTTCGTTCTCGCGGCCGACAAAACGCTGACCGCCAATCCGCACGGCAGTCAGGGCACGGTGCAGTCGGTTTCGTTGTTTTCCATTAAAGATGTTTCTTATTTGAAAAACGCGCTGGAAATCGGCAATATAAGCTATTTGTTTTCCGATTTTTCTTCGGGCAGTTATACGCGCGTGGTTGCGGAAAATAAATTTGTAACGATGAACAATTTGGTGTATCTCGGCATGAATACCTCCACAGGCGCGCTCGCCAATGCGGCGGTGCGGACGGCAATCTATTACGCCGCCGACAAAGCGGCTGTGGCGTCTGCCGCCTATCAGGGCTGTGCTGTGGCGGTGGGGCTTCCGTTCCACCCCGATTATCTCGCGGCGCAGAATCTTTCAGTCGGCCAGACCGAAGCCGACACCGAGCGTGCGGCGGAGATTCTGCAAAAAAGCGGCTATAACCGTTATGACAAAAACGGCGTGCGCACCAACGGCACAGAAACCCTGCAAATGACCTTGCTTGTCAATTCGGAAAACAGCTTCCGTGTGATTGCGGCGCAAAGCATAGCCGAAAACTTAAACGCCTGCGGGTTTTCTGTTACCGTAGAAAGCGTACCGGCAGCGGAATACCAAAGCCGTGTCGCTTCCGGGAATTTCACTTTATATATCGGTGAAGTCAAGCTGCCGGAAAATTTGGATTTGTCTGTGTTTTACGCCGAGGGCGGCAGCGCTTCTGCCGGAATGAACAAGGCGCTTCCGGTTTGGCAGGCTTTTGCAGCATTCCAATCCGGCGAACTGAGCACCGAGCAATTTACCGAAGCGTTTTTAGACGACATGCCGTTTGTTCCGGTCTGCTACCGTTCGGGCATGGCGGCTTACAGCAAAGGCCTTGCGCCGGATTTTTCACTCGCGGCTTATGCCGTGTATGGAAATATTACGCGCTGGAGTACAGCGCAATCCTGATCGTAAAAAAGGACGGATGAGAAATGACAACAGTTTTTCGGATGATCGCCATTGTTATCGCGGCAATGCTTTCCATTTCCGGCGTGGGCTCCGGAAACGGAAAACCCGACAACAGCTTTTTTGGTGACAATACCGATGATTACCGCACCATAACCGTGGACGCAGGCAGCGTTACCGGGCAAATGACCCACAAAGCCACCGGGTTTTTATATGGCTTTGCCGAACCGGATGTGCCCAGCGAAAACACCCTCGCTGCAATCGGCGTCTATACCGCGGTCGCGAAGCCCAAAGCGGGCCTTCAGCACCCGATGGGCGATGTGACGCAGGTGTATGAGACCTTTTTTGAAGCGGGCGGCGAATATCTGCAGGTCTATTGTCAGGATAAAATCGACACCTGGTACTATCAGCCGCCGGCAGGGGGCCTTACGGCTTATTATGAAATGCTGCGCGAAATCGTGACCGACATTAACGAATCCGTTGCGCCGGAATACAGAAGTCGTATCGTCTATTATCCGTTCAACGAGCCGGACGGCGGCGGTGTCAACACCGGCTGGTTCTCAAACAGCAACTTTTCGGCGGAATACAATGTCGCGTACAAAACCTGTTATGACATCATCAAATCCATAAATCCCGAGGCAAAGGTCGGCGGCCCGAACTTCCAGGGGTATACCGACAACAACGCCAATCAAATGCAGACCTTTATGACCTATTGCCGCGACAACAACTGTCTGCCGGATGTGGTTTCATGGCATGAGCTTGCCGAGGTCAACCAGGGCATCGAAAGCTTTTCGACCCACTACGCCCAGTTCCGCGCGCTTGAGCAAAGCCTCGGCATTGAGCCGATTGAGGTTTGCATCACTGAATACGGCGCAAAGAGCAGCAACGCCATGCCGTCCAACTCTTTAAAATGGATTACCGTGTTTGAGCAAAACGATGCGGCGGGCTGCCGAGCCTATTGGCGAACCGCCAACAATATGAACGACTTGACCGGCGACTACAACTCGCCGAATGCCGACTGGTGGGTTTATAAGTGGTATGCCGATATGGTCGGCGAAGAGCTTTCTGTCAACTCGACCGACAACAGCGTCCTGCGTGCAGTCGCAAGCCGCAACACCGATTCTAAAACCGTCGAGGTGCTTTACGCCGGTGCCCAAAACGACGGCGACGGCGCGGCAGTTTCCGTGCAGAACCTTTCTTCTGTGTTTGGCAATGTGCAAAAAGTGCACATGAAGGTCGAAGCGGTCGATTTTGTCGGGCTTACCGGCGAAGAACTGGAGCCGAATCTGTTGTTTGACGGCGATGTGCAGGTCGAAAACAATACCGTGCGCTGGGCAGATACCGTTACGACGACCGGCGCTTACCGCGTCACGCTGACCGAAGCGGACGGCGGCACGGTTTATGAAAATCCCTATCGCCCCATTCGTGTGGAGGTCGAAGCCGGCACCAATATGATTGAAATGCCCACCAATTCTGCCACAGGCGGTGACAAGTGGAACGGCAACTATACTTCTTATGCAAAATCCAACGGCAGCTACTGCACCAGCGGCAAAAGTCTGCCCGGCACCAACTCGACCCTGCCTTATCAGGACACGACCTTTGAATATGTCGATGTGACCTACCATGTGACCGTGCCGGCCTCCGGCATTTACAAATGCGATTTTGTTTACAGCAACCAGCACAAGGCGGCAAACGGCGACCGTGCGCCGGTCAAAATGACCGTGCAGTGGAACGGCGGCGAAACCACCGACATTATGCTGGAGAATACCTACACCGTCGCTTACATGGATATGGCAACCGTTTACCGCTATATTCCGAAAGGCGAATACACCATTAAAACCACCGTCACCACCTATGACGGAACACAAATCGGTCTTTACGACATCGGCATGGATTTTATGCGTTTAACGCCGGTGGATACGACTACCACTTCTGTGGAAGACTATGAAACAAGAAAGATAACGCTCTCGAGCGAGCCGAAACGGGAAGCGACCGACGGCGATAAGTTTATGCTTGTGCTGTCTGAAGGCGGTTACTATACAATGACAACCGACCAAACCGGAAGCGCAACGCTGCTGCTTGACAACACCGCAGTCGGCGAAGTAGACCTCGCGGCGGCAAGCACCGTTTATCTGCGCAAGGGCGTCAATTATCTGGAGTTTGCCGACGGCGCACTGCCGCAGACAATCACCTTACAAAAGAATCCCCTGAAGACAGCAACTGAAGTGGCTGCAAATGCCGAAACCGTTACGCTTGCCGGAAATGCGAGGCTGGTAGAAAACAGCTATTCGCCCACCGGCTATAACATCGGCAACCTCGGCGGCAACGGAAAAGACAGCGCCACATTCGGCTTTAATGTGCCACGCTCCGGCTGGTATCGCATCACGCTTTCTTATGCCAACGACCAGTGCTTCGGCAATCACGACTACAACCCGCAGCAAATCGACCGCTACGCCAGCATTATTGTAAACGGCGAGAACCTCGGCAAAGCGTATTTCCGCAATACGCAAAGCTGGAATTATTACAGTGAAAAGACATTGACGGTTTACTGCATTTCGGGGTATAATGAGCTGACCGTGGTCAACGACGGCTCTTATGTCTGGTGGGGCGAGGGTGACAGCGTTACCATTTCCAGCGGCGCCACTATGAGCAAGGCGGATATTTACGCCCCCGATTTTGCCGGGATCACCGTTGCCGCGGCTTTGAGTTGAATAGGATGATGTAAAGGAGAGATTCACCTTGATTAAAATTGAAAATCACCTTGGACATATCGAAATCAACGACGACTATTTTTCTGACCTCATCGGCCACACCGTAACGGCATGCTTCGGCGTCGCCGGCATGGCGAACAGCAACGCTTCACAAGGGCTGCGCTCGTTCTTTTTCCGCCGGAGGAATTATTTGGACCAGGGTGTTTCCGTAAAATCAAACGGAACCGACCTGACCATTAACCTGCACATTTTTGTGACCTACGGCGTCAACATCTCGGCGATTGTAGACAGCATTACCAATAAAGTGCGCTACACAGTCGAGCAGGCGACCGGTCTTGCCGTTAAAAAAATCAATGTGTTCGTTGACGGCATGAAAGAGTAATTAGGAGTGTTACAGTTGATTACAGGAGATATGCTCAAATGCGCTTTTCTTTCGGGCGCAAACAATATTCAAAATCACCGCGCTGAAGTGGACGCGCTGAATGTCTTCCCGGTTCCAGACGGCGACACGGGCGCAAATATGTCCATGACCATAGGCGCTGCGGCGCGCGAGCTGCAGGTTATGCCCGAAAGCGATGTCGCAACCGTTTCCAAAAAAACCGCCTCTGCACTGCTTCGCGGTGCGCGCGGCAATTCCGGCGTAATTCTTTCGCTGATATTCCGCGGCGTTTCCAAGGGCTTGAAAGGGCTTGAGAGTGCCGACGGCATTCAGCTTGCCAAGGCGTTTGACTTGGGACGCGAATCCGCTTATAAAGCCGTGATGAAGCCCACCGAGGGCACGATTTTGACCGTGATTCGTCTTGCGGCGACCGCCGCCGTCGAGGCCAAAGAGACGGACTGCAAAAAAGTCATGGAAATTCTTTGCGCTGCAGCAAAAGGCGCGCTTTTAAAAACGCCGGAAATGCTGCCGGTGTTGAAAGAAGCGGGTGTCGTGGATGCCGGCGGGCAGGGGCTTTTGTATATTTTAGAGGGTATGCGCAGCTATCTTGTTGACGGCGTAATGATTGAAGCCGCTGATAAAAAGACAGATAAAGAGGAAACCGCAAAGTCTTATGCTTATCGCTGTGCGCTGAAGATTCTCTGCGCGCCAAACGCAACCTGCGACACAGCGAAATTGCAAAGCAAGCTGGAAGCGCTCGGCGGCGAAGTGCGCGTTTCGGCCACGCAAACAGGCGCTTTGGAAGTAAAAATGCAGTCTGACGAGCCCGGCAATGTGCTGCAGGCTGCGTTGGAATTTGGTCCGATTACCAATGTTGTTGTAGAAAATTTACAGGAGAACGCGCCGTCCGGCACTTCTGCGCCGAAAGGTGAGGAAGCGCAGACGGAACCCGAATCGCAAACACCGGAAGAACCCAAGCTGGAACGCGTCGAACCGGAAAAGGAATACGGCTTTGTGGCTGTCGCCGCAGGCGCAGGCGTTATTGAGCTGTTCAAAGAACTCGGCGCCGATGTTGTTGTTTCGGGCGGGCAGACCATGAACCCGAGCACAGACGATATTTTGCAGGCGGTGGAAGCTACCCCTGCGCGGCATGTCTTTGTGTTGCCGAACAATAAAAATATCATCATGGCGGCGGAGCAGGCCGTGCATCTTGCCGACCGTGGTGTCAGCGTGCTTGCCACCAAAACGATTCCGCAGGGCATCACCGCCATGCTTAGCTTTGAAGACGGCGTAAGCCCCGAGGAAAACCACCTGCAAATGATGAAAGCCGCCGAGGGCGTGCATACTGCGCAGGTCACTTTTGCCGCCCGTGACAGTGAAGTCAGCGGTGAGCGTATCAAAAAAGGCCAGCTGCTCGGCATGGAGGACGGCAAAATCACACTCGTTGAAGATGATTTGGTCAACGCGGCCTATCGTGTTACGCGCCGTTTGGTGAAAAAATACAGCGGGTCTCTCATCACCATTCTGTATGGGGAAGATACCGACGCTGCAACGGCACAGGCGCTTGCCGCGCGGCTGCAGGCGCGTTTCCCGAATGTAGAAATCAATGTGATTGACGGCGGTCAGCCCGTCTACTATTTCCTGGCTGCCGTAGAATAAAGGCGCAGGCCTTTGCGGCGGAGGAATGGTTATGCAGTTAAAAGCGGATATTCAATATGTAAAGGGTGTCGGTCCGGCACGCGCCGAAGCTTTTCACAAGCTTTCGGTCGATTCGGCCGGCGCTCTTTTGCGTTATTACCCGCGCGCTTATGAGGATTGGAGCCAAATCGTTCCGATTCGCGAAATGCCGGAAAATACGCCGTGCTGTATTCGTGCGACGGTTTGCCACACGCCGGAAAAAATTCGCGTTCCGGGCGGGCTTCTGCTTTTTAAAACCAGCGTGACCGACGGCGAGGGACTTTTGAACATTACCTTTTATAATAATAAATATATCGGGAAAATGCTGAAAGAGGGCGAGGAATATCTCTTTTTCGGAAAAGCCGTGCGCAACCGTTACGGCGCGCGGGAAATGGCGTCGCCGCTGTTTCAAAAGCCGCAAAGCGCAAGCGCCATTCGCCCGATTTACCCGTCCACGGCGGCACTGCCGTCGAAAACGATTGAAAAATGTGTGCATGCGGTGTTTGATGCGTTGGATGCACCGATTCCGGATATTTTGCCGGAACATATCCGCCTGCAAAATAAGCTTTGCACGCTCGACACAGCCATTCACCATATTCATTTTCCGCCGGACGAAGCCGCGCTCGAAGAAGCGCGCCGCCGTCTGATTTTTGACGAGCTGTTTTTGCTGCAGCTCGGCCTTTTGCAGCTGAAAAGCCGAACCCAAACGCTTAAAACCGACTGTGTGGTGCACGCAGATGCTTTTTCGGAATTCTGCAAGCTTCTGCCGTTTACCATGACCGGCGCTCAGCAGCGTGCCGTGAAAGAAGCCACCGCCGATATGCGCTCCGGCGAGCCGATGAACCGGCTTTTGCAGGGCGATGTCGGTTCGGGCAAAACGGCAGTTGCCGCCGCTTTGGTGTTTACCGCGGCAAAAAACGGGATGCAGTCGGCTGTTATGGCGCCTACGGAAGTGCTCGCCGAACAGCATTACCGAACCTTTCAAAAATTCTTTCGCGGCACCGGGGTCGAAATTGCCCTTTTGACCGGTTCAACCCCCGCCGCGCAAAAAAAGAAGATAAAAGCCGCGCTTGCCGCCGGGGAAATCCAGCTTGCCGTCGGCACCCATGCGCTTTTGCAGGAGGATGTCGGGTTTTCGCGCCTCGGACTTGTTATTACGGACGAGCAGCACCGTTTCGGCGTCGGACAGCGCGCAAGTCTTTCTGCAAAAGGCGACAATCCGCATATTCTGGTCATGTCCGCCACCCCAATTCCGCGTACTTTGGGGCTGATTTTATATGGCGACTTAAATGTTTCTGTCCTCGATGAACTGCCGCCCGGCCGGCAAACCATTGAAACCTACCGTGTGGGCAGTTCTTATCATCAGCGGATTTATAAATTCATTGACAAACATATCGAACGGGGGCTTCAGGCTTACATCGTTTGTCCTTTGGTCGAAGAGGGCGAGGGGAATCTGATTCCCGCAGAGGAATATTATGAAACGCTTGCCAATGGGGTGTTTCGCCACCGGCGGCTGGGGCTTTTGCACGGGCGCATGAAGCCGAAAGAAAAGGACGAGGTCATGCGGGCGTTCGCCGCAGGAGAACTGGATATCCTTGTCGCCACCGTGGTCATAGAGGTGGGTGTCGATGTGCCGAATGCCGCCGTAATTGTAATTGAAAATGCCGAACGCTTCGGGCTTTCTCAGCTGCACCAGCTGCGCGGTCGCGTTGGCAGGGGCAAAGAAAAATCCACCTGCATTTTGGTTTCGGACGCGCAAAACGAAGAAGCAACCGAGCGCTTTCGGGTGCTGTGCGAAACGACCGACGGCTTTAAAATTGCCGACGCGGATTTGAAGTTGCGCGGACCGGGCGATTTCTTCGGCAAACGCCAGCATGGGCTACCGGCACTGCGGCTCGCCGACATTCTTCGCGACACCGAAATGCTTGTTACGGTGCGCCGTGCCGCAGAGGAATTGTTAAAGCAAGACCCTGCGCTGACAGCTCCCGAACACACGGGACTTCGTAAGCAGACGGACAAAATGTTTTCCGCTGCAAGCGTCGGCTGAAAGGAGAGTTTTTATGTTCAGAGAAATGCGTTTGAAAAAACGGCAAATTTCAGAGGAAGCCGCCGAAGAACTGCTCAAGTGCGCTTCCCACGGTGTGCTGGCGGTGACGGGCGACGAAGGTTACCCGTATGCTGTCCCGGTGAGTTTTGTGTATCAAGACGGTAAAATTTATATCCATTCCGCGCTTGGGGGGCACAAGGTGGATGCGGTAAACCAAAACGGCAAGGTGTCGTTTTGCGTGGTGGAGCGAGACGATGTTGTTCCCGATAAGCTCACCACCCGGTATGCAAGCGCCGTCGCATTCGGCACAGCGCGTGTGCTGACGGACGCGGCACAATGTGAGGCTGCTGCGCGGCTGCTTGCGAAAAAATACGGCTGTCATGATGAAGCGATTATTGAGCAAGAGTTAAAACGCTATGCCGGGAAATTTTGCGTTTTGGAAATTTCGGTTGAGCACCTGACCGGCAAAAGCTCCCTGCCGCCCGAAGCGGCGAAATGAATTTTTTCACAAAGCAAAAGCACCCGCCTTGTTTTGGCAGGTGCTTTTCTTTTTGCTTTCAAAGCGGAATTTTTATTGCGTGCAAAGCGCGGTGATGAGTGCCCCCACACCGGCGGCAACACCGGACGAGGTCATCCAAAAAAGGACTTCCCGCCGCTTTTTATGACGGGTTTTCGGAACTCTGTCTGCCGCGTGCAGGGCGGTTTCTGCGGCTGCACGCAGCTTTTTTTCGTCAGTCTGTGCAAAATCCGGACTGACAAAGAAAAAAGCACGCTCAAAATACGGCGATCCCGTTTCACGAATTTCCAATACTTGCCGGTTAATGCCTTTTACCATATTTTTGCCTCCGCGTCCTGTTTTTTATAGTATGGGAGCAAAACCAAATTTTATGCGGTGCGTTAAAAAGTGACTGACAAAACAAGGCGAAAAACCTGTCAATATGGAAAAATTAACAAAGTTTATAAAATTTAAAATATACAAAGAGTATAAAATAGTTTTGTTCAAAAATGTTCAAAACCCTGTTTAAAATGTTAAAAAGTAACCCAAAACATGCTTATTTTTGAACAAAAGCGGGGTTTTGAACCATTGTTTATAAAGTTTGTTAAATAAATGACGAACTACTGTCTGTTTGATTTACTTTACAAAATATACTGTGCGGAGCGCCTGACAGATAATTTTTAAGTTTTTCTCTTGTGCATTTTGCCATTGTAAAATGTCCATAGAAATTATGAAAAATTTTGTGAAAATCCCTGTTTTTTCCCGGAGTATATGCAAATGCAAACAAGCACTTTGTAAAGAATTCCATGGCGGCAAGCCTTTTTCGGAAAACCTCGTTCGTGCCGCAATATTTTGTAAGTACTCTTGGTGTCTTTGTGCTCCCGGCATCACACCGTTTTCGTAGTTCAGTTCATACAAATCGTCCCGGTGTGCAATCGCACCCTCCTTGGTTTTTACGCATCAATCGTATTTTTGCACACGGCAGCACTCTCCGGCAAACCTTAACCGGCTTTTTAAGCAACCCAAAGAGTGCCCAACGCCCGCACCCTTCGCTTTTTTGTATACTCCTCCACTATCAGTAATAGTTCCTATTATTGACAAATTGAACGAGATACGATATCATACCCATAGAAACCGTTGTCTCAAACGCAGAGAAAGTGCGCCGCACAGTTTGGAGGTAACTATGCTGGACCCGTTTGATTATAAAGAGCCTGCCTGCGCGCTTTGCGGCGGCGAGGCGTTTTACAATTATGACCCCAACAAACAGCAGGGCAGAATCCCGGTCGATGCGGTGATTTGCAAGCTGGACGCGTGCCTTGCGCGCGAAGATTACACAGAAGGCGCGTGGATATTGCGTTATTGGGTCGAGGAAGCGCAAATGCTTCGTGACCGCCGTGGCGAGCTGTCTGTGCAAAACGAGATTTTGGGGCTTTCCCGGCGAATCGGCGACAAGGTCTGGGGGCTTTCTGCGGTTTCGCGCTGCCTGCAGCTCATTGCGGAAATCGGCGGGGAAGGGCTTCTTTCCACGGCAACGATCCTGTTGAATGCCGCTACGACCTGTAAAGCGTTTGACCAGCCAGAGCGTGCATTGTCGCTGTATGATAAGGCAAAGGCAGTCTATGAAAAGGAGCTCGAACCAAATGATTTGCGCTTTGCCGCATTTTATAACAATCTTGCAACAACGCTGACGGCGCTTGCGCGCTTTGACGAAGCCGAAGAAAACTATCGTGCGGCGCTAAAGGTCTTGAACAGAAACAACAACACCCAGCCGGACCGCGCCGTCACGCTTGTAAACCTTGCGGATTTATATGCGGCGAAAGACGCGCCCGAGCAGGAGATCGAATTGCTTTTGCAGCAGGCGTTTGCGCTTTTAAATGAGCCGAATATCGTGCATGATGCGGAATATGCATTTGTCTGCCGAAAGCTGTCTGAAGCCTACGGCTATTACGGTTTTTTCAAACAGGCAAGAGACTTAAAAGAAAGGGCGGATGCATTTTATGCAGGGGCTTGAGCTTGCAAAGCGGTATTTTGAAAGCTATGGCTTGCCGCTTCTCGAAACCGAGTTTGCCGCGCAAAAAGAACAGATTGCCGCCGGGCTTGTCGGCCGCGGGTCGGAGTGCTTTGGCTATGATGACGAGTGCTCGAAAGACCATGATTTTGAAGCAGGTTTTTGTTTTTGGCTTACCGACGAAGCCGAGCAGGCGTTTGGGTTCCCATTGATGCGCGCTTATAACCGGCTTCCGAAATCCTTTTTGGGCGTTACAATGCAAGCGCACAGCTATTACGGCAACAGCCGCGTCGGCGTGTTTCGTATTTCTGACTTTTACCGGGACCTTATTGGTCTGCCGCGCGCACCTGAAACGGCGGAGGAATGGCTCTATACGCCGGAATATGCGCTGGCGAATGCGACAAACGGCACGGTATTTTATGATGGCGCAGGTGTTTTTTCTGAAATCCGCCAACAGCTGTTAAATTTTTATCCGGAAGATGTTCGCCGCAAAAAAATAGCTGCCTGTCTTTGCACCATGGCGCAAAGCGGGCAGTACAATTTCAGCCGCTGTCTTGTTCACGGCGAACCGGGCGCGGCGCTTTTGGCGCGCAATGAATTTATCAAGGCGGCGCTGCACCTGTTGTTTTTGCTGGATAAGCGCTATATGCCGTTTTACAAGTGGCAGTTTCGCGCGGCGCGGGAATTGCCGGGTGCCGGTACGCTTCCCGACCGCTTAGAGGCGCTCCTTTCTGCACCGGCGTGTGAAACTACGGCAAAAGAAATCGAGCAGATTGCTTCTGAATGTTTAGAGCGGCTTTGTAATGACGAGCTTGCTGCGAAAAAATCCGGCGAAAGCTATTTAGAGCCTTACGCGTTTTCGGTGCTCGATTCAGTCGAAAACCGGGCGCTTCGCACCATGCATATTTTAGACGCGGGAATCGAATAAAGAAAAACCCCGGCAGAAATCTCTGTCGGGGCAAATTTTTTACCTGTGTTAAGCATTCAGCTGGTCTTGAAATTCGGGAATCATCAGCTGCTTGGTGGTTTGCATCAGCAAAACACCGGCTGTTATGGACATACCGTCGTTACCGGTCAGCCCGCCGGTGCGCGCGATGGTGTTGCAGTCGGCGGATATGCTATAAACATATTTCAGGGTGCTCGTATTTCGAATGAGGTTACCGTTCGCATCAGTCTGGCCGTTAAACTGCCAGACAAAGTTGCTGTCGCTCGAGGGGTTCTTATAAATACAAGCCAAAAGGGAAGCGTCCACACCGTATTTGTCTGCGACCGCACGGATGAATTTGTTGTTCGGGTCGTCTGTAAACAGCATATCCCCGCTTTTTTCGGGAACGGTGTAAACTTCGCCGCCAAAAACAATCGTTGCCGCTTGGGTGGTCTCCGGAGCCGGGGCAGTTGTGGTGGTTGTCGTTGCAGGCGCGGCGGTGGTTATGGGTGCGGTTGTGGTTTGGGGCGCAGTGGTGGTGGGCACCTCTTCTTTTGCACCGCAGCCGCCCAATAAAAAGCAGACCAAAAGGCCGCATGCCAAAAGTATTTTACAGCCTTTCAAAATATCACTCCTAAAATAAAAAAGCGGCGGCGTTTTCACGCCGCCGCTTTTCATACAAAAATTAGCCCATGAGGCTGCCAATGATGGGTTCAAGGACCTTCATTACAGCGTCGAGAACCGGTTGAAGAGCGCCGGTAATCTCATCCATCGGAAGGAAGCTGGAAAGTGCCTCCATGATTGTGCTAAGAATGCTACCGAAATCCATTGGTTTCATCTCCTTTGCCAAAATATCTCTTTGTATGGAAAGTATAGCATATTGTTCACTTTTTTTAAAGTGGGAAACAGGCAAAATGTTAAACAAAAAACCAAGTTAAACTTTGTGCATTTTGTTAACCGGCTGTTTTTGCCGGGAAACAAGCGTGAATTCGGCAGGAATTTAGATGAGCAGGCAACCAATGAACAGAATTTCAAAATAAGAAAAAACATTTGAACAGCAGAAGTTATTTTTTTAACAAACAGATGCGGTTGCAAAAAGACAGGAAAAATGCTACGATAAACAGAAAAAAGGGAGGAAAACGCCGTTGGAAAAAGCCGAAAATTGCTGTCCGCTTGCGAGAAAATGCGGCGGTTGTCAGCTGAAAAATCTGACTTATGAAAAACAGCTGCAATATAAACAGGTTCAGTGCATTCGCCTTTTGGGGCAGTTTTGCCGGGTAGAGGAGATTCTGGGCATGGAGCACCCCTACCACTACCGCAACAAGGTGCAGGCGGCGTTCGCGGAAGACCGGCGCGGCAATATTATTTCCGGTGTGTATCAGGCGGCGTCCCACCGCGTGGTGGCGGTCGAATCCTGCCTTACCGAAGACCAAAAAGCCGACGAAATCATCGGCACGGTGCGCCGGCTTTTGAAAAGCTTTAAATTAAGACCATACAATCCCGACACCGGGCGTGGTTTTTTGCGGCATGTGCTCGTCAAGCGTGGCTTTAAAAGCGGGCAGATCATGGTTGTTCTGGTGACCGGCTGCCGCGAATTCCCGAAAAAGCGGTCGTTTGTCAACGCCCTTTTGCACGCGCACCCCGAAATCACCACGGTTTTGCAAAATGTCAACCCCGGTCGCACCAGCATGGTGTTAGGGGCGCAAGAGGAAGTGCTTTTCGGTCCGGGCAAAATCGAAGAACAGCTCGGCGACTGCGTGTTCCGCATATCGGCGCGGGCGTTTTATCAAATCAACCCTGCGCAAACCGAGGTGCTTTATCAAAAGGCATTGGAATTTGCGGGGCTTACCGGGCTCGAAACCGTGATTGACGCCTATTGCGGCACGGGGACAATCGGCATTTTTGCCGCCGGGCACGCAAAACAGGTCATCGGTGTCGAACTCAACGGCGACGCCGTGGCGGACGCGCGCGAAAACGCGAAATTAAACGGCGTTCAAAATATCCGGTTTTTCAAAGCGGACGCCGGGGAATTTATGACCGGCATGGCAAAAGCCGGTGAAAAAGCCGATGTGGTGCTTATGGACCCGCCGCGCGCGGGGGGTGACCGCGCGTTTTTGTCGTCGCTTTTGACGCTCTCGCCGAAAAAAGTCGTTTATGTTTCCTGTAACCCGGAAACCCTGCGGCGCGACCTTATGTTCCTTTCCAAAAACGGCTACCGCGTCCGCAAAATCCAGCCGGTCGATATGTTCCCCCACACGAAACATATTGAGTGTGTTTGTCTTTTAGAGCGGCGTTGAGCGTTTCATGTGGCATGCCGCGTGTGAGCAAACCGACCAACAGAAAATTGCAGGAGGTATATATGAAAAGGGGAATCTTTATTAGCATTTGCATCATGCTAATAGGCTTGGGGTGTGTTGTCTGTTATATCATTGCACAAATCCAATACACACAGTTCGTTGAGGATTGCGAAACATACGAAGCCGTCGTCACGAAAACCGTCCGTGACTATCACCGAAATAATTTTATGGGCTTGGAAGATGTATATATTGTGTATACGGTAGGCGATACGGAATATCACCGGACGCTATCAACGGATACGGAAATCTCTTTTTCACAAGTGCTTACAAATTTTGATGTCGGCGAAAAAGTGACAATATATTATAAGCCCGAAAATCCGGGGAAAATTGCAACGCCGGAATCCAATAAGAACGGATTGTTTGCCGCCGTATCCGGCTTGATCGTTTTTGTTTTCGGGTTGGTTCTTTTCATCAATTATATTAAGAAATACAAAATAGAAAAATTAGAAACTGCTTGATATAGCTTGCCCTATAACCGGCGTACCGTCGAAAAAGGGCAAAGCGTATCAGAGGGGAGAGGTTGGTATAAATAAGTATGATAAGCATTATTATGAAAAATATGCGTTATTATCCTTGTGCTATA
This sequence comes from uncultured Eubacteriales bacterium, assembly GCA_949292775.1. GTDB lineage: Bacteria > Bacillota > Clostridia > Oscillospirales > Acutalibacteraceae > Fimenecus. The sequence goes on from CASFBL010000001.1 coordinate 94,063, forward strand.
TTCTCGGGTTAAACACAAATGATTTTGAGCAAAAGGACAAGCCAGATTTACAAAGCGAAAAATACAGTTTGGGGATTGAGGTCGTCCGCGCAATGCCCGAGAGAAGGCTTGACACGATCTTTAGTTCAACAGTATTTTGGGAAGGGGATACCCGGTGAAGAAATTGTAAAGGAAGTTATTAAAAACAATGAAAAAGGAAAGTTCAAGGGCTGCGTAACTTCAATAGACGGGGTTGCAGTAATTTCTTCCACAAAAGGTTTTCACGACGGTGCTCTGCACAAAAAACTGATAGTTGAAACGATAGTGAAAAAAGCGCGCAAATTTCAAAAATACAAGCATTTTGAAACCAATGGCTTATATTGTTTTGCAGAAACCGGCATGCTTAACGAAACAGACTATCCCGATATTATAAAAGTGTGTCAAGAAAGTCCTTTCACAATCGTTATTATTAACTGTATAGACTCCATTCTATATTGGAATGTTTGCGCGAATGCGTTTAAACAATACGAGATACCATTGGAAATATTAAAAGGGTGGAACCAAAAAGCGTTGCAGAATGAAATGTAAAATTTTTTAACGAGGGGATTGTTATGAAAGATTTAGAAAAGCAATTTGATGGGGAAATGCGAGATGTTTATATTTCGGCAAAGCGTGAATGTGGGTATAATGCCACAAGGTTTTTACAAATGTTGAGCGATCAAGGTGGGGTCAAAACGGCAAAACAACTGATTCAAAAGCCCGGCGGCGCAGAGGGTTTTATTGCGCTAATGACGCATCAAAGACCGGACTTGACGGTCGAAGCCCGCGTATTAAAACCGGAATATAGGGAGTTGTTCAGCGACAAAGAACGGGCGATATGCAGAGAAAGGCTGAAACAATTTGAAAAGCAAGAGTAATCATTCGGGGGTTGATATTCCCACCCAAATTCAAGAGATTTTGCAAGACCGAAATTACACAGCAGACAGCGTCGGGCAGTCGGATTCGCAGGTTCTGCTGTTTTCAGACATGGTGCTGAAAATACAAGCGGACAGTGAAGAAAGCCGCAACGAAAGCCAAATGCTTTCCTGGCTTTCCGGGCGGCTTCCCGTGCCGAAAAGAATTGCGTATACCGTGCAGGACGGCAGGTCGTTTCTTTTGATGTCCCGCGCCAAAGGCGAAATGCTGGCAGAAGAAAAATTTTTAGAGACTCCGGAGCGGCTTTTGGATTTGCTCGTGCAAGGGCTTCGGAAGCTTTGGGCGGTTGATATAAAAGACTGCCCTTGTGACAACCTGCTTTCCAAGCGTCTTTTCGCCGCGCGCCGAAATGTGGAAAACGGCTTGGTCGATGTCGAGGATGCCGAACCCGGCACTTTCGGCAAAGGTGGCTTTGAAAACCCGGCAGCGCTGTTAAGCTGGCTCGAGCAAAACCGCCCGAAAGAGGAACTTTGTCTCACCCACGGGGATTTTTGCCTGCCGAATGTGTTTGCGGAAGGCCCGCGCATTACCGGCTATATTGACCTCGGCAAAGCCGGTGTGGCGGACAGGTGGCAGGACATCGCCCTGTGTTATCGCTCCTTAAAGCAAAATTTTGCCGGAAAATTCGGCGCAAAAAAGCGGGACTTTTCTCCCGACGCGCTGTTTGAAAAACTGGGTATAGAAAAAGACCTTGAGAAATTGCAATATTATATTATGCTTGACGAATTATTTTGATTGTAAAGAGCAGAAAAAATATAGAAGCAGAAAAAACACCCCCGACACGCATTTCGGCGTGCGGGGGCTTCTAATTGTTTATTTATTTTGTGTTTAAATGGGTGATAAAGCTCTGCGGAGAATTACGCCGTTGCGTCTGCAAAATTACCGGTGTAAAGCTGATAGTATTTGCCTTTCTTTTCAATCAGCTCATCGTGTGTGCCGCGCTCAATGATGCGACCCTGTTCCAGTACCATAATGCAGTCTGCGTTGCGCACGGTAGAAAGCCTGTGCGCAATAACAAAGGTCGTGCGGCCTTTCATCAGCGCGTCCATGCCGTCCTGCACGAGTTTTTCCGTGCGGGTATCAATGGACGAAGTCGCCTCGTCCAAAATCAATACGGGCGGGTCGGCAACCGCCGCGCGGGCAATCGCCAAAAGCTGGCGCTGACCCTGCGAAAGATTTGCGCCGTCGCCGGCAAGCTGGGTGTCATAGCCGTCGGGAAGCCGCCGGATAAAGCCGTCTGCATTTGCAAGCTTTGCCGCTGCAATGCATTCCTCGTCGGTTGCGTCAAGCTTGCCGTAACGAATGTTGTCCATAACCGAGCCGGAGAACAGGTGCGTGTCCTGAAGCACCATGCCTAAAGAGTGGCGCAGGTCGGCTTTTTTGATTTTATTGATGTTGATGCCGTCATAACGGATTTTGCCGTCGGCAATATCATAAAACCGGTTAATCAGGTTTGTAATGGTGGTTTTGCCCGCGCCGGTTGCGCCGACAAACGCAATTTTTTGGCCGGGCTTTGCCCAAAGGCTTATGTTGTGCAGCACGATTTTGTTTTCGTCATACCCAAAGTCCACATCGTCAAAGACTACGCCGCCCTCCATTTGCGTATAGGTGACGGTGCCGTCCGCTTGGTGCGGGTGTTTCCACGCCCAAAGGTTGGTGCGCTGGGGCACTTCGGTTAAGTTGCCGTTTTCATCTTTTTTGGCGTTGACCAGCTCGACATAGCCCTCGTCCTGTTCGGGCTGCTGGTCCATCAAATCAAACACACGCTGCGCACCGGCTGCCGCCGTGACCACGAAGTTGATTTGCATGCTGACCTGTGTGATGGGCTGGGTAAAGTTTTTGTTGAGCCCAACAAAGGTGATAACGGTGCCGAGGGTTACGCCCGCAAGGTTGTTGATGCCGAGCACCGCGCCTACAATGGTGACAAGCGCATAGCTGACCCAGCCGATGTTTGCGTTGACCGGCATTAAAAGGTTCGCATAGCGGTTTGCCTTGTTGGCGCTGTCGCGCAGCTCGTCGTTGACGCGACGGAAATCTTCTTTCGCGGCCTCCTCATGGCAAAAGACCTTAACAACCTTCTGCCCGTCGAGCATTTCTTCAATAAAGCCGTCCACATTGCCGAGGTCTCTTTGCTGGCGGACATAATATTTTCCCGAAAGCCGTGAGAAGTTGGAAGTAACCAGCAGCATCACGACCGCAGTCAAAATGGAAATAACGGTTAAAGCGGGGTTGAGCACCACCATGCTGATAAAGGTGGCGGTCATGGTGATTGTGGAGTTGATGATTTGCGGAATGCTCTGGCTGATTAACTGGCGCAGGGTGTCAATATCGTTGGTATAGACCGACATAATATCGCCGTGTGCGTGGGTGTCGAAATATTTAATCGGCAGCTTTTCCATTTTGCGGAACAAATCGTTGCGCAGATTTTGCATGGTGCCCTGGCTTATGGTGACCATGATGCGGTTATAGCCGTATGCTGCCAAAATACCGACAGCCAAAACGCCAATCAGGCGCAGCAGCGCATAGCCGAGGCCGCTGAAATCTGTGGAGCCGCTTTGCAGCATGGGCACAATGTAGTCATCCACCAGTGTCTGCGGAAAGGTTGCGCCGATAACGCTTGCGACAGCAGAAACCAGGATGCACAAAACCACCATCGCAAAGGGCAGCTTGTAAGCGCGCAGCATATAGCGGATAACACGCTTTAAAACGGCAAAAGAATTTCTTTTGCTTGGTCTTTCTTGCATAACAAATACCTCCTTTACGCGGGCTGGTCGAAGTCGCCGCCGCCCTGCACCTGGGATTCATAAATCTCCCGGTAAATGGCGTTGGTCTTCAGCAGATTTTCATGTGTGTCAAAGCCGTCAATGCGGCCGTTGTCCAGCACCAGGATGCGGTCAGCGTTTTCCACGCTCGAAACACGCTGGGCAATGATGATTTTTGTGGTGCCGGGAATTTTCTTTTCGAACGCCGCGCGAATCTTCGCGTCGGTCGCGGTATCTACGGCGCTTGTGGAGTCATCCAAAATCAAAACTTTGGGCTTCTTTAAAAGCGCGCGCGCAATGCAAAGGCGTTGCTTTTGACCGCCCGAAACATTCGCGCCGCCGCGGGCAATGCGGGTCTCGTAGCCATCCGGCAGGCGGTCGATGAATTCATCGGCGCATGCTGCGCGGCAGGCCTCTTTGCATTCTTCGTCTGTGGCGTCCGGGTTGCCCCAGCGCAGGTTGTCTAAAATGGTGCCGGAAAACAGGGTGTTCTTTTGCAGCACAACAGAAACCTGATTGCGCAGAACTTCCATGTCGTATTTGCGCACATCCACGCCGCCGACACGCACCGTGCCTTCGCCCACATCATAAAGCCGGCAAATCAGGTTCACAAGGCTGCTCTTGCCGCAGCCCGTGCCGCCGATAACGCCGATCGTTTCGCCCGAATGAATGTGCAAATCAATGTCAGACAGCGTGTTTTTGCCGCTGCCGTGTTTATAAGAAAACTGCACATGGTCAAAGTCGATGCTGCCGTCTTGGACTTCTGTAATCGGCTGGTCGGGTTCAGCGAGATCGGGCGTTTCTTCGAGCACTTCGCCGATACGGCGGATGCTCGCCATAGACATGCTGATCATAACTACGATCATGGAAAGCATCATCAGGCTCATCATCAGGGAGAGCACATAGCTGAAAAGACTGGTCAGTTCGCCGGTCGACATTGAGCCGCTGACAATGAAGTGCGCGCCAAGCCATGAAACGAGCATGATGCAGAAATAGATTGCCAGCATCATCGCCGGGTTGTTGAGCGCAAGCAGACCCTCGGCCTTTACAAACAATTTATACAGGTTGGCAGAAGCTTTCGAGAATTTTTTGTCTTCAAAATCCTCCCGCACAAAAGCTTTGACCACGCGAATGGCAGAAATATTTTCCTGCACGCTTGCGTTCAGGTCATCATATTTGTGAAAGACTTCGTTGAAGATTTTCATGGTAACGACCATGATGATGCCGAGCACCACCACCAAAAATACCAGTGCAATCAAAAAGGTCAGGCTCATCGTGGAGCTGATGATTAAGCACATGATATAGCTGAACACAAGGCACAGCGGTGCGCGCACCGCCTGTCGAATGATCATCATAAAGGCGTTTTGCACATTGGTGACATCGGTGGTCATACGGGTTACAAGGCTCGGCACGCTGAATTTGTCAATGTTGGAAAATGAAAAGGTCTGAATGTTGTTGTAAATGGCTTCGCGCAGGTTTGCCGCAAAGCCCGACGAGGCGCTGGCGGCATATTTACCGGCGCCCGCACCGAACACAAGACCCAAAAACGCCATGACGACCATGAGTATGCCGTAGCGTAAAACGACAGACATATTGGACGCTTCAAGCCCGCGGTCGATGATGATTGCGGTGATGAACGGCAATAAGATATCCATGATGACCTCAAGCGTCGTCATGAGAATACAGATGACCGTATCTTTTTTGTAGCGGCCAAGCTGATGCAAAACAGTTCTCATCGTTCGGATTCCTCCTTTTGTTTCTGAATGGTTTTCTCTGCGCAAGGGCAGAGGTTTTGCAGCATTTTCTTTTGCAGGCGGTCAAGTGTGCACAGGTCCTGTTCGGAAAAACAGCCATAGACCTGCTGCTGCACACGAAGTGCAGCCTCTTGCAGAAACGCCTGCACCTGCTCGCCTTTTTCGGTGGCAAACAGAAGCTTAAAGCGGTCGTCGTCGGCACAGCACTCTGCACGCACATAACCTTTTTCCCGCAGTCGCTTGATAATGTTGGAAAGCGTTGCCTTTGAATAGCCGAATTCGCGGTGAATTGCTGTCAGCGAGGTGCCGCGGCTGCCCTGCGAGAGAACATACAGCAGCAAATGTGCCTGCACGGCGCTCAAGCCTTGTTCCGCCATAAAATGGTTGGCAAGCCGTTCCATGCGAATGCAGATCTGCCGGTTGTCCTGCACAAGTTGTTCGCGGTCAATTTGCTTCATGGATTTCGCCTCTTTTCGGTCTGTTCGTGGCAAAACAGTTTTGCTACGAACTTTTTATACCACAATTTCTCTTGCAAGTGAAATACAAATATGTTATCATCTATAAAAGAATTTTATTGTTTTTATGAATTGAACAAACAAGCGGCATGTCCGTGGGAGGTGTTTTGTTGAATACGACACAATTAGAATGTTTTGTAGAAGTGGCAAACTATTTAAACTTTTCCAAGGCGGCGCAGCAGCTGCGCATTTCGCAGCCGGCAGTCAGCCACCAAATCAATACCTTAGAAGATGAGCTTGGCGTCAAGCTGTTTCACCGCACGAGCAAAAGCGTGCGGCTGACGCAAGAGGGGTATTTGTTCACCCGATACGCCGGAGAGATTCTGAAGCTGTCCGACATTTCCAAAGCGCGCGTCACCGAATTACAGCGTGCGGCAGGAAAACGGCTGGTGATCGGCTGCCGCAATGTGCCGGAAATGCGGCTTTTGAAAACGGCGCTGCGAAAGCTTCGCACAGAGCAGCCCGAAGCCCTGCCGGTTTTGCGGCTGATTCCGTTCGATTCCATGGAAAACCTGCTGGCAGACGGCGACATTCATTTGCTGTTTTCGTTTGGAAATCCCGGCATTCCCAAAACGCGCTATCGGGAGCTTACGCGCTGCCCGGTGGTTTGTGTGTGCAACTCGGAATTTCCCCTTGCGCAGCGAAAAAGCCTGACCGTTGAAGACTTGCAGCAGGTCGGTCGCATTGCCGCCTGCCGCCCGCCGATTTGCCCGCCTGCGCTGTTTACCGCGCAAAGCCGCGTGGTTGCGGGCCGGGACACCGGACAAATTTTGTTCTGCGACAATCAGGAGGTTTTAAATGTATTGGTCGAAACCGGCTATGCGTTCGCTGTGGCGGCAGCCTTCCCGAATCAGCAAACCCCGGAGCTTCGCTATATTCCATTGCCGGAATTCGAGCCGCTGTCGTTCGGAGCGGTTTACAGAAACACCGGCAAAAACCCGATGTTGACGCAGTTTTTGGATTTGCTTGAAGAAAGTCTGCAAAGCACGCTGACGACCGGGCAAAAGGAGAATCAAACATGACACAAACTATAAATCTCGGGGCGTTCCTTTCCAGCGCCAAAGGGTTTCTTCATATGGGCAAAGAAGCAAAAGAAGCCGATATGCAGACCATTTCCTTTTTCCTGCGCAATCCGCGCGGCGGCAAGGCAAAACCGCTAGACGAAGCGGATATGCGCGCGTTTTCTTCGTTTTTAAAAGAAAACGGCTTTGCGCCGGTGGTTGCCCACGCGCCTTACACGATGAATCCCTGCTCGCCGAATGAAAGCACGCGCCAGTTTGCCCGGGAAATGTTTGAAGACGATATGCGGCGCATAGAATATATTCCCGGCAATTACTATAATTTTCACCCCGGTTCGCGTCTGCAAACGCCCTTAAAAACCGCCGCGGCGCAAATCGCCGATATGTTGAACGCGGTTTTGACCCCGGAAACACAAACTACCGTGCTTCTGGAAACCATGGCGGGAAAGGGCAGTGAGGTCGGGCGAACCTTTGCGGAACTCGGTGAAATTTTGGCGCAGGTGCAGTGCAGCGAAAAAGTCGGCGTGTGCCTCGATACCTGCCACATTTGGGACGGCGGCTATGATATTGCGGAAAACTTAGACGGCGTGCTCACGGAATTTGACCGTGAGATAGGACTTTCTAAACTTTGCGCCGTGCATTTGAATGACAGCTTGAATGTGCTCGGCAGCCGCAAGGACCGCCATGCGTTGATCGGCGAAGGGCACATCGGTAAACAGGCGCTTGTGAATTTGCTTTGCCACCCGGCGCTTTCGGCGCTTCCGTTTGTTTTGGAAACGCCCACCGACACCGCGGGTCACGCGGCGGAAATCCGCATGCTGCGCGCTGCGGTCAACGACGCGGAAAACAAATCCAAATAAAAAAGACCGGAGTGTCCAACGACCTCCGGTTTTTCTTTTTTTGTCAGTCTTCCATTTGTTTGCCGAGGAAAGAAGCGGCGACCTGTGCGAGCTTGATTTCCTCCTGCGACGGCATGGAGCCGTCGTCGCGTAAAACCAAAACGACCGCGCCCGAAACATCGCCGCCCCCGATAATCGGGAACGCTACGGCGGCTTCGCGCTCATAGCCTGTGACCGGGTGCAGCGGTGGCCGGTCGGGCGAAGCGGTGTAGTTGCGGCGGTCGGTCATCAGCGTTTCGAGCGCCTCTGAAACGCGCCGGTCCACAAGCTCGCGGCGCGGTGCGCCGGAAACGGCAATCACATGGTCGCGGTCGGTCATAATGACCGGCAAATCCGTGGCGCGGTGCAGCACCTCGGCGTATTGATGCGCGGTTTCCGACAGCTCGCCTATCGGGGAATATTTCTTAAAAATGACCTCGCCGTTCGGCGCGGTAAAAATTTCTAACGGGTCGCCTTCGCGAATGCGCATCGTCCGCCGGATCTCTTTCGGAATGACCACTCGACCCAGGTCGTCAATGCGTCTGACAATACCAGTTGCTTTCATATCTGAATTCTCCTTTAAATTTAATGAATATTTCTTTGTTATTGTCTGTCGCGAACCGGTATTTATACTGAAAAATACAAGGAAAGAAAATATTTTAAGTCTTGAAATTTTGCAAAAAAGCACCCCGCTTTTGCGGGGCGCCTGCATACTTGTTTTAAAAAATTTATTTTTGTTCGCCGTTTTGGTCTTTGCCCATGGCGGAAAGCGGTTCAACGGCTTTGCCGTCCTGCCAGATTTCCAAATGCAGGTGCGGCTCGTCGGCGTTTTCAATCGGAATCGTGCCGAGATTGCCCACACGGTCGTTGATGTTCACTTTTTCGCCGACCTCCGGTGTGCTGCCCTTGCCAAGGCCGCAGTATTTGGCAATCATGCCCTGTCCGTGGTCGATTTCGACAACGGTGCCCCAAAGCACATCATCATAAACCGCTTTCACAACGCCGTTGTTGATGGCTTTCACCGCGTCGCCTACGGTGCCTTTAAAGTCCACGCCGTTGTGCACACGCCAGTCACCCATGGTTTTCGACTGCACCATTTCACCGTTGGAAAAGGTCTTGGCAATGCCGGCTTCCATCGGCAAAGAAAAGGTCTCGGCGCGCGCCACGCTGTCTTTTGAGGCGAGCACGGCAACGCCGCCCTCTTCCGCAGCGCCCTCTTGCCCGCCGGCGTTTTCGGGCGTCGCGTCTTGTGAAGTGTCCGGGCCGGTCGTTATGACGGGGGCGGGCAGTTTTGTTACATCGTCCGCGTCAATTTTCGCGGTGATGGTCTCACTTGTCGTCTCCTCTTGTGCATCGGGCAAAAGCTTTGCACTGGTCGAATACCAGGTGGCAATGCCGACGCCTGCCACACAAAGCGCCAGAACCGCATATACCGCACCGGCGCGAAATTTAAATTTCTTTTTGGTTTCCTCGGAATGGTTCATGGAAACACCTCCCAGCAAAAGTGTTCCCGAAAAACGGAGCGCCTATACAAAAAAATAACCGTCCGGCAAAAAGCCGGACGATTTTCATGTGTTTTATGGTTTGTTTGTCAGCCCTCTGCTGCCGAATCTGCCGAAGCTTTAAGCTTTTCGGCGTTGTCGGCGGTAATCAGCGCGTCAATGATTTCATCTAAATCGCCGTTTAAAATCTGCTCGATTTTGTAAAGCGTAAGGCCGATTCTGTGGTCGGAAACGCGCCCCTGCGGATAGTTATAGGTGCGAATGCGCTCGCTGCGGTCGCCTGTGCCCACCTGACTGCGGCGTTCGCCTGCAATTTGCGCATTTTGCTTCGCCTGCTCAATTTCAAAAAGGCGGGAACGCAGCACTTTCAGCGCCTTGTCTTTGTTTTTGTGCTGGCTGCGTTCGTCCTGACACTCCACCACCATGCCGGTCGGCAGGTGCGTGATGCGAATTGCGGACGAGGTCTTGTTGACCTTTTGCCCGCCCGCGCCGCTGGAACGGAACACATCGATTTGCAAATCGGCGGGGTTTAATTCAAATTCCACTTCTTCGGCTTCCGGCAAAACGGCGACCGTCGCGGTGGAAGTGTGTACGCGCCCCTGGCTTTCGGTTTCCGGCACGCGCTGCACGCGATGGACCCCGCTTTCAAATTTGAAACGCGAATAGGCGCCCTCGCCCTCAACCATAAAGCTGATTTCCTTAAAGCCGCCGAGTTCCGTGGCGTTTTCGTTCAGAAGCTCAATTTTAAAACCTTTGCGCTCGGCGTACATGGAATACATACGAAACAGCGAAGCGGCAAACAGCGCGGCTTCCTCACCGCCCGCACCCGCGCGGATTTCGACAATGACATTTTTGTCGTCGTTTTCATCACGCCCAAGAAGCAGCAACTTCAATTCGTCGTTTAATGTTTCCAGCGTTTTTCCGGTTTCCGCAAGCTCTGCTTCCGCAAGTTCACGCAGCTCCCGATCATCTGTGCCTGCGTCCAAAAGCGCGCGTGCTTCCTCATTTTGCGCCTGGATTTGTTTGTAGGCGCGAAATTTTTCCGCAACCGGGGTCAGCCGTTTGGCTTCCCGCATCAAACCGGCATAGGTTTTTTGGTCGGCAACGACCTCGGGCTTACAGAGCTGCTGATTGATTTCATCCAGCCGTTCACAGATGCCCTCCAATTTTTCAATCATATGTTCTCGCCGTCCTGCCGCATAATTTTTTTGATGTTTTTCTCAATCTTCACGCGGGGCGCCATAAATTCGTGCCCGCATTTTGTGCAGCGCAGGCGAAAATCCATGCCGACGCGCAGCACCAAAAACTCCCGGTTTTTACAGGGGTGCTCTTTTTTCATGACCAAAATGTCGCCGACGCGCACATCCATAGCTTTCACCTCAAATAAAAATTTAAAAAGGGCGTATCAAAGCAAGGCTTGATACGCCGGTAAACTTGATTTGCATTAACCCATGGAGAAAATTCCGTAGGTCACCAAGGACATGATAAGCCCCGCAATGAAAACGCCTAACGCGATACTGGGCAAAGAGCGTTTGATCGGCATGTCCAGAAGCGCCGCCATCAGCGCGCCGGTCCAGCCGCCCGTGCCGGGTAGGGGGATTGCAACGAAAATGAGAAGCCCCCAGCATTTATAGCGCAGGACCTTATCTTTGTTGCGCTCGGTTTTCGCTTCAAGCTTCGTGATGATCTTTTCAAAGAATTTGAAGCGCCGTAGAAACTCGAATATCTTTTTGATAAACAAAATAATAAACGGAATCGGGAGCATGTTCCCGATGTAGGAAATGGCAAAGGCTTCAAAAAAGTTCATTTCCAAAAGCCTTGCGGCAATCATGCCGCCGCGCAATTCCAAAACAGGCAGAAGAGAAATGATGAAAACGGTGAGCTCCGCGGGGATTTTGTCCTGGAACAACTCCACCAGCGACTGGGTTAAGGTTTCAGCCATAGATTCCTCCTTGTCAAAACAGTTGATGTTCATCCATGTAATTTTTGGCTTTTTTGAGAATGGATTTGTCATTCTCATAGTTCAGTGTTTCCAACGCGGCGTCATAGCCGAGCCAGATGTAGTCCTCAATCTCGGACTGCTGAATGACCGTTTGCGTGTCATTGGTCGTGGCAAGAAAAATCAAAACGGTCTTGTTGATTTTTCCCTGAATGGTGTATTCGGATTTGCTTTTAAAATCCGGAAATATCGAAATATGAATCCCGGTCTCTTCCAACACCTCGCGGCAGGCGGTCTGTTCGTCCGTCTCGCCTTTTTCCACATGCCCTTTGGGGAAACCCCAGTGGGCACTGCGCTTGTTTTTGATGAGCAAAAAGCGCTTTTCGCCGCCGATATCGCGGAAAACCACCGCGCCGCAGGAACGCTCATAAAAACAGTCTATGGAAACGCCCTTGCCTTTATGCAAAAACGCAACCGCCGGTTGAATATCGTGAATGATAAACCGCTTTGATTTCGGCGAAACCACAAGAAACACCGCGTGCTTCTGTTTATCCTTAATTACGGCGACAACGCGGCCGTCAAACCTGCGGACGGGATGATCCACGCCCAGAATATAAGCCCCGGCAACCGGGGAACGGGGCAGAAGCCCGCTTTCGACGACGCCGTAATTCAAAAGGTATTTTGTGTTGGTTTCGCGGTCAAAGAAGCCTTGGGGTTTTGTAACCCGCACTTTGACAAATTTACCCAACATCCGTTACGACTCCTTAGAAAAACTACCGTCTATTATACAGGGAATCCCGTCAGGTTTCAAGAAAAATTTTTTGCCGGGCAAAAATATCCGCAAAAATAGGGAACGGTAAAGGGTGTTCATAAAAATTTAATTGAAAAACAAAAAACGATATGATAGAATAACGATATATGTCCTGCCTTGTGGTAAAGGCAGAGGTTTTTGGAGGTCTTTCTATGAACGGCAACAAAAAAATATGGCTTTTTTCGCTGCTGTTGCTTGTTGCAGTGTTTATAACACTTTCCGCCTGCAAGGGTTCGCAGAGCGGCGAGGGGGAAACGGTCGTTGTGACCGATGAAAATGGCGTGCCGGTGACCGACGAAAACGGCGAGGCAATGACCGTTGTGCTGCAAACGGAAATCGTCGAAGTAACCAACGCTAACGGCGAAAAGGTCTATGACGAAAACGGCAATGTCAAAACCTCGGTTATTTATATTCCGCAGGAGGTCGGCGTGCCGGTGACCGACGAAAACGGCAACCCGGTTCGCGACGAAAACGGCGAGATTTTAACCACGATGATTACGGTGCCCCCGACCACCGGCGGCCCGGTGGTTACGGAATTCCCCATGACCGACGGCAACGGCAATTATGTCACCAAGCCCGGCGGTGAGACCGTGACCTATACCATGACTTATACGACAAGCCCCGCAACCCCCGGCGACAACAGCTCAAACTGGGGCGCAACCTTCGGCGGCAGCGGCAACGACAACTTTGTCGATACGGTCAGCCTTTCCGACGGCAGCTTTGTGGCGCTGATGCAGTCCAACTCCAAAGACGGCAGCATGGCGGCGCTTGCGGGCAGCTCCAATACGCCGATTCCCGTGCTTATTAAATACAAGAAGAACGGCACGGTTGCGTGGCAAAAGGCCATTTCTTCTGACAGTGGCATTATTGTGACCGGCCTTGCTGTGGATAAAGACGACAATATCGCGGTGTGTGGTTATACAAAGTCGAAAAACCTCGGTTTTACCAATGCCGGTGATTATGACGCGGTGCTCTTTAAGTTTAACGACCGCGGCGACCAGCAGTGGCTGCAGCATTTCAGCGGCAGCAATACCGACGGTTTTGAAGGGATTGCGGCAGGGCCGGACGGCTCTTTTGTAGCGGTCGGCTATACGAACTCCATCGACGGCAGCGCTTCGGTGTTCGGCTTTAAATCTGCACACAGCGCTTCCATGGTTGTGAAATACAATGCGGACGGCACACAGGCGTTTGCAAAATCAATCGGCTCTTCCGGCGATTCTCTGATGGCGGTCACCGTGGACGGCGACGGTAATATCTATACGGTGGGGAACTTCTCCTCCAATGATTCGAACAGCCTGTTTACAAGCTTTGGCCGTTCGGACGGCGGCGTTATCAAGCTGGACGCCTCCGGCAAGACGCAGTGGGTCAAGCAGTATGGCGGCTCGCAAATTGACAGCTTTACCGCTATCACAACCGCTTCAGACGGCGGCTGCGTTATCGCGGGGCGTTCGCGCTCGAGCGACCACTCTTTTATCAGTCTTGTCAACCAAGGCGGCTATGACGCTTACCTTGTGAAATACAATGCCGACGGCTCCATTGCCTGGCAAAGCGCATTCCGCGGGTTCTATGACGACTGCTTTACCGACATCGTGCAGACCGAAGGCGGTTATGCGGCAGTAGGGTATTCCAACTCCTCTAACCGCGACTTGAAACCGATTGGCAACCGCGGCGGCACAGACGCTTTTGTGGTCACGGTGGACGCTGCGCATGGGCGGGTGACCTCTGTGCAGGGCTACGGCGGCAGCCGCGATGATAAATTTGAAGCGCTCTGCGTTACCAAAGACGGGCAGATTATTGCCTGCGGCTCTACGCTGTCCACAGACGGCGACTTGGTTGGCTCCGGCGCACAGAGCGACGGCAAAGCCACCGTCGGCATGATTGCGCGGTTTACCTAATCTCAAAAGCAAAGGACTTAACAAATGGCAAATCAACAAGATTATCCGGGGTATCTCCCCGACAGCCATCGTGTTTTGTGGCTGCTCATGCGCGTCGGGTTGATGGCATGGGGCGTTTACGGGCTGTTTCACGGCTCGGTTGTGGAATTCCTGCAGGCGATTTTCGCAATTCTCTTTACGCATATGTGGGATTATTTCCAGGTGTTCGGCGGCCGGTCGTTTATCACGCGGGTCGATTATATTTCGGGCACGATGCTCAATGTCTTTATTTTCCTCGGCGTGGTCATCGGGACGACCCTTAATAACCGGACCGATTTTAAAGATTTCGACATCGTGACCCATTTCTGCGCGGGCTTTATTGCCGCATGGTTCGGCTATGAATTCGCCCACATTATGCAGGGACGCTACGGCAGGCTTTCTCCGGCATTGAGCGCTATGTTCGGGCTGTGCTTTGCTTTGGGCATTTCCGTGGCGTGGGAAATTTATGAATTTACAATGGACCGCCTTTACGGGTTTTACTTGCAGCAGTCCAGTCCCATTTCCGAATCCGGGCTGCTCGATACGATGTGGGATTTCATCATTACAGCAAGCGGTGGGCTTGCCGGCATGTTCGTCGTCTCGTTTTATAAAAACGGAAAAATCGGAAAAAATAAAAAAGCTGTCCGCGCCGCGATTTTGCAGGAAGCGCGGGAAGCAGAGCTGAAAGAAAAAGTTTGGGAGGCATACCTCGATGGCCAGGACAATCATATCCACTGACAGCCCTGCGGATGTACCGGCGGAAATTCGGGAACGGTACGATATCCGGGTCATTCCGCTGCACATTATTTTAGATAACGATTGCTTTGAGGACGGCGTAAATATTCAGCCGGATGATTTGTATGCGTTCTATAAGAAAACCGGAAGACTGCCCAAGACTTCAGCCGTTTCGGTCGCGGAATATACCGATTTCTTTCAAGAGCTGACCAAAGACGGCAGTTCCGTTGTGCACATCAGCTTTTCTTCGGCGCTTTCCGCCACACACCAAAACGCCCGCCTTGCCGCAGAGGATTTCGACAATGTTTATATTGTAGATTCCAAAAGCCTCACGACCGGCATAACTTTGCTGGCAATCAAGGCGGCGCAGCTTGCCAAAGACGGCGTAGACGCCAAGACCATTGCACATGAAATGGAATACAAGCGCGAAAAGGTGGTTACCACTTTTATTTTGGACAAGCTTGAATTCTTATATAAAGGCGGCCGCTGCTCAGGCATTGCAATGCTCGGTGCAAATGTGCTCGGCATAAAGCCCAGCATCGTCATGGCGGACGGCACTTTGCAGGTCGGCAAGAAATACCGCGGCAAGCTCGAAAACTGCCAGATGCAGTATGTCCGCGATTTGCTCGAACAGTATGCAGGCCGGATCGATACCGACCGCGCGTTCCTTTCCCGCACAGCGGGCGTCAGCGACGAACAGATGAAAGCGCTGCAAAAAGAGATTCACAAGACGCTGAAATTTAAAGAATATATCGTTTCCACCGTGGGGTGCACCATTACTTCGCACTGCGGGGAACGGACATTTACATTTGAGTTTATGTTAAAATGACAAGGGGTGAAAGGCAGATGAAAAAAGCGATTTGTGCGGTGCTTGCCGCTGTGCTCTGCCTTTGTACGCTGTCTGCCTGCTCGTCCGGCAGCGGCGTTCGTGTCAACGGTACGGAGATAAGCAAGGGTGTTTATCTGTATTTCACAGACGAAGCCAAAAAAGAAAATCCGGACGCGGACGAGGCCGCACTTAAAGAGGCGGTCAATAAAAAAATTTCGGAATATGTGGCGGTGAATTCCATTTATGCCGACCGGGGGCTTTCGCTTTCCGCCGAGGCTAAAATGGAGCTTACCCAAACCGTCAATTCACTGTGGCGCCTGTTCGGTACCTATTACACCGAGCTTGGTGTTACGAAACAGGATTTGAACAATGTTGAAGCCAGCAAACAATATCGTGATGCGCTGATTGTGGATTATTACGCCCCCGACGGCGATGAACCGATTGCGGAAGAAACACTCAAAACCTATTTCAATCAAAATTATATCGCGTTTAAAAGCATTACCGGCTTTTTGACCACCGCCGATAACGACGGCAACGCCGTGCCGCTTTCTGACGCGGAAAAAACGGCGCTGACCACCTCGTTTAACAATATTGCCAACGCTGTGAACGGCGGTTCTTCTATCGAGGAACAGGCAAACGCCGTAGATAATACCATTGTCAACACAGAGACCGTCGTGATTTCCAAAGCGGATACCCGCTATCCCGCGGAGTTTTTCACCGCTGTCGCTGCGCTCCAAAACGGAACGGCGCAGGCGTTCTCCGCCGGGGATTACATATTTGTTGTTCAGCGCGAGGACATCACCGACGAAGACCGCGATTTATATTCACAGTACCGCACCGACTGCCTGAAAATGCTCAAGGGCGAAGCATTTCAGCAGGTGCTCGACGGCTGGGCGGCACAGTACCCCGTTGCAGAACGGTAAATTCAACAAAAATAGCGCTGAAAAGTTATAAAACCGCAGACACTCTTGTCTGCGGTTTTTTACATGCAAGATTGCGCACAAAATAAATTTGTGTTACAATAATCTGAAAAGCTGAAAAACAGGGAGTGTTTTGTATGGAATATACATTTTCAGACCGTATCTCGTCGCTGCAGCCGTCAGCGATTCGTGAGATTTTAAAGGCAACCGCCGACCCGGCAATCATTCCGTTTGCGGCGGGCAACCCCGATGCCGCCGCCTTTCCGGTGGAAGAGGTGCGCGAAATTGCCGCGCGGATTTTAAAGGATTCCCCGATTATGGCGCTGCAATACGGCGTAACCGAAGGCTATGCGCCGCTTCGGGAGCGCGTGGCCGCTTATATGAAAGAAAAGCACAATATCGGGCGGGATTTTGACAACCTGATTATCACCTCCGGCGCGCAGCAGGTTATGGACCTTGCGACCAAAGCGCTTTGCAACTTCGGTGATGTCGTGATTTCCGAAACCCCGTCATTCATCGGCTCGCTCAACTGCTTCCGTTCCTATGGCGTAACGCTCAAAGGCGTGCCGGTTGAAGATGACGGCATGAATATGGAAGTACTCGAGCAGAAACTGCGCGACAACAAAAATGTGCGTTTCATTTATACGATTCCGAATTTCCAAAATCCGTCAGGCGTGACCATGTCGCTTGAAAAACGCAAACAGCTGTATGCGCTTGCGAAAAAATACGGCGTTCTCATTTTGGAGGACAACCCCTACGGCGATTTGCGCGTGGCGGGCGAGGCGCTGCCGACCATTAAGAGCATGGACGAGGACGGCCTGGTCATTTATGCGGGTTCTTTCTCCAAGATTTTCTCCCCCGGCGTGCGCGTGGCGTTCACTGTGGCGCCCGCTGAGATTGTCGCCAAAATGACGGTCGGCAAGCAGGCGGCGGATGTCCACACTCCGGTATTCAACCAAATGCTTGTAGACGAGTGGATGAAAACCACCGACTTTGAAGGGCATATCGAGAAAATCCGCGGCATTTACCGCCGCAAGCTCAATTTGATGTGCGACCTCATCGACGAACAGCTGGGCGATTTTGTCCGCTATGTCCGTCCCGAGGGCGGCATGTTCGTTTGGTGCGAACTGCCCGAGCGCGTCGATATGATGGATTTCTGCAAACGCGCCGTAGAGAAAAAGGTGGCAGTCGTTCCGGGCAGCGCGTTCACCGTGGAGCCGGACGAAGTCGTCAACAGCATCCGTATGAACTTCACCACGCCTTCCGACGAGCGCATTGTCGAGGGCATGCACATTTTGGGTGAGCTTTCTCATGCGTTATAATCTTTCCGACTTAAAAACCGTCCGCGCCATTCTCGAAAAGCATGGCTTTTCCTTTTCTAAGGCGCTCGGGCAGAATTTCCTTATCAATCCGAATGTTTGCCCCGCAATGGCAAAAGAAGCGGTTGAATCCGACTCGGACGGCGTTCTGGAAGTCGGCCCCGGCATCGGTGTTTTGACCGCGGAACTTTGCGCGCGGGCGAAAAAGGTGGTTGCTGTGGAACTTGACCGCCGCCTTTTGCCGGTGCTGTCGGAAACGCTCGCGGATTTTGACAATGTCGAAGTGGTCAACGGCGATGTGTTAAAGCTGGATTTGCACACGCTTCTGCGTGAAAAATTCGCCGGCTGCCGCAAGGTAACGGTCTGCGCGAATTTGCCCTATTATATTACTTCGCCGGTCATTATGAAGCTGCTCGAAGAAAAGCTGCCCATTGAAAGCATTGTTGTCATGGTGCAGAAAGAGGCGGCTGACCGCCTTTGCGCCGAGGTCGGCTCGCGCGAAGCGGGCGCGGTCACTGTGGCGGTGCAGTATTACGCGGCGGCGCGTCAGCTTTTCAAGGTCGGCAGAGGCTCGTTTGTGCCCGCTCCCAAGGTGGACAGCGCCGTGATTCGGCTTGACCTGCGGCAAGATGCTGTGTTTGCCCCGGCAGATGAAGCTTTCTTTTTCCGCATGGTGCGCGCGGCGTTCGCCCAGCGGCGCAAAACCGCACTCAACGGGATTTCTGCGGGGCTTTCCCTGCCGAAAGAAACCGTGGCGGCGGCGCTCGGGAAAGCAGAACTCGCGCCGGATATCCGCGCAGAAAAGCTGACCATGGAACAGCTTTGCAGGCTGTCCGATATACTTTTTGAAACCAGCAAGGAGTGAAAAATCATGATTTATTCTTACAGAACCAGAGGGACCTGCTCCCAGCAGATCGATGTTGAGCTTGACGGCGATATTATCAAATCGGTTAAGTTCTACGGCGGGTGCAACGGCAATTTGCAGGGTATTTCTTCTATCGTCCGCGGCAAGACAATCGACGAGGTTGCAAAGGCGTTTGAGGGTATTCGCTGCGGCATGAAACCGACCTCCTGCCCCGATCAGCTTGTAAAAGCTTTGCGCGCGGCAAAGGCGGCGCAGAGCGAGGCATAAAGCCGCCGGGTTTTGTGCAAAATCCATTAAATTTGCATAAAAGCGGCAACCCTTTGCAAAAAGTCCATAAACTTCAAAAAATATGAGAAAACTATGGAAATTAGAAAAATTATCTGTTATAATATCGGGTGGTGAATTCTGTCCGAATCCGCAAACAGACTCTGTTCGGACAACCATTTTACTGTTTGTAAATAAAATTTGGAGGTATTTTAATGAGTCAAAAGTATGTTTACTTGTTCTCAGAGGGTAACAAAGACATGCGCAACCTGCTCGGCGGCAAGGGCGCGAACCTCGCGGAAATGACCGGCCTCGGTCTTCCCGTTCCGCAGGGCTTCACAATCACGACCGAAGCCTGCACCAGATACTATGAAGACGGCAGAAAGATCAACGATGAAATCCAGGCACAGATCATGGAATACATCGAAAAGATGGAAGGCATCACCGGCAAAAAGTTCGGCGACAAAGAAAATCCGCTGCTCGTGTCGGTTCGTTCCGGCGCAAGAGCTTCCATGCCCGGCATGATGGACACCATTTTGAACCTTGGTCTTAACGAAGATGTTGTGGACGCGATCGCGAAGAAGTCCGGCAACCCCCGTTGGGCTTGGGACTGCTACAGAAGATTCATTCAAATGTACTCCGATGTTGTTATGGAAGTCGGCAAAAAGTACTTTGAACAGCTTATCGATGAAATGAAAGAAAAGAGAGGCGTTACGCAGGATGTTGAGTTGACTGCTGACGACCTCAAAGAGCTTGCCGGTCAGTTCAAGGCAGAATACAAAGCCAAGATCGGCTCCGATTTCCCGACCGACCCGAAAGAACAGCTCATGGGCGCTGTCGAAGCGGTATTCCGTTCTTGGGACAACCCCCGCGCCAATGTTTATCGCCGCGACAACGATATCCCGTATTCTTGGGGTACTGCTGTTAATGTCCAGATGATGGCATTCGGCAACATGGGCGACGACTGCGGTACCGGCGTTGCGTTCACCCGTGACCCCGCGACCGGCGAAAAAGGCCTGTTCGGCGAATTCCTGACCAACGCACAGGGCGAAGATGTTGTTGCGGGCGTTCGTACCCCCATGCACATCAGCGAGATGGAGCAGAAATTCCCCGAAGCATTTGCACAGTTCAAACAGGTCTGCGCGACCTTGGAAGACCATTACCGTGACATGCAGGATATGGAGTTCACCGTTGAAGCGGGCAAACTTTACATGCTACAGACCAGAAACGGTAAGAGAACCGCTCAGGCGGCTCTGAAAATTGCCTGCGACCTCGTCGACGAAGGCATGATCGACAAGAAACAGGCTGTCGCTATGATCGACCCGAGAAACCTTGACACCCTGCTGCACCCGCAGTTCGACGCGAAAGCGCTGAAAGCGGCTACTCCGGCGGGCAAAGGCCTTGGTGCTTCCCCCGGCGCTGCATGCGGCAAAATCGTGTTCTCTGCTGACGATGCAGAAGCTTGGAACGCCAGAGGCGAAAAAGTTGTTCTGGTTCGTCTCGAGACCTCTCCCGAAGACATCACCGGCATGAAAGCGGCACAGGGCATCCTGACTGTCCGCGGCGGTATGACTTCTCACGCAGCGGTTGTTGCGCGCGGCATGGGTACCTGCTGCGTTTCCGGCTGCGGCGACATCAAGATGGACGAAGAAAACAAGCAGTTTGAGCTTGCCGGCAAGACCTATCACGAAGGCGACTACATCTCCATCGACGGTTCTACCGGTAACATCTATGACGGCATCATTCCGACCGTTGACGCTGAAATCGCCGGCGAGTTCGGCAGAATCATGGCTTGGGCAGATGAGTTCAGAACCCTGAAAGTCCGCACCAACGCTGATACACCGGCTGACGCAAAGAAAGCAAGAGAGCTCGGCGCAGAAGGCATCGGCCTTTGCCGTACAGAGCACATGTTCTTCGAAGCTGACAGAATCGCAGCGTTCCGTGAAATGATCTGCGCAGACACTGTTGAGCAGAGAGAAGCAGCACTTGCTAAGATTCTTCCCTATCAGCAGGGCGACTTTGAAAAGCTCTATGAAGCACTGGAAGGCAACCCGGTTACCATCCGCTTCTTAGACCCGCCGCTGCATGAGTTCGTTCCCACTGAGGAAGCTGACATTGAAGCGCTTGCTAAAGCACAGGGCAAGACCGTTGCTGAAATCAAAGCGCTTATCGCTTCCCTGCACGAATTCAACCCGATGATGGGTCACCGCGGCTGCCGTCTGACCGTTACCTATCCGGAAATCGCGAAGATGCAGACCTCCGCAGTTATCCGTGCGGCTATCCATGTTAAGAAAGCACATCCCGACTGGAACATCGTTCCGGAAATCATGATTCCGCTGGTTGGCGAAGTCAAAGAGCTGAAATATGTTAAGGATGTTGTTGTTGAAACTGCAAACGCAGAAATCGCAGCTGCCGGCATCGACCTGAAATATGAGGTCGGTACCATGATTGAAATCCCGCGCGCAGCACTTACCGCTGACGAGATTGCGACCGAGGCTGAATTCTTCTGCTTCGGCACCAACGACCTTACCCAGATGACCTTCGGCTTCAGCCGTGACGATGCCGGTAAGTTCCTGGATGCTTACTATGATAAGAAGATTTACGAGAACGACCCGTTTGCTAAGCTTGACCAGAAGGGCGTCGGCGCTCTGATGAAGATGGCTGTCAAACTCGGTAAGGAAGTTCGCCCGACCCTGCACTGCGGCATCTGCGGTGAGCACGGCGGCGACCCGACCTCTGTGGAATTCTGCCACGAAATCGGTCTGGACTATGTTTCCTGCTCCCCGTTCCGTGTTCCGATTGCCCGCCTTGCTGCTGCACAGGCTGCAATCAAATCCATGTAATTTCAAAACCTCGTTTTGCAGGCGCTGCTTTTGCAGCGCCTGTTTTTTTGTGCCTCTTTTTACAAAAAGAATAGAGAACATCTTTTCAACGAAAAAAGTATAATTATTAAGAAAATATTAAACATTAAAAAGTATATTGCATTGCAAGGTAATGTGTGTTATGCTTTAGCTGTTCAAAAGGAACGGGCACAGGTGCCAAGGTTTGACGGAAAGGAGCGCGTTATGAACACACAATTCAAAAAAGGTGTGCTGGAGCTTTGCGTGCTTTCGCTTCTAAAACAGGGCGACAAATACGGCTATGAGCTGGCGGACACCGTCGGAAAAAAGATTGATATTTCCGAAGGCACGATTTACCCGCTGCTCAAACGGCTGCGCGCCGAAGGTTACTTCGAAGTTTATTTGAAAGAATCTACTTCGGGTCCGGCACGAAAATATTACAAGCTGACCCAAAAAGGCAAAGATATGCAGGCGCATTTGGAAGCCGAGTGGCAGGAGTTTACAGAAAGCGTTTCCACATTTATCGGAGGTGACGGGAAATGACCAAAACAGAATTTTTACAGCAGCTTTATAATCACTTGCTCCCGCTTGCCGCCGTCGAGCGTGACGAAATCATCGCGGATTTTGAGGAGCATTTTCAGGCGGGCGCGGAGTCCGGCAAAACCGAAGAGCAAATTTGTGAAGAACTGGGCAATCCATACAGCTGTGCGCTGCAATATCTGCGGCAGCCCGGCGCATACACGGTGCCGCAGCAGCCGCCAAAGCCTGCACCTGAACAGCCGAAATTTAATTCTGCGCAGGCGCAAAACGGTGTTTACGAGCGCCGCAACCGGCTGCTTTGGAGTTTGATGTTTGCCTTTTTGGTAATCTGCGCGTTCGGGATATATCCCACGGCTGTTACCTTAATGGCCATGCCGCTGGTTATTTTGTTTGTCGCCATTTTTGCAGTCGCTTTTGTACCGACTGCCGGAATGATTGGCTTTATGATTTCTTTGAGCGTGCTGTCGTTTTCGGCGGGGCTGCTTATATTCCTGCTGATGACCTGGCTGTTAAAACTCAGCTATAAGCGCGCTGGTTTTTAAAGGAGGCGAACCGAAATGAAAAAAGCAATAATCGCCTGTGCCGTTCTTTGCGTGGTGTCTCTGATTGCGACCGTTGGCTTTGCTGCGGCACTCGGTACCCAAGCGATTCAGGAATTCGCAGAAAAGGGCGGCTATGGGCTGCTTTCCCGCGCGGGTTCCGGCGTTTCCATAGATGTGGATATTGAAGATGCCGGCGAAGACGGCCGCACATTGCAAAAAACCGATTCGCTTGATTTTGCACCGGCGCAGCTGCTTGCCGTGCAGGCAGACTGGGGAAGCGTGCAGGTTCGCCGCAGTGCGGATGAACAGGCGCACATTCGGCTGCAGCAATACGCACGCTCTGCGCAGGATGTAAAAGAGGTTGAAATCAAACAGATCTCCGACGGCGAAGTGAAAATTTCCGCCTCTAAGCCGGAACAAGCGAGCAACGCCGCTGCGGTCATCCTGATTGAAATTCCGCAGTCGGTCACCGACCTGCAGTTGTCCACGCAGTTCGGCGAAATTGAAATCGAGCATCTCACATTTACAGGCGCCTTGCAGGCGGAGACCGCCCTTGGCAATATTGAACTTTCCGGTGTGCAGGCAAACGCCATGACACTGTATGCCAAAAAAGGTGCGCTGGAGCTCGACAAAGCCTGTCGCGCGGCGAACATGCAGCTGACCGTGGATTTCGGTAGTGTAGAGTTGGAAGCGCCGGTAGGTGTCAGCTATGCCGTGCAGTATGAAATCCAAACCGGCGGCATTGAAACCAATGTGATGGCGTCGGCAGCAGAAAACAACCGAAACGGCGCCGGGGTGTCGGGTTATGTGCTTTCAAATTGCGATGCAGCGGCAAATGCACAGGAAAATATACAGGTGCAAATCCAAGCCGGCTCGTTAGAGCTTGAAAGTGACTTTGACTGAGTGGACAAAGCCGGAATTCAAGATATAATATAAATAGAAAAGATACAGCTCATTAAATTACACGAAAGGGAGAAAAAAATGACCAAAAAACTTTATAAAAGCAATACCGATAAAATGCTTTGCGGTGTGCTCGGCGGCCTTGCCGAGTATCTGAAAGTGGATTCCACGCTGATTCGTATTTTGTATGCGGCATTGTGCGTGTTTTCTGCCGGTTTCCCCGGCCTGGTGCTCTATATCATCTGTGCAATCGTAATTCCGCCCGCACCGTTTGATGTAGAACAGTAAAAGCGGTTTTTCGCCCGTTCTGTGCTCAGGACGGGCGTTTTTTCATAAAAACAAGTTTTTTCAACAGCGCAAAGTGACGCTTCTCTCACCGCGCCGCAGGTATAATGTTTACCGTGTCGGAGCTTGTCCGCACAAATTAAATTATTTGACATTATACCGACGGGCGTGGTGATTTTTTTGTTTGTATCAGAAACGGAAGAACGGAAAACAGAATGGACGCAGAAGGCGGAGACTCTCGCACATACATTGCCCACAGGCGTCCGGCGGACGCTATTGCACATGTTCCTTTTTCTTTGCGGGCTGCTGCTTGCCAGTGTGCGTGCGGGTGAGGTCGTGTCGCCCTTCGGGGTGAGCTTCGTTGCGGCAGTGCCCACAAGATACATATTATCCGCAGGGCTCGGCGCAGCTGCGGGCTATATTTTGACGCAGGACAGCGTTGCAGCGCTGCGCTACATTGCCGCATTGCTTTCGGCGGGCGTGCTTGCAAGGCTTGCGTGCGAATTTGAAAAAATCCGGAATTTCAGGCTGCTGCCGTCCTGCATCAGCTTTTTGGTCTGTTTTTTAACCGGGATGGCACTGCTGGCAGCCGACGGCATGCGGCTGGAAAGCTTCTTTTTATATCTTGCCGAATCCGCGGCAGCTTTTGCCGTTGCCTATTTCTTTGCGTCGGCAATGGATACCGCAAAAGGGCTTTCCGGGGATAGCGGTATTTCGGTGCGCGCTTTGCCTGCGGTGCTTTTTTCCCTGTTTTTGCTGCTGGCTTCGTTTTCCGATGTAGCGCTGTTCGGCGTTTCTTTTGCCCGTGTGCTGCTTGTTTATGCAATGCTTTTAACGGCGTGGTTTTACAAGGAACCGGGCGGGGCGATTTGCGGCGTAGCCGCAACCGTCGTTTTTCTGACCGACCCGAATGTAGGACTTGCTGCGTGTGCTTACGCTGCGGCAGGGCTTTTGTGCGCTGTTTTCTTTCACAGCAAACGGTATTTTGGGACGATTTTGTTTTTTGTCTCCTTCGCGGCGGCTTTTCTGCTGACCGGCAATGACGCCGACAAGTTTTATCTGCTTGCCGAGGTCTTAGCCGGGTGCGGTCTGTTTTTGGTTACGCCCCGCACGCTTTTGGAAAAAGCAGAGCGACTGACAGCCGACAGAGTAACAAGTGCACAGAGTAATCCGCAGCGGCAGGAAATCTTGCACCGTTTGCACAGCGCCGCGCATGCTGTAGATGAAATGTCGCATTCTGTGCGCTCGGTTTCAGAAATTCTGCGCTATTCCATGTTGCCGGAAGAAAAGGACGCCTTTGCCCGCGCAAGAGATGAGGTTTGTGTTGGCTGCGGGCGATATGCTGTCTGCTGGGAGAAAAACTGCCGCGATACGCTTGCGGCGCTCGATGGTATGGGGAAGGTGCTCAAGACCAATGAAGCGCTCAAAGCGAGCCATGTGCCCACCGCTTTTGCAAACCGGTGCATCAAACTGACAAGTCTGCTTGACAGCCTGAACCGGCAGTATGTGCGCAGCACAGAACGCGCCGCGGCACAACGCAAAATTGAAGATATACGCAGCGCCACGGCGGACCAGTTTGACGGGCTTTGTGATATTTTAAAAGAATTTTCCGGCGAAATTTCTGAGGAACTGACCTTTGATGAGAGCGCCGCCTCCCGTGTGCGTGCGGCTCTGCAAAATGAATTTGGGCTTTCAGAAAGTACGGTGACCTGCATCTACAACACCGAGGGCAAACTGCGTTTAGAGCTGGAACTGCCTGCCGCCACGGCGGAAGCGGACCGAGCGGCAATGAAAACTGCGCTGGAAGAAGCTGTGGGCAGGCCTCTTGAGCTGCCCTATTTGGAAAGCACGCCGACAGGGCTGCATCTGACTTATTGCGAGCGGGCGGCAGTGGTCGTCGAGGCCGCCGCGGCAAAAATCACCGCAGATGACGAACCACTGTGCGGAGACAGCTATGAAAGCTTTTATGACGGACGCGGCAATTATGTGGTCATCTTGAGCGACGGCATGGGGCAGGGGACGCGTGCGGCGCTCGACAGTACCATGGCAACCACGCTGACAGCCAAACTGGTGCGCGCGGGAATTCGCTATGCAAGCGCGCTGAAAATGGTGAATTCTTCCCTGATTTTAAAATCCAAAGATGAATCGCTCGCCACACTCGACATTTTGAATATTGATTTATATACCGGTCGGGCGGCATTTTATAAGGCGGGCGCAGCGAAATCTATTTTGCTGCGCAAAGGAAAATATATGGAAGTCAAAAAGGCTTCCTTGCCCGCAGGGATTCTGCGCGATGTTTCTTTCGCGACCGCCGAAGGCATTTTACAGGAGGGCGATCTTGTGCTGTTGGGCACGGATGGGGCTTTTGAAGATGCGCCGCAGGCGGTCAAACATGCGCTCGCACAGGTGCAGCCGCAGGATTCAAGTGCAGCTATTGCTGAAAAGGTTGCGCGCGCAGCAAAAACGCAAAACACAGCCGGTCGGTGTGATGATATCACCGTGATTGCCTTGAAAATCAAGAAAAACCCCGCTTAAAAATCTCTTTTTTCGCTTTTTTGCGATATGTTATGGAAACAGACGGCTTTTTTTCACAAAACCTTTAAAAAATAAGGATTCTTTATTGACATTTCTGCGATTTTATTGTAAATTGTAATAGTATCGATTAGCATGGGATGCTAATCTGTTTATTGATTAGAAAGGGGATTCAATCAGATGGCAAAGAAAGAGAAAATAGAGCTTACTCCCGAAGAGCGTCAGGCTCGCGAAGCCCGCAAAAAGGAAAAGAGAAAGATTTTCGGCGAGACCTTTTTAAAGGCGTGCGCGCTCTTCTTGGCAGTAGTTTTTGTCTATTCCATCACCTATGTGGCATTCGGCCAGGGCACCACGATTTATCAGGGCGTTCAGGTCAGCTCCGGCACGGTTTCCGGCGGCTCCTCTACGGGCGGCGCATCCACCGGCAGCGGCAATGCTTCGACTGGTGACACCAATGCACCGGTAAGCAACGAAGCAGAAGAAGCAGCAAAAGCAATCAACGAAGCAACCGCAGCAGCGGTAAAGGCTGGTTACAAATGGGCAAGAACCAGTGAATACACTCAGCCTGTCAGCGTAGGCAGCAGCGCAGCAAAAAGCGCAATCAACGGCATCATTCAGGTCGTCGACTCCAATGCGAACATTGACACGGTTGTCGGCGGCTTCATCGGCATCGGTTCTAAAGAAGCGACCATCCAGAAGGGTGAAGATGCAGCGACAGTTATCGATTATCACGGTGACAGCTACAAACTGAAGGCAACCTCCTTGCAGGCTTCCGACCTTCAGGGTCTCACCAAGAACGGTGATACATATACCTTCACACTTGCAAATGCAGAAACCCCGAAGAAAGACGGCTCCACTGCTTTGAACAGACTGACAGACGATATCGTAACACAGGAAGAAGTTTCTGCTGAAATTCAGGAACAGGTCGGCGACCAGATTAAGGTTAACAGCCTGGTCGGCACATACAGCAACATCAAAGTAGAAGTGACCATCACGGACGGCAAGCTGCAGAAGCTGACCTATTCCTATGATGCAACTGTTACAGAACTTGGTTTGAAAGTTGCAATCCTGAGCGTTAAGGGCACCGGTGCAATGCACACTGAGGCTACTTACAGCGACTTCGTATATTAATTCGGAAGAAGAGGGAGACGGAATCATGGCAAAAAAATCAGAATTGACTCTCGAAGAACTTACCGCACAGAAGATTAGACGCTCTAACGGCTGGACCCGCTTTTGGGCAATCGTTTTGGCGCTTGTGCTTGTGGCGGGTGTAACTTACTTTGCAAACGGTCAGGCGCAGAAAGCGAATGAGGCCGCTGAAGCAGAAGCTTCCAGCCTTGCTGCTGAATACGCCAACAGCAATTCCGCACAGAGCTGGAACGATGGCGCATCTACCGGCAGCGGCAATGCTTCGACTGGTGACACCAATGCACCGGCCAGCAGCGAAGCCGAAGCGGCGGTAAAAGCGATTAACGCGGCAACCGCGCAGGCGGCAAATGCCGGCTACACATGGGCGAGAAAATGCGAACTGACGCGTGCAATCGACGTCGGCAGTGCAACCGAAACGCTCAACGGCATTATCCATCGTGTTGACTCCAACGCGGACTTGAACTCCGTTGTCGGCGGCTTCATCGGCCGCGGCGATAAAAATGCAAATTACACCGCAGGCGCTGATGCCAAAGAAACCTTCGGAAATGCAAACTATGCTTTGAAAGCAACTCAATTGCAGGCTTCCGATTTGCAGGAACTGAAAGTTGACGGCAACACCTACACCTTTAAACTTGCCAACGCTGACAACCCGCAGAAGGACGGCGGCACGTCGCTCAACAGACTGACGGATGACTTCATCACCCAACAGGAAGTTGCCGACGGCATCAAAGAAGCACTCGGCTTCTTGAGCAGCCTGCTTTCCGTCAAATCTTCTGATGTTTCCTTTACGGACATTGAGGTTACGGTTGTGCTCACGGATGACGGAAAACTCGAATCCCTGCACTACTACTATCTGATGGATGTTAAGAAGCTGGAACTGAGCGTTGCTACAGGTACCGGCGCGGGCTATGTAGACGCAACTTACAACAACTTCGTATATTAATTCCTGCTCTTGCGCACGGAATAACCGATAACCAACGAAAGGAAGAGCATTATGGCGAAAAAGAAAAACGCCGATCTTACGCTTGAAGAACTTCAAGACAAGAAGGCAAAAAGACAGCGTGGCTGGGTTCGCTTCTGTGCAATCGTGTTGGCTGTGGCGCTGACTGCCGGTATGTACGGCGTTGCGTCAAAAGGCGGCCCGAAGAAAGTGCCGGTTTACCCGAATGTTGTACAGACGGTTGTCAACAACGGCGGCACAAGCACGGATGACACAACGACCCCCTCCACCGATACAACCACACCGTCCACCGGCACTTCAACAGACTCGTCTTCTGATGAAGGCGGCGGCATTTTGGATACCATTATGGGGCTGCTTGGCGGCATTGACCTTGGTTCCATTGCAGGTATGCTGGATTTGCAAGGCCTTGGTGTGACGGCAGTCAACGGCATTCAGACTGCAAAAGAAGCTTTGCTTGCTTTTGTTGATCAGCTGGAGGC
This sequence comes from uncultured Eubacteriales bacterium, assembly GCA_949292775.1. Taxonomy (GTDB): domain Bacteria; phylum Bacillota; class Clostridia; order Oscillospirales; family Acutalibacteraceae; genus Fimenecus. The sequence goes on from CASFBL010000001.1 coordinate 123,270, forward strand.
TTCTGTAACCGGCAAGCCCACCATTTCTCATGATGCGGTTGAATATCCGTTTGCCGACGGCACTGAAGTCGGCGAGCAGGCTGACAGACAGGCTATCGTTGATCTCCTGAATGCGGCTACCGCAAAAGTCAATGACGAAAAGGAGGCTGCCTATAACTTCACGAGAACTGCGCAGTACACCGAAGACGGTCACGCCAGTGTCGGCGCACAGACCGATACCATCAACCAGATTCTCGGTTTGAACCAGGGCATGACCCTTGATACTGTCGTCGGTGTCTTCAACGGCGCGAACGAACCCGTAGCTGCAAGCGTCGCTGCTGGTCAGACCGCTGAAGATTTGGTTGCAGCGGGCACTTTGAATGCAGTCAGCAAGAACTATGTTCTCATGAGCACACAGCTGACAGCGGACGACATTCAGATCGTTCAGCAAAACAAAGTTTCGGGCAAATATACCATTGCTTTGAAAGATGTTGACAATCCGAACAGACGCAGTGACTGTGGTTTGACTCGCTTCACCAACGACTATTTGGTGCAGCATGAAGTCGCTGAAGAAATCAAGAACAGCATGCCGCTGAACCAGACAGATTTCGAAATCATGAAGCTTACGGATTTGGAAATGAAATACAGCGATATCCTGGTTACTTTCCAGGTGAATCCGCTGACCGGTGCGCTGAAGTCCATGAGCTATCAGTATGTTTCTTATGGCAAGTTCACGGTTAGAACCAACACGGTTCAAATCATTGGCGCAGCTACCACCACCGCTTCCAATATCTATACTTTCTAAAACCAATATCCCTTGAATCCCATAATAAGAAGCCTTTCCCTAATACGGAAAGGCTTCTTCTGTTTTATATAAAATGTAAGAAACAAGAAAAAAGGAGCAGCCGCGGTTGGCTGCTCCTTAAAAATAGAATTAGTTTACAACATGAATCGGTTCGCCGCTGCAAAAGGCTTCAATGTTCTCTTCAAAAATCTTCAAAAGGCGCGCCCGTGTTTCATAAGCTGCCCAGGCAATATGTGGGGTAATCATGCAGTTCTTTGCGCGTAAAAGCGGGTTGTCAGACTTCGGCGGCTCGACAGACAAAACATCCAGTCCGGCACCGGCGAGACGACCGCTGTTCAGCGCATCAGCAAGCGCCTGATCATCCACAACCGGACCGCGAGAGGTATTGATGAGGTAGGCTGTCGGCTTGCAGTGTGCAAGGAAATCAGCGTTGACAAGGTTTTGTGTCTGTTCCGTTAAAGGACAGTGCAGCGTGATAAAGTCTGCTTGCTCGGCAATTTCTTCAGCGGTTGCCCAGGCAAAGTTTTTGCGGTGACTTTGTTCCGTTTTATGCCCGGAGCACGCAAGGACACGCATATCAAACGCTTCGGCGATGTCGGCAACTTTTTGCCCAATCTTTCCAAAGCCGATAATGCCGAGCGTTTTGCCGGAAAGCTCCGCAAGCGGTGCTTCCCAAAAGCAGAAGTCCGCGCACGCGCTCCATGCCCCGTCTCGCACGGCGTCACTGTGCAGAGCAACACGGTTGCAAAATGCTGTAAAAAAAGCAAAAACGAGCTGTGCCACGGCGCTTGTGGAATAAGCCGGTATGTTCGAAAGCGGAATCCCTTTTTCGCGCAGATAAGCACCGTCCACGACATTATAGCCGGTGGAAAGTAACGCGACAAACTGCAATTTTGGCATTTGGTCAATTTCAGTTCGCGTCAGCGGCGTCTTGTTGGTGACAACGATTTGCGCATCTTTACAGCGCGGAATGATTTCTTCGGGTTTTGTGCGGTCATACACTGTTACTTCACCGAAACGGTGCAGAAAATCCCAAGACAAATCGCCCGGGTTGGTCGTGTAGCCGTCCAAAATGACGATTTTCATAAGTATGCTCCTTGTCAGTCAATTTCCGTTTCTTTGCTATGGGTATATTGTATCACAAAAAATCATACCATAACAGCGAAACGCAAAAATTTCTAAAAAGAATATTTTGTTTGACCTTATGCCGATTTTGTTATAGAATTACAATAGGTTTCGTATGCAATGCATGACTGTTATTTTACAGGAAAGGTGGTGACCGCGCTTGGCGCATGTGAAAGTGAACCGGCAAAAGCTTCTGAATGTTTTGGGCTTTATTTTGCTGATTCTTGCCACCGTGCTGTTTTGCGTGGCTCTGCTGTTTCAAGACCCCACCTTTTTAGAGCATTATGATGACATCATGCAGCGCCTTGCGGAGTTTGAGTATAAGGTTGCTACTATTCCATATAAAGAACTTGTCATTCTTGTAATTCTGCTGATTTATCTTTCCAAAGCGGTTTTGCCGCTGCCGATTTCCGCGATGTGCGTCATCGCCGGTATGGCGTTTCCAACGCCTTATGCCGTGCTTATCAATACCGTTGGTTTTTCTTTGCTGTCGTCTATAAAATATTTTTGGGGCAAGCACCTCGGCGGCGGCATCGTGCATAAATTTCTTGTGAAACATGAGGGCGTGCGCCGTGTGATGAACGCGGATATGAAAGCAAACAGCGTGTTGCTTTTGGCATTCCGTCTGGTGCCGAGCTTTCCCATTAATACAATCAGCCAGGTTTACGGCGCAATGCAGTTTGATTTCCGGAAATACCTCCTGTTGTCAGTATTAGGGTTTATGCCAAAGCTCATCTCTTACAGTTTCATCGGTCGTAATGTTTACAATCCGTTTTCTATGGCGTTCATTATCCCGATTGTTATTTTGCTTTTGCTTTCAGGGCTTTCAGTGTTCGGTATCAACGCCATGATAGAGTTTTACAGTGAAAAATCCAAAAATAAGGATTCAGATAAAAAATAAGAGAGGAAAGGAAGTTCCAAAAAAATGCCAGTTTTAAGTGAACTGAAACAAAAAATCACAGCGGGGGAATATGACGAAAGATTTCGCCGCGTTTATGTAACCGATTCTGAGGTCAAAGCACAGCGTGAACGCTACGCGAAGCTTGCAGAAACATTTGCCGAGTTGTTCTCCGCGGAGCGTGACATCCGCCTGTTTTCCGCGCCCGGCAGAACCGAAGTCGGCGGCAATCACACCGACCATAACCACGGCAGAGTGCTCGCGGCAGGCATCGATTTGGATGCGATTGCCGCAGCTGCAAAAAATGATGAAAACATTGTCCGCGTAAAATCCGAAGGCTATAACATGGATGTTGTGGATATTGCAGATTTGTCGGTGCATGCAGAAGAAACCGGCCGCTCTCCGGCGTTGGTGCGCGGCGTGTGCAAGGGCTTTGTCAACGCAGGCTATCAGGTTGGCGGTTTCGATGCAGCGACCGCTTCGCGCGTGCTTTCCGGTTCCGGGCTTTCGTCTTCTGCGGCTTATGAAGTGCTTGTCGGCACAATGCTCAACTATCTTTATAACGACGGCAAAGTGGATGCCGTTACCATTGCCAAAATCGCACAGTATGCGGAAAATGAATATTTCGGCAAGCCCTGCGGTTTGATGGACCAGACTGCCTGCTCGGTCGGTTCGTTCGTAACCATCGATTTTAACGACCCTGCAAACCCTGAAATTGAGGAAGTCAAATTTGATTTTGCAGCCTGCGGTCATGCGCTTTGCATTGTAGACACCAAAGGCAGCCACTCTGACTTGACCGATGAATATGCTTATATCCGCGAGGAAATGGAAAGCGTTGCGCATTACTTTGGCAAAAATGTCCTGCGCGAAGTCAATCCTGAAGCTTTTAACGCCGAAATCCCGGCGCTTCGCAAGCAGGTCGGCGACCGTGCGGTGCTGCGTGCAATGCATTTCTATGCGGACAATGACCGTGTACTTAAAGAGGTTGCTGCACTTCGCAAGGGCGATTTTGAAACCTTTAAAAAATACATACTGCAAAGCGGTTTTTCTTCTTATATGTATAACCAGAATGTTTTTTCGGTGAAGAAGCCGCAGGAGCAGCCGGTTTCGCTGGCGCTGGCAATTTCAGAGCAGATTTTGGAAGGCCGCGGCGCCTGGCGCGTCCATGGCGGCGGTTTTGCAGGCACTATTCAGGCATTTGTGCCGCTGGATTTGCTGGATGATTACAAATCGGCCGTGGAAAGTGTGTTCGGAGAGGGCACTTGCTATGTCCTGTCCATCCGTCCCGTCGGCGGAACGGAAATCTAAGTGTAACTAAAAGGAGCGATTTTCGGTGGAGCTTAACGCGGTTTTGCGGGAACTGACCGCCGCGCCCGGCGCTTCGGGCGATGAACAGCAAATACGGGAAACGGCGAAGCGGCTGCTTGCGCCGTATGGCGAGGTGTGTTTTGACGCGCTCGGCAATGTTGTCTGCAAAGTAAAAGGCAGCGGCAAACATCATGTGCTTTTAGACGCGCACATGGACCAAATCGGGCTTGTGGTTTTGGAAATCACGCCCGAAGGATTTTTGCGCGCGGCGCCCTGCGGCGGTGCGGACAAGCGTGTGCTGACCGGTGAAGAGGTCGTCGTTTACGGGGCAGAAGCCCTTTACGGCGTAATCACAAGCACCCCGCCGCATTTGCTTTCCGATGCGGACAAAGGCAAAGTGCCGCAGTCGCTTTTCATTGATATCGGGTTACCTGAGGAAAAAGCGAAAACGCTCGTAACCCCCGGTGACCGTGTTTTGCTGCGCCACCAGTTCCGGGAGATGCTCGGGAACGCCGTGAGTGCCCCGGCATTGGATGACCGCGCGGGACTTGCCGTGCTTTTGTATGCGCTGGAATTGCTGAAAAACGCAAACAGCACGACGGACCTCACCGTTGTATTTTCCACCCGTGAAGAAACGACCGAGGGCGGCGCGAAAGCGGCTTCATTTGCGGCGGGTGCAGAGGAATGCATAGCGGTTGATGTCAGCTTTGCCTATACGCCCGATGCGAAACGCGAGGAATGCGGCGTGCTCGGCAAAGGGCCGATGATTGGTTTTGCACCGGCTTTGACACGCGAAATCAGCGAACAGCTCGAAGCCGTGGCAAAGGAAAATCAAATCCCCAGCCAGCGTGAAATCATGAGCGGCGCGACGGGGACCAATGTCGATGTTATGACACCCCAGGCGGGCGGCATGCGCAGCGGGCTTTTGTCGATACCGCTTCGCTATATGCACACCGGCATAGAGGTCGTGGACACGACCGATATTGAAAACACCGGGCTTTTGCTCGCAAAATATATTCTGCGTAAGGAGGAAGCGGCATGTTAAAAGAACTTTGTGCTTTAAATGCGGCCTCCGGCAGAGAAGAGGCCGTGCGTAACTATCTGATTGCGCATCTGCCGAAAGATGCGGATTATTTTGTTGACCCGCTTGGCAGCCTGATTGTAGAAAAGAAAGGCGCCCGCCGTCCCAAGAACCGCGTGATGCTCGCATCGCACATGGACGAAGTTGCGCTGATTATCACCTATATTACAGACGAAGGTTATTTGAAATTTGACCCGGTCGGCGGAATCGACTCGCGCGTGCTGTTCGGCAAGCGTGTAACGGTCGGTCCGTCCGCGCTGCCGGGCGTAATCGGTGGCAAAGCGGTTCATCAGCTGACGAAAGACGAGAAAGACAGCGTGCTCGAAGCGGAAAATATGTTTATCGACATCGGCGCGGCAGATAAAAAAGAAGCTGAGCGGCTCGTTTCACTTGGCGACAACGCCTGTTTTGATTCGGAATTCATCGAATTCGGTGACGGCTTTATAAAAAGCAAGGCGCTTGATGACCGCGTGGGCAACCTTATCATGCTCGAAATGCTTCAGAAAGATTTGCCGTTTGATATGACATTCTGCTTTACTGTGCAGGAAGAAATCGGCACGCGCGGCGCTATGGCGGCGGCAGCGCGGATTGCGCCCGATTACGCCATAGTGATTGAAAGCACAACAGCGGCAGATTTGCCGGATACGCCCGGTCACAAACAAGTCTGCAAACTGGGCGGGGGCGCAGTGGTCGGCTTTATGGATCACGGCACTGTCTATGACCGCGCGCTTTACAAAAAAGCGTTTCAGTTGGCAGAAGAAAATAAGATTGCCTGCCAACCCAAGACAATGATTGCCGGCGGCAATGATGCGGCCGCCATTCACAAGGCGGCAGGCGGCGTGCGCACCCTTGCGGTGTCCGTACCCTGTCGGTATATTCATTCGCCTGCCTGCGTGGCGAAAAAATCAGATATCGACTGCGTCGCGGCGCTGGTTGAGCTTTTGGCGGAGGCGTTTTGCGATGCTCCGAAGGATTGAGAATATAAATGCGCAAACGGCAGAGCAGCTGTTAAGTGTTTTGCCGCAGGACTTTCTAACCGCGTTCACGCTGTTTGCCCTTTTGGACTGGTGCGCGGTAGACGGCGCTTGGGTGCAAAGCGACGAAAAAGAACAGATTACGGCGCTGGTTGTGCAAAAGGATCAGACGAAGGCGTATGTAAGCGTCGGAGAAAACGCCGATTTTGAAGAGCTTGCGCTCTTTTTGCGGCATTTGGGCGGTCTTGTAATTTATTGCGCGCCGGAATTTACTGCGCGCCTTGGTGTAACGCCCTTTTCGCGCCATAGCTTTATGGTGTTGTCTGAAACGCCCGAACCCGGCAAAAAAGCAGTCAGCGTAATCGACACAAATGACCTTCGGCCGGTGTTTGATTTGCTGATACAATCCGCACGTGCGGCGGCAGGTGACAGCATACAGTTTCAGAAACACAGTGAACGCGCGTTTCAGGAATGGCTCTCGCGCACAAGCCGCGGGATGCTCGGCGGCTACACGGCGGTAAAAGCGGTTTACGCTGCAAAAAACGCTCTGCTTTCTGCGGCAGTTGCCGATACGCTTGGAAAGTTTGTCTATATCCGCGATGTGGCGACCGACCGAGATTATCGCAAAATGGGCTATGGCTCTGATTGCGTGCGCGGGCTTTGCGCCGACTTGAAACAGGCAGACAATCAAATTTTTCTGCTTTGTGATGATTTGAAAACAGAGCGCTTTTATCAAAAAACGGGTTTTGTGCGACAAGGCTCGGTAGAATTGGGAATTGTAGAACTATGAGTACATTTTTTTCTGTGTCGGAACAAGTAGAGCACGCTTCGAAAAACGCCCTGTGCAAAGCGCAAGCCGCTTTCCGGCAGATTGAGGACATCACGGAATATAACCAGCAAAAGGTGCTTGCGGCTTTCATTCGAAACCGTGTGGACGAAGCGGATTTCGGAACGACTACCGGCTACGGCTACAACGACCGCGGCCGGGAAAAGTTAGACGAACTTTGCGCCGATATTTTCGGTGCAGCGAAGGCGATTATCCGCGCGGGCATGCTCTCCTGCGGCACCCACACGCTGTCTGTTTGTTTATACGGTGTTCTGCGGCCGGGCGACACGCTTTTGTGCGTTAGCGGCACGCCTTATGACACCATTCATTCGACCATCGGCATTGACCACGGCAAGAGTGAAGGCAAAGGCACGCTTTTGGATTTCGGCGTTTCTTACAGCCAAGTGGATTTGACTGCCGACGACCAGTTGGATTATGACGCAATCGAGAAAGCGGCGGCAAAGCCGGAAGTGCGTATGGTGTATTTGCAGCGTTCGCGCGGTTACTCTTTGCGGCACAGCCTTTCGGTCGATGAAATCGGCCGTGTGTGCGAGGTGGTGCACCGTGTCAATCCCCGCGCAGTCGTCATGGTGGACAATTGCTACGGTGAATTTACCGAAAAGCGCGAACCGACCGAAGTCGGCGCAGACCTTATCGCCGGTTCTTTGATTAAAAACGCCGGCGGTGGCATTGCGGCTTCGGGCGGATACATAGCCGGTCGAGCCGATCTTGTGGAGCTTTGTGCCTGTCGTCTGACTACGCCCGGTTTGGGGCTTGAAGTCGGTGCGACCTTGGGGCAGAACCGCAGCCTTTACATGGGGCTTTTCCATGCGCCGCATGTGGTCGGCGAAGCGTTGAAAACCGCAGTGTATGCCGCTGCGCTGTTTTCCGAGCTTGGCTTTACGGTAACCCCGACCGCCCAAGAGACGCGGCACGACATTATTCAGGCAATTTGCCTTGAAAATGCCGAGCGGCTCATAGCATTTTGCCAGGGTATGCAGAAAGGCGCGCCGGTGGATTCTTATGTGACGCCGGAGCCTTGGGATATGCCGGGCTATGACAACCAGGTGATTATGTCCGCCGGGGCGTTTACGGGCGGCTCGTCGATTGAGCTTTCCGGCGACGCACCGCTGCGTGAGCCATACGCGGTTTGGATGCAGGGCGGACTTAACTTTCACAGCGGCAAAGTCGGCGTTACGCTCGCCGCAGAAGAACTGCAAAGGAGAGGATTGTTATGAAGCTCAAGCATTTGAAAAGCGGAACCGATGTTCGCGGCACAGCAGTAAACGAAAAAGACCCCGCACAAATCGATTTGACCGACGAAGCGGTTCGCCGCATCACCGGTGCATTTGTCCGCTTTCTTGCCCGAAAGCAGGGCAAGGCTGTTTCTGCACTTTTGCTTTCGGTCGGGCATGATTCCCGCATTTCCGCCGAACGCATCCGCCTGGCAGTTTTAACCGAGCTGACCGCTTCTGGCGTGCACACGCTTGACTGCGGGCTTTGTTCCACGCCCGCCATGTTCATGACAACACAAACCGAAAATTGCGACGGCGCGGTGCAAATCACCGCGAGCCACCACCCCTGGGACAGAAACGGGCTGAAATTCTTCACCCCCGCAGGCGGTCTTTCCGGTGCGGATATTGCAGAAATTTTAGAAGATGCCGAGCAAACACCGCCGGCCGACTTTTCCGGGGAAATACAGGCAACGCCAATCGATTATCTTTCCATTTATTGCGCACATTTGCGGGATTTGATTTGCCGGGGCGTCAACAGCCCTGAGGATTATGACCACCCGCTAAAGGGCTTAAAAATCGTTGTGGATGCCGGCAACGGCGTCGGCGGCTTTTATGCCGACCGGGTACTTGCGCCGCTCGGCGCGGATACGACGGGCAGCCGGTTTTTAGAGCCGGACGGTATGTTCCCGAACCATATTCCGAACCCTGAAAACAAGCAGGCGATGGAGAGCATCCGTGAAGCGACCTTGCGTGCACATGCTGACCTTGGTGTTATTTTCGACACCGATGTGGACCGCGGCGGTGCGGTGACTGCGGACGGCGAAGAACTGAACCGCAACCGACTGGTCGCTGTGGCGGCTTCGATTGCGCTCGAAGAAAATCCCGGCGGGTGCGTGGTGACAGATTCCGTGACTTGGGCAGGGCTCACCGATTTTATTGAACAGACGCTCGGCGGTCACCATATCCGCTTTAAACGCGGCTATAAAAATGTGATTGATGAAGCACAGCGCCGGCAGACGCTCGGGGAAAATGCACCCCTTGCGATTGAAACCTCCGGCCACGCGGCGTTCCGCGAAAATTATTATCTGGACGACGGCGCCTATCTTGTCACGCGCATCATTATTAAGCTGTGCCTCTTAAAACGCGAGGGCAAAACGCTTAGCGATTTAATCGCCGACCTGCGCGCTCCGGCTGAAGAAGCCGAAATACGCCTGCAAATTACCGACCCGGATTTCCGCACCCGCGGGGAACACTTAATCGGGTTTGTCGAGGAAAAGGCGCGCGACGAAAAAAATGTCCGTATTGCCACAGACAGTTATGAAGGCACAAAAATCATTTTTGACGCCGAAGATATAAAAGGCTTTTTCGTTTTCCGGCTGAGCGTCCATGACCCGGTCATTCCGGTAAACTTTGCATGCGACATTCCCGGCGGTCTTTCAAAAATCGCCCGGATGCTTCTCTCTTGGCTTCGCACCGCCGAAGGGCTTGATTTAGCGCCGCTGGAACAATTTTCCGGGGAATTTTGAAAAGGATATTGACAAAGGGAAATATTTTCATACAATAATGTAGTATATAATTGTGACCGTTAAGGAGGTAGCCTTATGATTTTTGAAAAAGTAAGAGATATTATTTGCGAACAGTTTGACCTGGAGCCGGATCAGATCACGGAAAACACCCTTCTTAAAGAGGATTTGGACGCTGACAGTCTGGACCTTGTGGATTTGGTCATGTCTTTTGAAGACGAATTCCAAATTGAAGTTCCCGAAGAGGAAGTCCGCAACATCAAAACCGTCGGCGATATCGTAAACTATATCGAAGAACACTGACCCTTTCCAAGTCTTTTGGAAAGTGAACCGAATATAAGTGAAGGAAGTAAAACATGGCGCAACAGAAAAAAATGGTTGAAGAAATCACCTCTATGGAGGAAGATTTCGCAAAATGGTATACCGATGTTGTGAAAAAGGCGGAGCTGATTGAATACACCAGCGTAAAAGGCTGCATGGTCATCCGCCCTTACGGTTATGCCATTTGGGAAAATATCCAGAAAGAGCTTGACCGGGAGTTTAAGGCACTCGGGCATGAAAATGTCTGCATGCCGATGTTCATTCCGGAAAGCCTGCTCAATAAAGAAAAAGATCATGTCGAGGGTTTCGCACCCGAAGTCGCTTGGGTAACCTACGGCGGCAACGAAAAGCTGGAAGAACGCCTTTGCGTGCGCCCGACCTCCGAAACGCTGTTTTGCGAGCATTACAAAGCGATTGTGCAGTCCTACCGTGACCTGCCGAAGCTTTATAACCAGTGGGTCTCCGTGGTGCGCTGGGAAAAGACCACTCGCCCGTTCCTGCGCTCGCGTGAATTCCTGTGGCAGGAGGGGCACACCATCCACGCCACTGCCGAAGAGGCGCGCGAAGAGACTGTCCGCATGCTCAATGTATATGCGGATTTCTGCGAAAACTATCTTGCAATGCCGGTCGTTAAAGGCGTAAAGACCGAAAAAGAACGCTTTGCCGGCGCAGAAGATACTTACACAATCGAAGCACTCATGCACGACGGCAAAGCACTTCAAAGCGCAACCTCCCACTATTTCGGCGACGGTTTCGCGCGTGCATTTGATATTCAGTTTACCGATAAAGACAACAAGCTGAAATATCCGTTCCAGACCTCCTGGGGCAGCACCACGCGCCTTATTGGCGCCATTATTATGACCCACGGCGACAACAACGGTCTTGTTCTGCCGCCGAAAATTGCACCGACGCAGGTCGTGGTCATTCCGGTTGCCGCTCATAAAGCGGGCGTTCTGGAAAAAGCGCAGGAGCTTACAGACCGCATCAGCAAAGTCTGCCGCGTGAAGATTGACACCAGCGACAATTCCCCCGGCTGGAAATTCGCCGAATATGAAATGAAAGGCGTGCCGCTGCGTTTGGAGATTGGTCCGAAAGACATCGAAAACAACCAGTGCGTTTTGGTTCGCCGCGACAACCGCGAAAAATATTTTGTGTCGCTCGACGACCTCGAGACCGAGATTCCGAAGCTGCTTGATACTGTTCAGAAAGGGCTTTATGAAGCGGCACTTGCACGCAGAGCGAATATGACCTATTCTGCTGCTTCCCTCGATGAACTCAAAGACATTGCCGACAATAAACCCGGCTTTATCAAAGCCATGTGGTGCGGCAGCCGCGAGTGCGAAGAGAAGCTCAAGGAATATGCCGGCGTGTCCTCGCGCTGCATTCCCTTCGAGCAGGAACATATCGCAGACACCTGCGTTTGCTGCGGCAAGCCTGCCGATAAAATGCTCTATTGGGGCAAAGCATATTAATCCGCAAAAACAATTCGATGTTTCTCACAGCTTACCGGTTTCGGCAAGCTGTGATTTTTATAGGCGACACGCGGGACAAATTCGGGATTATAGATTGACTTTTTTCTGCAAAAACTCTATAATTTTTATAATTACCGAAAAACAGCCGGTTTTTTCCGGCGAACGGAGGAACCTACATGGAAAAAAAGATAATTGCAGTCGCCGCGTTGATGCTGGCACTTGTCTTGCTTTTTGTCGCGTGCGGCAAAGGTCCCACGATTACAACCAAAGAGGGCTATGAATATCCGCTGGTGACAGATGAAGAGGGCAACACCGTTGTGAATGAGAACGGCGAGCTTGTTGTATATGTGACCGATGAAAACGGAAAATATGTGGAGGACGCAAACGGAGAACGGCAGACAAATTCTGTAACATTTCCGGACAAAATTGTAGGCGAACGCTCACTGGAAACGCCGGAATATAAGATTACTTATCCGGACGGCTGGACCATTGATGAAATGAACCGCGCTTTCAAAGAAGGAAACGACAAGAGCTATGTGCAGATTACAGATCTTGGCGCTGCTCCGGCCATGGCTACCATTGACAGCATTTTTGCCGAGAAAAAGCAGCAGGCTCAGGAAGTTGCGCAGCAGATGGAAAAGGCTTACGAAAACAGCACAGCTTCTTTTGAATATGCTGAAAAAACATTAACCCAACAGTCGCTGGACTGCAGAATTATGACATTTTCTCTTACACAAAGCGACGGCACCCAGCTTTTCTATTCGCAGATATTCTATTATATTTATCAGGGGCATGTATTTAAAATTGATTATATTTGCGGCGATGGCAAGCAGGACACCTCTTATGATATTTCAGCTATTATTGACGCGAATTTGATTATGAAAGATCTTCCCAAGGAAACCGAAGCCGAATAATGGCTCTGTGTTATAATGTTTTAACGGCAGGCAGCGTTGAAGCTGTCTGCCGTTTTCTATATTTTGCGGTTGGAAATTTAATAAAAACAAGATGTTGTATGGCGAAAAAACAGTGGTTTTATATGCCAAAAAAGAAAAATAGAGGCGAAAAATCCGGCCTCATCTAAGTTCATAATTTATTCATAACTTTAGAACAAAATCGCCAAAATTCTTTGCATAACTTGCCCAAAAAACACAAATTTATTTGTTCAAATTATAAAAACGAGAAGAAACCATGAATAATCTGTTGACTTTTTATTATAAAAATTCTATAATTTTCCTAACCATAGGAATGGTGTATTGGGGCGAAGTGTCTCTTTTTTTAGAAGACTCCGTCCTCTAAAAAAACGGGGGGCGAGTTCCAACCCATTTTGATACACATCCTAAGGTTTACGCTCGGGTGTGTATCATCTGTCTTCCGCCGACTTTGCAAAGAAAGCGGAGCTTAGGTGGAGGACGCTCCGAGTAAAGACGAGCGCTTTTGCCAGTCCTTCTGCTGCAAAAAAAGCAGTGGTTGGTCAGAGGAGGAAGCAATCGGGCTCCCAACAAAGCTGGTTTCCCGCGCCGGCAAAGTGAAGGCGGGAGGATACATTGTTTTAAGCAGTGTAAATTTCAATAGGAGGAAAACACAACATGAAAAAGTCAACCAAATTGTTGAGCGTCATCTTGGCAATTGTGATGCTTTTCTCGAGCATGACCGTGCTGGCTTCTGCGGCGAAAACAGAATATAAAACTGTTGAAGACCTGCAGGCACTGGAAGCTTACAGCCCATACGGCGCAGTCACCAGACTGTCTACAGAAGAGCGTGTATCCATCCTGTTCGATTATCTCGATCAGGTGCTTGGTGATGCCAACATCGTAATGGAACCCATCGATTTGAGCGTTCTTGGCACGCTGAACATTAACTTGACTTCAGTTAATGCATTGTGCGGAACGGTAGACAATGTGAAATCTGTTTTGGACAGTGGCTGGATTGCCGGTTTGAAATGGATGGTCGGTATTATCGGTGATGTTAATTTGGACAGCTGGCCGTCTGGCATGACGCGTGAAAATACCGCACAGCTGACGATTGTTTCTGAACTGCTTGAGGTTCTGAAAAACAATGCAGGTGTTGTCGGTAATGTTCTTCGCACCGGCAGCCTGGATCTCGGCGTTGCAAACAGCTTTGTCGATCTTAGTGCTGTTAGCGGCTATATCGGCGATATACCCGGCCTGATCAAAGGCCTCATCTTCCCGCTTTTCGAAAGAAAAGATGACGACCTGACGCAGATGGGTGCTTTGACGAGCACGCAGGGCGACGGCGGTGTGCAGACGGTTTTGAACAGCTTCGTTAAGTCTTTGTTCACAAAGCCTCAAAGCACCACTTCTTATAAAGAGAATGCTGAAGGCGTATGCATCAGCAACCACACGCTTCCCACAACGGACGATTATTATCGTTACGCGTATGAAAAGGGTCAGGATTCAACCGGCGAGTATTTCACCTGCTATGTGCTGGATCCTGTAACTTATGAATACACGGCTGAAGAAGCGAAATTCTATAAGACCGAAGAACCGAAAGGCAGCGGCGAATATGTCTATAAGACCATGGCCGGTGACAATCTGAAATACTATAAGAACGACAGCTATTGGCTTCCGTCTTTCGCAAACGATCTGAACACTGGCAGTGCAACTTTGGATCTTGAGACAGATTCTGCAGCTACTCTGCTTTACAAGTTTGCGCCTTATGTATTCCAGGAGATGGCTCCTGTCGTTCTGAACGGTTCTGTTAAGAAGGCTCTTGCACAGTGGTTCGGCGCTTCCTTTACATATGTCGGCGAAGTCGGCAGTGAAGAAGTTACAGCACTTCCGGATTCCGGCAACGCTTTCTTCACCCAGGAGCAGGGCGAATACCTTTGGGAGTGGTCTGATTACGCTGTAATCAACGGTAACCATTATTATCGTTTCGAAGATCAGATTTTCTCTTCTGACCTTTCCAACACCAATCCTTATTTCGATATCATCGACTGGGATTATAAGATTACTGATGATTTCATCAATGAATTTATCCCCGCATCTGCTGACGGTTCCACCGCTTCTGCGGCTGGTTACACTACCGTTCTGCAGGCTGCAAATGACTTCTTCGGTAAGGTAATTGAAACCGTCTTCACCCCGGATGTTGTTTCTGCAATTGCTTGGGTTGACGGTGACAACTCCAAACTTCTTGAAAATGCGAAGAAAGCTGCTCGCTATGTTGTTAGCTACAGCCCCGAATCCATTTTCGGTGAAGACTATAACAACGGTTATTATCAGCTGATGATGAACGAAGGCTCCACCAATCAGGAAATCGTTTGCGGTATTGCTGCGAAACTGATTGAGCTGCTTATGCCGCAGCTGGTTCTTCCGTCGGCTGAAAACCTCAAAGGTCAGAATGTTGGCGCTCTGTTGGCTGCAATTCTTCGTGAACTTGCAACACAGTTTGTCCCGACCTACAACTATGACGCTTTGATTTACTCAGATTACAACACCAAGACCTTCGTGGCCGGCAAAGACAACGACTACTGGCTGGATGTCTGCCTGACCATCGGTGTGGACATTGGTATGTCTTATCTGAGAAACCTTGCTGACCTCGGTGAGGATACGGATGTCGGCTATAAATTTGCTGAATCCAAGACCTATGACCTTGCAACATTCGAACAGAACCCGCAGAAGTGGGAAGAAACGATTGACTGGGTTGTTGACTGGGCACTTTGCAATGATTATGAGTGGACTTGGAAGATGGAGAACTTTGTTGATACAAGTTCCTTCACCATCGACCTTGCAACCGCACAGGATCCGTGGGTGAAGCTGGATGCTATCTTCCGCAGCCTGCTTCCGGTTGAGCAGATCCTCAATGTTACACCTGCTGAAGGTAAGACCTGGCTTGAGACCGCGCTGAGAGACAACTTTGTTGGCGCTCTGCTTGATCTCGACATCGTAACGCCGGTTAGCATGCTCAACATTCCGCAGAACAGCGTTTTGAGAACGACCGGTGCATTCCCTGCAATCGTTCAGGTCGTCCGCGACCTGCTGAACGACCTGCTTTATAAGATGGCTGGTGGCAACCTGTTGGATCCTGCTACAATCACCAGCATTGACAGCGTGTTCAATCAGCAGAACATTGCAAACTTTGCACAAAACCTGGTTTCCAAGCTCCATACTGCTTATCAGAATGGCTTGCTTGATGTAGCTATGCCGTTCCTGAACTTCTTCGTTGGTTGGTCCACCAATGCGCAGACCATGGCAAATCCGTATGCCTATTTCAATAATGCGGAAGGCTATGACTACCTGTTCTCTGCGGACAGCGCAACGGTTAACTCGACTTTGGTCATCCGTAACGACTCTGCAGGTTCCTTGCTTAAACATCGTCAGTCCGATGTTGTTGACCAGCCCTATAACATCTACATCACGGGCATCACCTCCAGCGATGCGACGATGACTTCATCCGCGTCCTTCCCGATGGTGATTGCTCCTGGTGCATCCGGTTCTATTCCGATGAACTTCACCTATAGTGGTGATAAGGCTGTTACTATTGAAGTTACATACTATTATGTATTCAAAGACGGCTCTGCAATCGGTGGCGAACAGACGATGACTTCCTATCAGTATGTTTCTAACGCTAGACCGGATACAGAACAGGTAACATCCTATGATGAACAAAATGTCCGAATCAACAATACCGCAGTATCCAAGGTTGACGCTATCCGCATTAAGCCGGACAATACAGATAAATACATTGTTGCAAGCTCCCTGAACGCTGTGACCAGTGTTATGTTCGGCTTCAACAACAACGCAGGTGAAAGCTATGCAACTTGGATTAAGTCCGTAGAGGCAAGCGGCTATCCGGATTTCGTAATTGACCAGACTGCCAATTATGAACACGGTGACGATGAAAACCTTTCTCTCTATGAACAGAAGATTGGTTGGATGAACGGCGACAACAAATATTCGTCTATGGTGCCGTTTGCTTTCAACACCAATGTGGATCTTTCGGGCTATGAATATGGTTCGGTTATCGACCTTGGCACCGTATCAGTTACCTGGCACAACAATAGAAAAGGCGGCAGTTGGGGCGTAGGCGAAACCGGCGGCAACAACAATGTTACCTTTACAATGGATGCCGGCGACCTTTACTACACCGACACCTCTGCTCTTAAGGCTGCTTTCGACAGCTATTCAAGCCTTAGAAGAAGCGACTATGCAGAAGATGCAAATGCTGAATGGAATGCATTGCAGAATGCATTGCTTGCAGCTGCAAGAACTCTGCTGATGCCGTTCAAGGCTGATTCCTTCGGCACCGAGTATTCGGCTGCTGCACTGGATGCTTTGGTTGAAAACTTGAATACTGCATATGAAGCACTCGAGAAGAAACCGAGTTCCACCAACGCTTACACCGCGTTGCAGGAGGCACTTGATAAAGCAGAACCCAACGAAAGAGATACTGACTATCAGGATTATGAGCTGTATGAGTACTGGGATTATGAAGAAGCCAGAAACAACGCTCGCAGCATTTTGAGCGGCTATCAGCTGCCCGAAGCACCTGATAAGTATATCGACGGTTGCGCTCTCTCTGAAGAAGAGATCAACGCGATTGCGGATGCTGCCGGCAATGCAACATTGACCGCAGCAATCAAGGCGACCATGTCTGAGCCGACTGAAGCTGATATGGACGCTTACGAAGAAGCACTTGCGAACTATGTAGCACCGGAATACTCCGCACTGAATCTTGACGATGCTGCTGCGAAGCTTGGCTTCTACAAGCAGTTCCTGATTGCTAAGACCACCGAAAAGCAGTTCCTTGCAAAAGAAATTGCTGCTGCTAACGCACAGGGCTATGTGGAAGACAACTACTCCACGGATTCCTGGGCAGCTTACAGTGCAGCGCTTGCAACTGCAATCGAAGTCAACAGTGACCCGAATGCATTGCAGTCCACTGTATTCGATGCAAAATATGGACTCATGATTGCGCGCAACAACCTGATGGCAAAAGCAGATTCTGCGAAAGATCAGGGCGCTTACATGCAGCTCGAAAGCCTCATTGCACAGGCTGATGTTATGTTCCAGAACACCGACCTTTACACTGTGAAGGAAGGCGAAGCTGCTGACGCATGGGCAAAACTCGTTGCAGTTCTCGGCTACGAATATGAAGACGAAAACGGCGCAACACAGAACCTCTATGCGAACTCCGCAAAAGCATTTGTTGCTGCGGACCGCGCAATGAGCACTACTACTCAGAACCAGATTGATGCCAAAGTTGCAGAACTTCAGGCAGCGATTAACCAGTTCACCTGCTCCATCACACTTGTTCCGGATGAAGATGTTCCCGGCAACGACACCAATGTTGAACAGAGCGAATTGGTCATCAACGGTCTTGTTCCGGCAACGATTAACTCCGAAGAAGACCTGCTTGCTCTGGTTGAAGCTTCCGCTCCGGCAGGCTACACCGCAACACTTGAATCAGTTGCTTCCGCTGCTGGTTATTACGGTACCGGCGCAACCGTGAAAGTTAATGTTGCTGAGCTCGATGGTCAGACAGTTGCCACCTACACCGTGGTTATCTACGGCGATGTGAACGGCGACGGCGCAGTCGATGCGTTCGACGCAGCTGTTCTTGATCTTGACCTGACTGGCAAGACCGCACTCACCGGCGCATACAACCTTGCAGCAGATACAAACGCTGACGCAGAAGTTGCTGCAGCTGACTATGCTCTTGTTAAGGATGTACTCGCTGGCACCGGTGCAATCAATCAGGTAAGATAACCAAAGCAAAAGTTTTCGAAAAATCCCTTTAGAATTTATGCCGCCGGTCAAAACCGGCCGGCGGCATAAAAAGTTTTCCACAGCAGGTGCAAACCTGCCGAATGTAGTATCCAAAAACGGGAACGGAAAGCTTCTGTTTCACCACTTTTCGCGGGTCAACTGTTGCCAGAGTGATAGCTGGCAAATCTCCCTGCGGGCAGAAAGTTTTTTCCATGTTTAAGTTATTTATTGACTTTTTCCCGTTTTGCAGGTATATTATATGGGAAGAATATAAGGAGGAAAGATTATGACAAAAGCAAAAAAAGCGATTAGCGTCGTTTTGGCTGTTGTTATGATTGCGGGATTGTTTGCGTTCGGCGCTTTTGCGGCGGATCAGAATGCAACAATCGCAGTTTCCGCCAGCGAGTCACAGGTCGATGTCGGTGCTACCGTTACAGTGACCGTTGCTGCTACAACTGATTATTTTGCAGCGGCAGCTTCTGTCCCGGTTTATTACGATGCGGCTGCGTTTGAACTCGTTCCGGATTCTGTTACGCCCAGCACTGACCTTTACGGTGCGGGCTATACCGATACAGCAATCAACACAGCAGAAGCTGGTTGTGTAATGGTCGCTTTCATTCCGAAAGCAGACGGCACAGCAAAACAGCTGAGCAATACGACTTTGTTCACCTTCCAGCTCAAGGCGAAAGCAGATGCAGCAGCTTCTGCAATCACCACCAAAGCGGAAGATCAGAAAACGGCTACCAACATCGGCGGCAAGCTGTATTTGGGCGCCTATTCTACTGAAGATGTCAATACTGCTGAAGTAACAACTGTCGGTCAGAAATTCACCCTGACCAATGCTACTGTTACAGTTGGCAGCGGTGCTGCTGAACCCAACACCCTTGCCATTAAAGATGCATTTGCAGGAAAAGAATCTGTGTATATTGATAAGGATATCATTGGCATGATTACCGCTGATGACTGGTATCCAGTTTTAGCTGATGCTGTTGATAGCACTGCTACAGGTCTGGTCTACGGTATTGACACCATTGGTTATGATGATGTTTTTGCGTCTGATTCCTATCCTACATTAGAAGATGCCCTGACAACAACTTTGGGCGATGAATATTTAAGAATTACTACTGTTGATGCAGCTGGTGGATATGCTTCAACTGGTGCAAAGATTGAAGTTTTAGATGCCAATAAATCAACCGTTCTTGAAACCTATTATTTTGTTTATTTTGGTGACATAAACGGTGATGCATATGTAGATGGCGTTGATGCTTCTGAAGTAGCAAAGTGGGACTATTATCAAGATAGCCTTTCAACAGTTGCTGCAGTTGTAGCATCTGATTACAACGGCGATTCTTATATGGATGGTTTGGACTTTTCAGTGTTAGCTGAAGTAGACTACAATCAGGAAAATTATCCCACACAGGCAGAGCTCGCAGCTGGATTTCATGCTAGTGCACACGGTATGTGATTTTATACATTAAAAGGAGATTACGAAAAATGCGATTTTCTAAAAGATCAATTAGCTTTGTTCTTGCAGTCGTAATGCTCATTTCTGTTTTTTCCTTCGCAGTATCTGCAGGTGCTCCTGATTTAAGCACTTCAGAAACGGCGAGAGTTGGTGTTTCGTTTGAATATTTACATGAAGATGGCACTCCCGTTACTTCGGTAAAACCGGGCGAAATTATCACTGTAAATATTTATGCTACTTCGAAAACAGATAATGATGCATTAACAAAAGCGGCTTTTTGTGTATTCTTTGATAGTTCGGTTTATTCTTGGATTGAAGGTTCTAGAGAGTTTATCGGACCTAAAAACTATATTAGTACAGCATCGAATGTTAGTGTTATTCAAGCCGGCACCACGGTTTACAATAATATGGCTGCCAAAATGACCGAAGAAGATAAAGCACATGGTTGGGACTCTGCGCTTTATATTCAAGCTTTAGTTGACGGTACTGTGCCGGATGAGTATTATGTTAAAGAAAACTCCGACAAGATTTTTTGCACGGCCAAATTAAAGGTTGCTGATGATGTCGAGCCGGGCACGAAAGCAGATTTAGGCGCACCTGAATGTTCAATTTACGCGTCCAAGCGCGGTGCGAACTATAATTATGTTCAAACTATTGCTGCAACTGCTCCCACCAACACTAATTTGGTTTTGGGTGAGTTTACCGTACCGCTTACCGTCGCTTCTGAGGAGCCCGCAGGTCCCGCAGTTACCAAGACTCAGGCTGAAGTTAAGATGGTTCTGAATGCTGAAAAGAACGCTGTTGATTTCTCGGCAGATAAAGCATTCCAGTTCCGTGTTATCTCCTCCATCTCTGAAGATGACTGGAACACTTACTTCAACGGCGACGGCTCCAACATTGAATCTGTTGGTTTCGTAGCTTACAAGGGCGACGGCGCGTTTGATATGGAAACCGCGAAATCTGTCGCAATGGGCAGTTCTGCTGCCGACTATCAGGCTGCAAAGACCGACTACATCCAGAAGGTAGACGGCCAGCCCGCGAACTTCGGTGCTCGCATCGACTTCACAGCGCGTGAAAATGTCAAGGATGTTACCTACATTGCATTTGTTCAGTATGACACTGATCAATTTGCATTCTACGACACTTCCTTTGATGCTGATCTCAATTCAAATTATGACATGCTTGTTTCGCAATACGCTGGTTTTATCGGCTGATTTCGAAACGGTTAAGAAATGATTATGCAAAGCAAACAATATGCTGCACCTGATTTTGAGTTTACAGCATTTGAGCAAGTGGACACAGTAGCAATTAATGTTTCTGAACATCCGGTAACAGACGATGATGATGCAGTAATTGTTTGGTGACGCAATTTTGATATAATTTGAAAGGAGAACACTTCAGATGAAACAAGTGTACACAACACCCGATTTTGATGTTTCACTCTATGATGTTGAAGATATTATCACAATTTCCATCGGCGGCGGCCCTGTTGAGGGCGGCGACGAGGGCTGGATGCCCATCGGCTAAGTTGTGATAATTGCACATCGGTGCAGACACACTGGGTATATTAAAAACACGGCAAGGCAGAGTTTTACACTCTGCCTTGTTTTTTTGTGCCGCCGGGCACACCGAACACGAGAAGACAGCGAGAGGGCGCAAACAGCATACAATCCTGACAAAAAACATATCGCAAGGTAAGGCGCAATCAGACTTGCTATGCGCATTCGCTGCACGCCGGCGTGTGCGCGCTGTTAGAAAATTGTAACTTTTTTGCGGCTTGTTTTGTTAGAAATATTTGTTATACCTAAATACGGGAGAAAACGCAGTGAAAAGCAAGAAAGGCTTTTCGTTTGCCTGAAAATCTGTTATGATAGAAAAAGAATATTCCAAATAAAGAGGGGAAAGTATGTATACCGTTTTAATTTGTGATGACGACAAAGCGATTTTGGATTCCTTGGAGATTTATCTCCATTTGGAAGGTTACGAAGTAATCAAAGCGGAAAACGGCGAGCAGGCGCTGAAAGCTGCGCAAAGCAATGAAATCCATTGCATTGTTTTGGATATTATGATGCCCGGCATGGACGGCCTGAATGCCACACTGAAACTGCGTGAAACCAAAAATATCCCGATCATTCTGCTTTCGGCAAAAAGTGAGGATACCGACAAAATCACCGGGCTTTCTTTCGGTGCAGATGATTATGTCACCAAACCGTTTAATCCGCTGGAATTGATGGCGCGCGTAAAATCGCAAATCCGCCGCTATGTTTCGCTCGGCAGCATGGAGATGCGCGAAAATGTGCTGACAACCGGCGGACTGACGCTTGACCCCGACTCTAAAGAGGTCACACTCGACGGCGAGCCTGTGCGCCTGACAGCAACGGAATACGGCATTTTGGAGTTGCTGATGCGCAACATGGGTCGTGTGCTTTCCACCAATCAGATTTACGAAGCCGTGTGGAACGAGCCTGCGTTTTCCACCGAAAAGACCGTTACGGTCCACATTCGCCGAATCCGCGAGAAAATCGAAATCAATCCGAAAGAGCCGAAATATTTGAAAGTGGTGTGGGGCATTGGATACAAAATTGAAAAGTATTAAATACAGCTACGGTTTAAAAACAGTTGCGTTTATTTTGGCGGTTGTCTGTGTGTTTTCCGCGGCGTGGTATGCACAGCTCATCGTGCAGACGCTTGACAGTTACGGCTGGCAGCAGGGCATCAGTGCCGATGATTTATCCTTTACAGACTCAACCTTGTTTGAGCAGCAGGCCACCTCAACTCTGCATGACCTGAGCACGGCTTTTATTGATAATGACTGGGAGCGCGACATCCTGCCGACATATGATTCGTTGGAAGAAGAACAGGCATATGTGCTCAAACAGTTCCACGAATTTCAAAAAGACATTTACGCGAGATATGGAACCATGAGCAGCGACTACACGGCGGAAGATTACGATTATCCGGAAGAAACGATAGTTTATGGGGATGAAACCACCAGCAGCATTTATTCCGCAGATGAATTGGGCAGCTTTTCAGGGAGTTTCCACTTTAACAGTATGGATGCGGGCGAATTTGTGCTGTATTCAGACCAAAGCGACCAAGAAGTCCGTGAAATCGTGCAAGAATTATATACAAGCACGCTCGCAAGCTACAAACGACGGTTTGAATCTTCCGTTCTGCAAGCACAGCAGGCGCTCAGCAAGCTGAAAAATGTGCAATATTATTTATATAATACAAACACCGGCGAAGTCATTACCAATATGCCGGCAGAAGTCACGGCAGAAAACTTTAGAGAATATTTAAACAGCTCCGACTGGTATTTTGGCTACACCTGTGACAAAGGCTTGACGCTTTACTCCGACTCGCTGAACATCGACACATTTTATCAGGGGAACTACGCGATTCCCTTTGCTGACTTGTTGAACAGCGGCTTCAGCGACAAAGGCTACGATGTTTATTTCAACATTCCCATGCCGCTTGAGCGCGGCGACAGCTTTGCCGACGCACAGGAGGCATTCCTGACCGGTGCTTCACAAATTCGGGCGCACTGCCTCGCCACGGTCGCCCTGTTGATCGCCGCCGCTCTGCTTTCGCTCTATCTTGTGCTGGTCACTGGTCATGTGCGCGGCAGAGAGGGCATTTGCCTCGCGCCCGGTGATAAAATGCCGAACGATCTGCATTTTGTGTTAAGCTGGGGCCTCGGCATTGCCGCGGGAACGGGGGCGGTTGCCGCCTGTGCCGATCAGATGTCGTCCGGCACGGATGAAATTTTCTTCCCGGCAATCGGCGCGCTGCTTTCAGCGGTCGTTTACATGCTCTTTATCGAGTGGATAAACTCGGTTGCCAAAGGCTATAAGGCGGGCAGGCCGTATTTCCGTTCCACCCTTATAGCAAAACTGTTTATGGCATGGCACCGGGGAAACAAAAAGTTTTTCGGGGCGCTTCGCCGGGTTTATTTGACGCGGCTTACCTCGCTTTCTAAAAAAGTACGGTGGTTTGCAATTTTCTATCTTGCCGTGAACGGCGTGCTTGCACTGTTTACATTTGAGCGAATCGGCATTGCGCTGTTCTTCTTGGTTTTGTTTAACGCGGTGTGTCTGATATTAGCTTGGCGCTATGTAATTGCGCTTGATAAAATCATCACCGCGGCCCAAAAGGAACGCGACGGGGAACCCGCACCGCTTTTATATGCGGAAAACATGCCGCAGCCTTTGCGCTCGCTTGCAGAAAACTTCTGCGCGACGCAGGAAACGAAAGAGGCGGCAATCGAAGAAGCACTCAAGGGCGAACGCATGAAAACCGAGCTGATCACCAATGTTTCCCACGACCTGAAAACGCCACTGACCTCCATCATTTCTTATGTAGATTTGCTGGGAAAATGCGATATTCAGGACGAGACCGCAAAAAATTACATTCGTGTATTAGACGAAAAATCCGGGCGTCTCAAACGGTTGATTGAAGATTTGGTCGAAGCCTCCAAGGTTTCCTCCGGCGCGGTAACGCTCAACAAAATGCGTGTGAACCTCTGCGAGCTTGCAACGCAGGCTGTCGGCGAAATGGAAGACAGTTTTTCGGCAAAACGGCTCGAAATTGTTTTGAGCATGCCCGAAAAGCCGCCGGTGATTTTTGCCGACAGTCAAAAGACCTGGCGCATCATTGACAATCTGCTGAACAATGCGCGCAAATATTCTTTAGAGGGCACGCGCGTCTATGTAGATGTGCGCGAAGAAAATGGTCAAGGCATTTTCTCTGTGAAAAATGTGTCTGCTGAAGCCCTGAATATTCCGCCCGAGGAACTGACACAGCGCTTCGTGCGCGGCGACCAGTCGCGAACCAACGAGGGCAGCGGGCTTGGGCTTTCCATTGCAAAAGACCTCTGCACATTGCAGGGCGGTGAGCTGGCATTGGAAATTGACGGTGACCTTTTCAAGGCAACGGTTAAACTGCCGAAGGCTTATGAGGGCGATTTCTCCAAAGAAACGCCGGTGCCGCCTGTGCCGCCGGGCACACCGAATGCGCGCAGTTAGCGGGCGGAAGGCTTTCGCTATCTTGCCCGGTATCGTCTTTGTGCAAACAGCGAGCCGTTTGCTTGCCGCCGAACGCGTGAAGTTGGCTTGTGAAAACAATAAGTACAAAGCCCGACCGAAAACCCGCAAAAACAATATGATTAAATGTAGGGGCGAGGTTCCACCCTCGCCCGTTTTTGTTTTACAACCAAACAGTTACCCACACGCCGTGAATCGCGCAGGCAGTGCGAGCATACCCAGACTTTCTTGTCCCGGAATCGACTGCGCGAATATCTTTGCGGGCGGCGGTGGAACGCCGCCCCTACAAAGCAGACTGTCGGTTGTGTGGTTTTGCGGACAGGGGAAGGCGAAAAGGGAAATGCAGCGTGCTGCACGCCGCGGATACACCTTTTGTCGGTAAAAATTTTCTGCTTCGACAAGCCGCGTAAACCACCATTTTTCACGCAAAAACACAATATCTTGTGCCGGGATTTTTCCACAAAACAAGTCGGAAAAATTTCGGCTTTTTTTACGAACTTTTTTTTCAAAAGTTGTTGCATTTTCATAAAGCATGTGGTAAAATACCAAAGCACGCGTGGAAAAGGGCGAGCCATGTCCTTTTTTAGGCGACTTGATATGCGATGATGCGGTAGGTGGCTGCACTCTGATGCAGGGAATTACCGCGGAGTATGTCCGATTACAAACCGGGCGACCCATACTGTTGAACTTTCCGGAAGCGTACCCCAACTGCGCGCCGAAGAGGGAAACTGTGCGCTTTTCTGTGCCGTCCGAAGAACTCCGGTTTTTCGGATTTTATAATCGAAAAGGTGGAAACACCCGGCAGGGTTGCAGAAAAGCATTTGCCCTAACTCAACAAGGAGGCAACAAAACAATGGCAGCAGCAAAAGGCAAGAAGATTCGCATCAGACTCAAAGGCTATGATCACGACATCGTGGACAGAGCAGCGGAGAAAATCGTTGAAACCGCAAAGCGCACCGGCGCCCAGGTTTCCGGCCCCGTTCCGCTTCCCACAGAAAAAGAAGTCGTTACCATCCTTCGCGCTGTTCACAAGTACAAAGACAGCCGCGAGCAGTTTGAGCAGAGAACACACAAACGGCTCATCGACATTCTCAGACCTTCAAACAAGACCGTTGAAGCTCTGACCGGCCTTGAGCTTCCCGCAGGCGTAGACATCGAAATCAAGCTGTAATTTCGGTTTTGCGCTTACAGGTCATGTTGGCGAAAGCCAACCAATAACCAAAGGAGGAATAAAAAATGCAAAAAGGTCTTATCGGTAAGAAAATCGGCATGACGCAGCTTTTCGACGAGAGCGGCAAAGTAATCCCCGTAACCGTCGTGGAAGCAGGCCCCTGTGTCGTCGTCCAGAAAAAGACGATGGAAAACGACGGCTATGAAGCGGTTCAGGTCGGTTTCGGTGATGTGAAAGTCACAAGAGTGAACAAGCCGCAGGCTGGTCACTTCAAGAAAGCGGATGTCGCTCCGAAGAAAGTGCTTCGCGAGTTCAGACTGGCTGACACTTCCGCGCTCTCCGTCGGCGACATTCTCAAAGCAGATGTCTTCGCAGTCGGCGACAGAGTCGATGTTGTCGGTACCAGCAAAGGTAAAGGCACCGCCGGTTCCATTAAAAGATGGAACTTCTCCCGCTTGAAGGAATCCCACGGTACAGGTCCTGTCGCAAGACATGCAGGCTCCCTGGGCGCGTGCTCCGATCCCTCCAGAGTTTACAAGGGAAAGAAACTCGCTGGTCACCTTGGTGCTGAGCGAGTCACAATTCAGAATCTCGACATCGTTAAGGTTGACGCTGAAAACAACCTCATCGCCATTAAGGGCGCCATTCCGGGTCCCAAAGGCGGCATCGTTGTTCTCGCGGACACGGTGAAAAAATAAGGAAGGAGTGGTTTAAATGACAAAGCTTGCAGTACTCGATAAAACCGGCAAGAAAGTTTCCGATATCAAGCTCAACGACGAAGTTTTCGCAATCGAGCCCAGCAAATCGGCAATGCATCTGATGGTTGTCAACTACCTGGCAAATCAGCGCCAGGGCACGCAGTCGACACTCACTCGTTCCGAAGTGTCCGGCGGCGGCAAAAAACCGTGGCGGCAGAAGGGAACCGGCCGCGCAAGACAGGGTTCCACCAGAGCGCCCCAGTGGACGCACGGCGGTATCGCGCTCGGCCCGAAGCCCCGCGAATACGGCTTTGATGTAAACAAGAAGGTCAGAAGACTTGCTATGAAGTCCGCACTTTCTTCCAAGGTCGCGGCAAAAGAAATGATCGTGCTTGACGACTTCGGTCTCGACGCCATCAAGACAAAAGAGGTTGCCGATGTGCTCGCCGCTATCAAGGCCGGCAAAAAGACTCTGATCGTCCTTCCTGAGAAGAACGATGTAGTTTACAAGAGCGCGCGCAACATTGAAGGCGCAAATGTCACCCTCGTCAACACACTGAATGTGTACGACATTCTCAACTGCAACACCATCGTGGTGCTCAAGGATGCCGTCGCAAAGATCGAGGAGGTTTATGCGTAATGAAACTGGCACAAGATATCATCCTTCGTCCTGTCATCACAGAAGAAAGCATGATGGGTCAGGCGCTGAAGAAATACACCTTCAAGGTTGACAAAAAGGCGACCAAGCCTGAAATCAAAGCGGCAGTTGAAAAGCTGTTCGGCGTTAAGGTTCAGAAGGTCAATGTCATCAATGTCAAAGGCCACCTGAGAAGATACGGCAGATTTGAAGGCTACACCGCTTCCTGGAAAAAGGCTGTCGTCACCCTGACGGAAGATTCCAAGACCATCGAGTTCTTCGACGGCATGATGTAAAATCCCGACGATAATGTATGGAGCTTCGACATGCTCCGCTAAATCGTTTTAAGGAGAGTGAATGAAATGTCGATTAAAGTCTACAAACCGACAACCAACGCAAGACGCAACATGTCGGTGACAGATTATTCCGAGCTTTCGAAGGTCGCTCCCGAAAGAAGCCTTCTCGCGCCGCTCAATAAAAAGGCCGGCCGTAACAGCTACGGAAGAATCACCGTTCGCCACAGAGGCGGCGGCAACCGCAGAAAATATCGTATCATCGATTTCAAGCGTGATAAGTTTGATATGCCTGCAACCGTGCTCACCTTAGAGTACGACCCCAACCGTTCCGCACACATCGCACTTGTGCAGTATGAGGACGGCGAAAAAAGATATATCCTCGCACCTGTCGGCCTGAAAGTCGGCGACAAAATCGAAGCCGGTGCTTCCGCGGACATCAAAGTGGGCAACGCCCTGCCGCTGAGCGCAATCCCGACCGGTACCATGGTGCACAATGTGGAGCTTTATCCCGGCCGCGGCGGCCAGTTGGCACGCGCTGCTGGCAACGCTGCACAGCTGATGGCAAAAGAAGGCGTTTATGCACTTCTCAGACTGCCGTCCGGCGAGCTGCGTAATGTCTCCGCTGCCTGCATGGCGACTGTCGGCACTGTCGGCAACGCAGACCACGAAAATGTGAAGCTCGGTAAAGCCGGCCGCACCCGTCACCTCGGCGTTCGTCCGACTGTCCGCGGTTCTGTTATGAACCCGAATGACCACCCG
Organism: uncultured Eubacteriales bacterium; assembly: GCA_949292775.1. GTDB lineage: Bacteria > Bacillota > Clostridia > Oscillospirales > Acutalibacteraceae > Fimenecus. Next base: position 151,613 of record CASFBL010000001.1, read on the forward strand.
CACGGCGGCGGCGAAGGCAAAGCGCCTGTCGGTCGTCCCGGTCCCTGCACCCCGTGGGGCAAACCCGCGCTTGGTTATAAGACCAGAGCTAAGAAGAACCGTTCCGATAAATTTATCGTGAGACGCCGTAACGCGAAATAAGTCGAAAGGAGTGTAGAGGATGAGCAGAAGTATTAAAAAAGGACCTTATGTTGCACCGAAACTGCTCCAGAAGGTTCAGGAAATGAATAAGAACGGCGAAAAGATCGTTCTGAAAACATGGAGTCGCAGCTCGACTATATTCCCCGACTTTGTCGGCCACACATTTGCAGTCCACGACGGCCGCAAGCATGTGCCGGTTTATGTTACGGAGGATATGGTAGGCCACAAGCTCGGCGAATTCGCGCCGACCAGAACATTCCGCGGCCATGCCGGTTCCAAAACTTCCAACAACGGTAAATAAGCAGCAAAGGAGTGTATAACGAATGGAAGCAACTGCAAAAGTGACCCATGTACGCATTGCGCCCCGTAAAGTGCAGATCGTGCTGGATCTCATCAGAAACAAGCCTTGCGACGAGGCGATGGCAATCCTTAAGTACACACCGAAGGCTGCGTGTGAACCGCTTGGAAAGCTGTTGAAATCCGCAATGGCAAACGCTGAATACAAAGATATGGACACTTCGAGACTGTATGTCGCCGAGTGCCGTGTCGACCAGGGCCCGACCTTAAAGCGCATCCGTCCGAGAGCGCAGGGCCGTGCTTACAGAATCAACAAAAAGACTTCGCACATCACGCTTGTGCTCAAAGAAGCAGAATAAGCGGGAGGAGGTAAAATTATGGGACAAAAAGTAAATCCCACCGGTCTTCGTATCGGTGTCATTAAAGACTGGGATTCTCGTTGGTACGCCAACAAAAAGGACTTCGGCGACACACTCGTCTCCGACAACAAGCTCCGTAACTATCTCCTGGAAACCCTCGCTCCGGCTGGTGTTCCGAAGGTAGAAATCGAAAGAGACGCAAAGCGCGTCCGCATCAATATCCACTGCGCAAAACCGGGTATGGTTATCGGTAAGGGCGGTTCTGAGATTGAAAAGCTCAAAGCGACCTGCAAAAAGATGCTCGGCGGCGAAAAGGATGTTTACATCAACATCGTTGAAATCAAACAGCCCGATTTAAACGCACAGCTCGTTGCTGAAAACATTGCTTCTCAGCTCGAAAGAAGAATTTCTTTCCGCCGCGCTCTGAAACAGAGCATCGGCAGAACCATGAAGCTTGGCGCAAAGGGTATCAAAACACAGGTAAGCGGCAGACTTGGCGGCGCAGAAATCGCGCGTTCCGAGCATTACCATGAAGGCACTATTCCGCTGCAGACCATCCGCGCAGACATCGACTATGGCTTTGCTGAGGCAAAGACAACTTACGGCCGCATCGGCGTTAAGGTTTGGATCTACAAAGGCGAAGTGCTGCATGACAACCGCAAGCCTCAGAAGGAAGGAGGCACAAAATAATGTTACTGCCTAAGAGAGTGAAATACCGCAGAGTCCACAGAGGTCGTCTGACCGGTAAGGCTTCCAGAGGTACAAAGGTCACTTACGGTGATTTCGGTCTTGTGTCTCTTGAACCTGCATGGATCACATCCAACCAAATCGAAGCCGCCCGTATCGCGATGACGCGTTACATCAAGCGTGGCGGTCAGGTTTGGATTAAGATTTTCCCGGATAAGCCGATTACCGAAAAACCGGCTGAAACCCGAATGGGTTCCGGTAAAGGTTCACCCGAATACTGGGTGGCCGTTGTCAAACCCGGCAGAGTTATGTTTGAAATTGCAGGCGTTCCGGAAGAGACCGCGCGCGAGGCTATGCGTCTTGCCGCCAACAAGCTCCCGGTCAAATGCAAGTTCGTTTCCAAAGCACAGCAGGAAGAGGATGGTGAGCAATAATGAAAGCAAGTGAGATCAAGAAACTCTCTCCCTCGGAGCTGGATGCTAAGCTCCTTGAGTTGAAAGATGAGCTTTTCAAACTGCGCTTCCAGCAGGCCATCAACCAGCTCGACAATCCGATGCGGATCAGCGCCGTTAAAAAGGATATCGCTAGAGTCAAAACCGTCATGCGCGATATCGAGCTTCACGGCGCACAGTCCTAAGGAAAGGGAGGGTCTAAACCATGAGTGAAAGAAATCTCAGAAAAACACAGGTCGGTCTTGTAACAAGCGACAAAATGGACAAGACTGTCGTTGTTTCCATCAAAGACAGAGTTCAGCATCCGCTTTACAAAAAGATCGTTAACCGTACCGTTAAGATCAAAGCCCATGATGAAAAGAACGAATGTGGCGTAGGCGACAAGGTTCTCATTATGGAAACCCGCCCTCTTTCCAAGGATAAGAGATGGCGCGTAGCCGAGATTATCGAGAAAGCGAAATAATTTCTAAGGAGGCTATTCACTGTGATACAGCAACAGACTTACCTCAAAGTAGCCGACAACACCGGCGCGAAGGAAATTATGTGCATTCGCGTTCTCGGCGGTTCCGGCAGAAGGTATGCAAATATCGGCGATGTCATTGTAGCTTCGGTCAAAAAGGCAGCACCCGGCGGCGTTGTCAAAAAGGGCGATGTTGTAAAGGCAGTTGTCGTTAGATCGGCAAGCGGCGTTCGCAGAGACGACGGTACCTATATCCGTTTCGATGAAAACGCAGCCGTATTGATTAAAGAAGATAAGAACCCCAGAGGCACCCGTATCTTTGGGCCGGTTGCAAGAGAGCTTCGCGACAAGGATTATATGAAAATCCTTTCTCTTGCTCCCGAAGTGCTTTAATGGAGGTGCAGTAAGATGAATAAAGTTCATGTGAAAACCGGCGATACCGTTGTTGTTCTGAACGGTAAAAACCGCGGCAAGCAGGGCAAAGTCATGCAGGTCGCTCCCGCAGAAGGCAAAGTCATCGTCGAAGGCGTTAATGTTGTCACCAAGCATGTCAAGCCCCGCAAGATGGGTGAAGCTGGCGGCCTCGTGAAGGCGGAAAGCGCTTTGTATGCAGATAAAGTTCAGCTTGTCTGCCCGAAGTGCAATAAGCCCACCCGTGTCGGCCACGCTGTTGGCGACGATAAGAAAAAGAAGCGCGTCTGCAAAAAATGCGGCGCACAGTTTGAATAAGGGAGGGACATAACAACATGGCAGCAAGACTGAAAGAAATGTATACTGCACAGGTCGCTCCGGCACTGCAGAAGAAGTTCGGCTACAAGAGCGTTATGCAAATCCCGAAGCTCGATAAGATCGTCATCAATGTTGCCTGCGGCGAAGCCCGCGACAACTCCAAGGTTATTGACGCAATCACCAAGGATTTGATGCAGATCACCGGTCAGAAACCGGTTCCCTGCAAGGCGAAGAAATCCGTTGCAAACTTCAAGCTGCGTGAAGGCATGACCATCGGCGTTAAAGCAACGCTGCGCGGCGACAGAATGTATGAATTCTTAGACAGATTCTTCAACCTCGCACTTCCGCGTGTCCGCGACTTCCGCGGTATCAACCCCAACTCCTTTGACGGCAGAGGCAACTATTCCATGGGTATCAAGGAACAGCTGATCTTCCCGGAAATTGAGTATGATAAGATCGATGCCGTCCGCGGCATGGACATTTGCTTTGTTACAACTGCAAACACGGACGAAGAAGCAAGAGAGCTTCTGAGCCTCATGGGCGCACCGTTTGCGAGATAAGGAGGGATTACAGTGGCCAAAACATCTATGAAAGTCAAGCAGGCAAGACCTGCTAAGTATTCTACAAGAGCTTACAACAGATGCAAGATCTGTGGCCGGCCGCATGCCTATCTCCGCAAATACGGTGTCTGCCGTATCTGCTTCAGAGAGCTGGCACACAAAGGTCAGATCCCCGGCGTAAAGAAAGCAAGCTGGTAAGCGAGCAATTGCAAAGGAGGCAAAAGTATGCAAATCTCGGATTCCATCGGTGATATGCTCACCAGAATTCGCAACGCGAGTTCCGCAAAGCATGACACGGTGAAGGTACCCGCGTCCAACATGAAGAAAGCAATTGCTCAGATTCTTGTGGATGAGGGCTATATCAAGAGCTTTAAAGTTGAAGACGACGGGAAACAGGGCGTCATTGAAATCACGCTGAAATACGGCGAGAACAAGGCGGCTGTTATCACCGGTCTGCGCAGAGTTTCCAAGCCCGGTCTGCGCATCTACACGAACTGCGAAGACATGCCGAAGGTTATGAAAGGCCTTGGCGTCGCAATTCTTTCCACATCCAAGGGCGTTATGACTGACAGAGAAGCACGCAAAGCCAATGTCGGCGGCGAGGTTCTCGCTTATATCTGGTAAGGAGGTTTCAGTATGTCAAGAATCGGCAGACAGCCTATCGCTGTTCCCGCAGGCGTCGATGTTAAAATCGACGGCAGTACTGTTACCGTGAAGGGCCCCAAGGGGGAACTTACCAGAACAGTACACAATAATATGCAGGTCGCGTTGGAAGACGGCGCTATTCTGGTTAGCCGTCCCGATGACAGCAACCTGAACAAATCCCTGCACGGTCTTACCCGTACGCTTCTGCACAACATGGTTGTCGGCGTTACAGAAGGCTTTAAGAAAGAGCTCGAAGTTAACGGCGTTGGTTACCGTGTCGCAAAGCAGGGCAAAGATCTTGTTATGAACATCGGTTTCTCACATCAGGTGACCATGTCCGAAATCGACGGCATCACCATTGATGTGCCCGCACCGAACAAAATCATTGTTTCCGGTCCCGACAAGCAGAAAGTCGGACAGTTCGCAGCAGAAATCCGCGAGAAGCGCCCGCCGGAGCCTTACAAGGGCAAGGGCATCAAATATGCTGATGAACACATCCGCCGCAAAGAGGGTAAAGCCGGTAAAGGCGGAAAGTAAAAGGAGTGTATTTAAATGGTTAACAGGACTGACAGCAATAAGGCTAGACAGAAACGCCACGCAAGAGTCCGCGCGAAAATCTCCGGCACCGCTGCGTGCCCCCGTCTTGATGTTTTCCGTTCACTCCAGCATATTTATGCACAGTTGATCGATGATGTCGCGGGTGTAACACTCGTTTCAGCATCGACCACCGAAAAAGATTTTAAAGAGTACGGCGGAAACAAAGACGCAGCCCGTGCGGTCGGCAAGCTGCTCGCTGAAAGAGCCGCAGAGAAGAACATCAAAGATGTTGTGTTCGACAGAGGCGGTTATGTGTATCACGGCAGAGTGCAGGCACTCGCCGAAGGTGCCCGTGAGGGCGGCCTGAACTTCTAAGAAAGGAGAAATGAAAATGGCTTTAAAAATCGACGCATCCACTATGGAACTGCAGGAAAGAGTGGTTGCTATCAATCGTGTCTCCAAAACCGTTAAGGGCGGCCGTATCATGAAATTCTCCGCTTTGGTAGTTGTAGGCAACGGCGAAGGCATTGTCGGCTTCGGTCTCGGCAAATCCGGCGAAGTTCCGGACGCTATTCGCAAGGGCATTGAAAATGCTAAGAAAAACCTGATCCAGGTTGCGCTTAAGGGAACCACGATCCCGCATGAGATTATCGGTAAATACGGTGCAGGCGTTGTGCTCATGAAGCCCGCTGCCCCCGGTACCGGCGTTATCGCCGGCGGCCCGGTTCGTGCCGTTGTGGAAATGGTCGGCATCAAGGACATTCGTTCCAAGGCCCTTCGTTCCAACAATCCGTGCAATGTGGTTCGCGCCACCATCGACGGCCTCTCGAAGCTTCGTAACGCAGACGAGGTTGCCGCCATTCGCGGTAAATCCGTGAAAGAGATTTTAGATTAAGGAGGGGCAAACATGGCGAATGTAGTAGTAACACTGAAGAAAAGCCTGATCGGCAGCAAAAAAGATCAGATTGCCACAGCCCATGCACTTGGTCTTAAGAAAATTGGGGATAAGGCAACCCAGCCCGACAACCCGCAGACACAAGGTAAGATTAAGAAGATTTCTCATCTTATCGAGGTAACGAAAGCTTAAGGAGGTGCGAACATGAAATTGCACGAACTTTCACCGGCCGAAGGCTCCAAGAAGTCGGTCAAGAGAATCGGCCGCGGCGCCGCTTCCGGTCAGGGTAAAACGGCAGGCAAAGGTCACAAGGGTCAGAAGGCCCGTGCCGGCAGAGGCATGCGCCCCGGTTTTGAAGGCGGCCAGATGCCTTTGCAGAGACGCGTACCCAAGAGAGGTTTCAACAACATTTTCGCGAAAGAAATCGCGGCTGTTAATGTTTCCGCTCTGGACAAAGCATTCGAAGACGGCGCTACGGTTAGCGTAGAAGCTCTCATCGAAAAAGGTCTTATCAAAAAAGCGCTTGACGGCGTTAAAATCTTAGGAAACGGGGAACTCAGCAAAAAGCTGACTGTTCAGGTCAATGCTTACTCCGAATCGGCTAAGCAGAAGATCGAGGCGGCCGGCGGAAAGGCTGAGGTGATCTGAGCATGTTTCAGACGATCATCAACGCTTGGAAGATTGCCGACCTGCGGAAGAAGCTGCTGTATACAGCGTTTGTGCTTCTGATTTTCCGCATCGGCGCTGCGCTTCCTGTTCCGTTCGTAGACATCGCCGAGGGCATTATCACCGACCCCAATGCCAATAACTTTATGACTTATCTGAGCATGATGACCGGTGATGCGTTCAACTACGGTACATTGTTTGCAATGTCGATTACACCGTACATCAACGCGTCCATCATCATCCAGCTCCTCACCGTCGCCATTCCTCCGCTGGAGCGTCTGGCGAAAGAAGGCGAGGAAGGCCGCAAAAAGATTTCCGCAATCACCCGTTACACGGCAGTTGCGCTTGCGGCTTTGCAGAGCACCGCGTATTATTTCTATATCCGTTCCCAGGGCTATCTTACCTTGGATGCGAACGGTGCAAAATTCACCGGCTTCTTTGCAGTTTTCCAGGCTCTCGTAATCATCCTTTGCTACACCGCAGGTGCTGCGTTCTTAATGTGGCTGGGTGAGCAGATCAATGATAAGGGTATCGGCAACGGTATCTCCATCATCCTGTTCGCAGGCATCGTTTCCCGCATGCCCACCACCATGTACAGCCTTTACACCTACATCAACAAAGGCGGCGCTTATTTCGCGCTGATTCCGATTGCGTTTGTCTGCATGATTCTGATGATCGCGTACATCGTTTGGATGGACAACGCGGAAAGAAGAATCCCTGTGCAGTATGCCAAGCGTGTTGTCGGCCGTAAAATGTACGGCGGCCAGAGCACCCACATTCCGATTAAGGTCAATATGTGCGGCGTTCTCCCCGTTATCTTTGCGTCCTCCATTTTGTCGCTGCCCCCCACCATTCAGATGTTTGTTACGCTCGACCCCGAGAATAGCAGCTGGGATGCTTTCTGGCAGGGCTTCTTCAACATCTTCCAGACGACCCACTGGGCATACGGCATTATGTATTTTGTGCTGATTATCTTCTTTGCATATTTCTATGCAGCCATTCAGTACAATCCGATTGAAATGGCCAATAATATCCGCAGAAACAGCGGCGCTATCCCGGGTATTCGTCCCGGCAAGCCGACTTCTGATTACATCACCAAGATTTTGTCAAGAATCACATTGCTTGGTGCTTTGCTGATCTCGGTCATCGCGCTGTTCCCGATTCTGTTCTCGCAGATCACGGGTGCTTTCGGCAAACAGGTCAACCTGACCTTGGGCGGCACTTCCATCATCATTATGGTCGGTGTTGCGCTGGAAACTGTGAAACAGCTCGAGAGCCAGATGATGATGCGGCATTACAAAGGCTTCTTAGACTAACCAAAAAGGAGGAAACTTTATGAACCTGATACTTCTCGGCGCTCCCGGCGCAGGCAAGGGCACGCAAGCGGAAAAGATTTGTGAAAAGCTTTCCATCCCGGCAATTTCCACGGGCAACATGCTGCGCGAAGCCATGGCAAACGGAACGGAGATGGGACTTAAAGCGAAATCCTTTATCGACGCAGGCAAGCTTGTTCCCGATGAAGTCGTTATCGGCATCATCAACGAAAGACTCAAAGCAGATGATTGCAAAAACGGCTTCATTTTAGACGGCTTTCCGAGAACCATTCCGCAGGCGGAAGCGCTCGACAACATGGGCGTGCGCATCGACCGTGTCATCGACATTGAAGTGCCGGATGAAAAAATTGCTGCCCGGCTTTCAGGCAGACGCGTCTGTCTGAAATGCGGCGCGACTTATCACACCGAGTACAAAAAGCCGAAACAGGAAGGCATTTGCGATGCCTGCGGCGAAAAGCTCGTCCAGAGAAAGGACGATATGCCCGAAACGGTCCTCGACCGGCTCAAGACCTATCATGAGCAGACCGAACCGTTGAAAGGGTTCTACGAGAAGAAAGGCATTCTTCGCGTAGTTGAAGGCCAGGAGGAAGTCGCGGATACTACCGCGCTGACATTCCGGGCACTGGAGGATTAAGCATGATCGTGCTGAGAACCGCCCGAGAGATCGAGCTCATTCGAAAAGCTTGCATAATTTCGGCGGAAGCATTACAGCTGGCGGGTGAGGCGGTCAAACCGGGTGTCACCACCTATGAGATCGACAAAATCGCATATGATTTCATCAAGAAGCAAGGCGCTGAGCCGAACTTCCTGCATCTATACGGTTTTCCCGCCACGGCATGCATTTCCATAAATGACGAGGTCATTCACGGAATTCCGAGCAAAAAGCGCGTCATCCACGAAGGCGATATTGTCAGTATCGACCTCGGCGCCAAAGTGGACGGCTACAACGGCGACAATGCTGCTACTTTCGCCGCGGGAAAAATTTCCGAAGCGGCGAAGCGGCTGTGCGACACAACCCGCGAAAGCCTTTATAAAGGCATTGAGCAGGCGGTCGCGGGCGGCAGAATCGGCGACATCGCTTCTGCGGTGCAGCGTTACTGCGAGGAACGAGGCTACGGCGTTGTCCGGGAATACACCGGGCACGGCGTCGGCGCCCAACTCCACGAAGACCCCAGCGTACCGAATTTCGGCACACCAAAAAGAGGTGTGCGCCTGTTGCCGGGCATGGTGATTGCCATTGAACCCATGATTACCGAGGGCGACAAGGCAATCCGACAAATGCCCGACGGTTGGACTGTAAAAACCAAAGACGGCAAGCTCGCTGCGCATTTTGAGCACACCGTTGCCATTACCGCAAACGGCCCGCAAATCCTCACGCAGTGCAGGTAAAGGCGGACTTTATGGAATGGAAAAACGGAATGGTCGTGCGTTCGCTTCGCGGACGCGACAAAGACCGGCTTTTATGTGTCTGCGGTGAAGAAAAAGACCGTGTGTTGGTCTGCGACGGAAAGGAACGGCCAAAAAGTCGACCGAAACGAAAAAATCCGAAGCATCTCGCACCGACACAGCAAAGTTTGCTGCCTGAACAAATGCGGTCAAACCGGGCAATAAAACAAGCGTTAAAGTGATTCTTTGGAGGCTTAATTTTATGTCAAAACAGGATATGATTGAAATTGAAGGTACAGTCGTTGAGGCGCTCCCGAACGCACAGTTCCAGGTGGAGCTCGAAAACGGACACCAAATTTTAGCCCATATTTCCGGCAAGCTTCGGATGAACTTCATCCGCATTCTGCCGGGCGACAAAGTGACGGTCGAAATGTCGCCATATGACCTCACGCGCGGGCGCATTACATGGCGTTCAAAATAAGCAGAAAAGCTCTTTATTTCAAGAAGGAGGTATTCCAATGAAAGTCAGACCTTCTGTCAAAAAGATTTGCGAAAAGTGCAAGATTATTAAGCGCAAGGGTAAAGTCATGGTTATCTGTGAAAACCCGAAGCACAAGCAGCGCCAGGGCTAATCCCGCGCTGTGATCGTTGTTAAAGATCTAAACAACGATCCGTGCACTTGCGAAAATCTCAATTTCAACTGGTAAAATTTACCGCATCAAATGGAGGTGCAACTGTAAATGGCTCGTATTTCAGGTGTTGACTTACCGAGAGACAAGAGAGTCGAAATCGGCCTCACATACATCTACGGTATCGGCAGAAAGACGGCAAGCGACATTATTGCTGCAACAGGTGTGAATCCTGACACTCGTGTCAAGGATTTGACCGAAGAAGATGTTGCGAAACTTCGTGAATACATCGAACACAATGTCAAAGTGGAAGGCGATCTGCGCCGTGATGTTGCATTTGACATCAAACGGCTTATCGAGATCGGCAGCTACCGCGGAACCCGCCATCGCAAAGGGCTTCCCGTGCGCGGCCAAACTTCCAAAAACAACGCGCGTACCCGCAAAGGTCCGAAGAAGACCATCGCGAACAAGAAGAAATAAGGGAGGGTTTTGTAAATGGCTACCGCAACAAAAAAAGGCGCGGCTACCCGTCGTCGCCGTGAACGCAAGAACATTGAAAAAGGTGCAGCTCATATTCAATCCACCTTCAACAACACAATCGTAACCATCACCGATGTGCAGGGCAATGCTGTTTCGTGGGCTTCCGCCGGCGAAATGGGCTTCCGTGGTTCCAAAAAGTCCACACCCTTTGCTGCACAGACTGCTGCTGAGACCGCTGCGCAAATCGCAATCGACCACGGCATGAAAACGGTTGAGGTTTATGTCAAGGGCCCGGGTTCAGGCCGTGAAGCCGCTATCCGCGCTTTGCAGACTGCCGGTTTGGAAGTAACAATGATTAAAGATGTTACGCCGATCCCGCACAATGGCTGCCGCCCGCCCAAGAGAAGAAGAGTTTAAGGTTTTGGAGGTGTAATTTATGGCAAGATATACAGGTGCGGTTTGCAAACTTTGCCGTCGTGAAGGCAAAAAGCTTTTCTTAAAAGGCGAACGCTGCTATACCGGCAAATGCGCTTTTGAACGCCGCAGCTATGCGCCCGGCCAGCATGGCCAGAGCCGCAAAAAGACTTCCGAATACGGCATGCAGCTTCGTGCAAAGCAGCAGGCTCGCCGTTATTACGGTATCCAGGAAGGTCAGTTCCACAAGTATTTCCTGATGGCTGAGCGCCGCCAGGGCATGACCGGTGAAAACCTTCTGAAAATTTGCGAAAGCCGCTTGGACAATGTCGCATACCTGCTGGGGTGGGCTTCCTCCAGAGCAGAGGCAAGACAGCTCACCACACACGGGCATTTTCTCGTAAACGGCAAGAAAGTGGATATTCCCTCTTACCTTCTGAAAGAAGGCGATGTGGTTTCCCTTCGCCAGAAGAGCCTGGACAGCGAAAAGATTAAGGCTGTCCTGGAAGCGAACGGCTCCCGTCCCGTTCCGGAATGGCTGGATAAGAACAGCGAAAACATGACCGCTAAGGTTGTTAAGCTGCCCGACAGAGAGCAGATCGAAGTTCCTGTTGAAGAACATCTTATCGTTGAGTTCTATTCTAAATAATAGACTCGTTCCCGGAATTAAGGTACGAATATATGTAAGCATTCGGGCTTTTTGCCCGATCCCACGATAGGAGGGTTTTGAATGATAGGAATTGATAAGCCCAGCATTGAAGCACTCGATTTGGCTGCGGACGGAACCTACGGCAAATTCGTCATGGAACCCCTGGAAAGAGGCTACGGCACCACGCTCGGCAACTCCCTGCGCCGCGTGCTTTTGTCTTCACTTCCCGGCTATGCCATTACTTCGGTGAAAATCGACGGCGTTCTGCACGAGTTTTCCACCATTGAAGGTGTGAAAGAAGATGTCACCGAAATTGTCCTGAATCTGAAAGGCGTTATCCTGAAAATCCAGGGCGACGGTCCGAAAACGCTGTATGTGGAAGCCAGCGGCAAATGTGAAGTCACCGCGGGCGACATCAAAACAGATTCCGAGGTTGAAATTCTCAATCCCGACCACCTGATCGCTACGCTTTCCGAAGGCGCTACGCTCAATATGGAGCTGACCGCCGACAGAGGCCGCGGCTATGTTTCTGCTGAACGCAATAAACAGATGATGCAGCCCGCCATTGGCGTGATTGCGATCGACTCTATCTATACACCCGTATTGAAAGTGAACTATACGGTTGAAAACACCCGTGTAGGACAGATCACCGACTTCGACAAACTGACGCTCGAAGCTTGGACGAACGGCACCATCTCTGCCAAAGAGGCGGTCTCGCTCGGCGCCAAGATCCTCACTGAACACCTCAACCTCTTTGTTGACCTTTCCGACGAGGCGGGCAACACCGAGGTCATGGTCGTGAAAGATGACGACGGAAAAGAAAAAGCACTCGAGATGACCATTGAGGAGCTTGACCTGTCCGTGCGTTCCTTCAACTGCCTGAAGAGAGCAGGCATCAATACGGTTGAAGACCTTATCAGCAAATCAGAGGAAGACATGATGAAGGTGCGCAACCTTGGCAGAAAGTCTTTGGAAGAAGTCATTGCCAAGCTTGAGTCCCTGAACTTCACTCTCCGTAAGGAAGACGAATAAGAAGGAGTGATTTAGATGCCCGGAACCAGAAAACTCGGCAGAGCTACGGACCACCGTAAGGCAATGCTCAGAGGCATGGTAACTTACCTGCTGGAAAACGGTAAGGTGGAAACCACCGTTACCAGAGCGAAAGAAGTCCGCTCCATGGCAGAAAAAATGATTACCATCGCGAAAGACAATACCCTGCACGCAAAGCGTCAGGTTTTCGCTTATGTGACCAAGGACGATGTTGTGAAGAAGCTGTTTGACGAAATTGCACCGAAATATGCAGATGTCAAAGGCGGCTACACCCGCATCATCAAGACCGGCACACGCCGCGGTGATGCTGCGGAAATGTGCATCATTGAACTTGTGGAGCCGAAGACAACAGAAGCGGCAAAATAAGTTTAAACACAAAAGAAACCCGCACAGAGTTTACTCTGTGCGGGTTTTATGTTGTTATGTTGTTTATGCAGTGGCAAAAACGCCGACTCCGAAAATCAGAAGCACAGCAAACAGCCAAATCAGAAACGGAACAGCAACCCAAGTTATAATGCCGACAATGCCCATTTTTAAGCAGGCCTTTGCCGAGACAGGTTTTTTGTCGCGATCCAGTGCATACAAAATAATCCCGACTATCGGAATAAAGAACGAAGCAACTTTTAGAAGTGTGTCCGCATCTTCATAAGAGACGGGAGGCACCGGAGGCGGCGGAGGATAGCCATATTGTCCGTTTGGAGGCACATATGGCGACACAGGCGGCATTCCGGATTCGCCTGCATGCTGCCGGACTGCCGTCCCACAGTTCGGGCAAAATCCTGCATCGGCAGGAATCTCATGCCCACAGGTATTACAAAACATTTTAATCACCAGTTACAGATTAGAATATACATACGGCGAAGAAGATGCGCTGCCGAGAAGGAATAAAAGCACCAGAAAAACAACAGCCATCAGGAACAGCACCAGACTGATGATTCCAAGCGCTTTGCAGGTTCTTGTCTTGCTTTCCGCATCCTTATAATCTCCATGATTATAAGCAGATTGCCCGAGCGCTCCGAAAACAACGCCGACAATTGCCAAAATATTGGAAAAGCCGGAGAAGACCATCAAAACGATGTTGAAAACCAACCAGCCGGCCGAGGGCTTCCGCGGCGCGGAATATACCTGTCCGTAAGGCGGCTGTTCCGGCCGGTAAGGCTGACCGTAGTAAGGCGGTGGCGGTGTGGTTTGTACGGGTGTCACATCTGCAAAGACAGCGGTGCCGCAGTTTGAGCAAAATCCCGCGTCGGCAGGAATCTCATGCCCGCAGGTTTTACAAAACATATAGCGTTACCTCTTAATAATAGTAATAGGAGGAGGCGCTGCCAAGGAAAGCCGCGATTACAACGAAATAAATAATGTAAAACACGACTGCCATAATAATGCCGACAAGCGCTGCTACACCACATTGCTTCGCATAAACCGGTTTCTCATCTTTTTTCACAAAATAAAGGATAATGCCGACAAGCGGAATCAGCCAGCAAAGGAAGCGAAGGCCGCCGGAAGCGGTCTCCTGAGAGACCTGCGGTGCGCCGTAACCAGGATATTGCTGATAAGGCTGCTGCGGCTGGCCATAGGGCGGCGTGTAAGGCTGCTGACCTGCAGGCTGCTGATAGGTTGCCTGCTGCTGCGGCTGTTCCGCGGCGGGTGCGACCGTTGCACCACAGTTCGGGCAGAAAGCTGCGCCTTCCGCTATTTCCTGACCACAATTTTTACAAAACATAATAAACCCCCATATCTTAAATTTGGTAGTATCAGAATACCATAATTTTAGATAAAAATCAACAAAAAGCCGAAAAATATTGCGTTGGATTTAGTGGTTTTTAATCGCTCGCCCTTCCGTGCACTGCCGTCTTTTTTTCTTCCTTTTCCCATATATATATAACCAAGGAGGGGAGAGTATGCGATATTTGCTTCTGACAAAACGCAGTCTTTTTATAGCTTTGTTGTTAGCCTTGTCTGCCATTTTAGTAACGGCGGGGGTCAGCCGACAATACAGGACGCAGTCTGCCGCCAACACAAGCGAGCGAAAAATTCCGATATATTGTGTCGAGACCGACGAAAAAAAAGTAGCGATTACTTTTGACGCAGCCTGGGGCGCTGAGGATACAGATGAACTGTTAGAGATATTGGCGGCGTATCAAGCAAAAGCTACGGTGTTTGTCGTTGGCGATTGGGTGCGTCAAAACCCGGATGCGGTGAAGGCTTTTGCAGAGGCCGGGCACAGCATTGCCAACCATTCCGACACACATACGACATACAGCAAGCTATCTTATGAAGAAATCAAAGCAGACATACAGCGGTGCAACGCAGAGATTGAAAAATGCATCGGAAAAGCGCCGACGCTTGTGCGCGTGCCGTCCGGGGATTATACCAATGACGCAATCAACGCTGCGGAAAGTCTTTCCATGCAGACCATACAGTGGTCGGTAGATAGTTTAGACTGGCAGGGTGTCTCCGTAGAGGAAATGGTAGAACGCGTGACCGGGGCTGTCGAAAACGGTTCGATTTTGTTGTTTCATAACGATGTGAAAAATACGCCGGAAGCACTGCGGCAGATATTGCAGATTCTTTCTGAACGCGGGTATCAGTTCGTTACGGTAGATGAACTCATCTATACAGAGGATTTCCGCATTGACGCCACTGGCAAACAACATAAAAACGCCGCATAAAAAGAAAACGCAGGAAGCACCTTTTGTGTTCCCTGCGTTTTTAAATTATAAACGAAACTGTTAAAATGGGCGGTAAGCGCCGGTTTTGCAGACCTCGATTTTTTGCATGTAAGGTTCGTTGCGGCATTCCTCAATGACAAAACGAAGTTTATCAGTCACAACAGGACGGTCGAAAATGGCAATCCGCGAAAAGCCGATGATTGTGCCGCGGAACACGCATTCTTCCCCTGCGTAGACAGAAAACTTTTCGACACGCTGCGATTTGGTTGTGTCTTCGGCAAGCCGTAACCGGTCCACAGACTGCTTCGGGAAAGTGATTTCTGCTTCTCTGCCGTCAGCAGAAAAGACACAGCTGCTTTCCAGCACACATTCCTCTTCGCGCCGTAGCCATTTGCCCATTTCCCGAAGCCGCCGGACATCGCTTTTGGCAAACTGTCCCTTGCGGTTTGGCGGAATGTTCAAAAGCATCAAGCTGTTATTTCCCACGGAATTGTAGTAAATGGTCATCAAACGCTTTAAAGATTTCAGCGTCAGCCGCTGTGCAGGGTGATAAAACCAGCCCAGCCGGATAGAGACATCCACTTCGGCGGGGTACCACATAAATTTGTCGTAATTCGCTAAGAATTTACGCGACCCCATGTCCGGCAGCATAACATCCTGACAGCGTTTCTGGAATTTTTTCAAATCATCATCCTGCTGGCAGTTGGCGGCAAAATTTTGTTGGTCATATTGAAACTGCGGCACAACATTCCATTCACTCTCACGCGTTTTGCCGCTCTCGTTGCCAATCCAGCGCACATCCGGCGCGCAGCCGGACATAACGATATTCGGCTGCAGTTCTACGGCGGTTTTCCAAATACGCTCGAAATCATATTTCTGCACCGGTTGCCCGTCTGCTTTGGCGCCGCACGCACCGTCAAGCCACAGCATGAAGATTTCCCCGTAGTTTGTGAGCAGCTCTGTCATCTGTTCAATATAAAAATCATTGTAAGCGGGCGTACCGTACAGTTTGCTGTTGCGGTCCCAGGGGGAAAGATAGACCCCGAATTTTAAGCCGTATTTTTTACAGGAGTCTGCCACCTCGCGCACAACATCGCCCTTGCCGTTTTTATATGGGCTGTTTTTGATGGAGTGTTCCGTTGTTTTGGTCGGCCAAAGGCAAAATCCGTCGTGATGTTTACAGGTCAAAATAACGCCTTTCATGCCGGCGTCGCGAATGGCGGCGCACCACTGGTCCGTGTTTTGGTCGGTGGGGTTAAACACCTGCTCCGACTCTTTGCCGTTTCCCCATTCCTTGTTGGTGAAAGTGTTGACCGTGTAGTGCACAAAGGCATAGTATTTCATTTCCTGAATCAAAAGCTGCCGGCGGTTGGGCACAATGCTCGTGTAGAGGTCCAGTCTTTCCTGCTCTGTCATGATGCTCTCCTTTAAAAAAGCCCCATAGGTTCTCTATGGGGCTTCGCGTATGATAAGGTTAGATAAAAGGGTTATTCGGCTTCAGATTCCCAGCCAAATTGATAGAACATATTGCTGCCGCAGTTGAATTGCAGCGTCTGATTGCCGAGGGATTCCAAAGAGCCCTCGCCGGTAACAGAAGCGGTTACCTGCATGTTCTTATCATAGGAAAGAGACAAAAGCTCATCGGTTACTGCGTTGAAGGTTGCCGTAATCACGCAGCCTTCGCAGGTGAAGTCGTAATTATCCACGGTAAACGAATTCTGCGGCTGGTTGATTTTGGAAAGAATATCGGCTTTGTCGCGGAAGGTAATGGCTTTTTCCACAGAAGCCTTGTCCGATTTCAGGTGGATTTCTACGGTGCGGGTAAGCTCTGTAACAACCGGCTCCTCTTTAGAGTTGAGCTCTGTGGTGGGGGTAACGGAGGAATACAACACTTCAATATCGTCCATAGTGAGGGCGGAAACGGTGTCGGAGCCTTTCAGATACAAAATGTTCGTCAGGTCATCGCCCGCGTCGGTCTTGTTGTTTTCGCTGTTGGGAAGAAGCTTTTCTACACCCTGCATGGAGAAATCTTTAAACAGTTTCGCCGCTTTTGCAATGGTGCTGTCGGATTCGGAAACAACGCCGTCTTTGGTGAATTGAATGGTGCCGTCATCAACCCAGAAGTTCTCGGAATATACCGTAGCGGGTTTTTGCTGTTTGATTTGATTCGCGATCTGATTATAATAGGCAAGCACTTCTGCTTGATTTGCCGCGAGTGCCTCGCGGTCGCTTTCCGTCAGAAGCCCAAGCACCTTTTGGAACAGTTCCTCATCGCCGGAATAGCGGGACTTGAGATCGTTGTAGTTGAGTTCGATGGTCACATCATCGGTTTTTTCATCATAATTTTCAAACAGTGTGGCCAAAAGGTCAGCGGGCAGAACTTCCTTTAACTGCCCATATGTAAAGGTGAATTTCGCGTCTTTCAAATCAGTTTTTAAAGAAACAGCAACCGGTTCGGGACCTGTATCCTGATTAAACAGTGATTCCAGAGAGAAATCACAGGAGGTCAGCGAAACGGTGAGCAGTGCCAACGCGGCAATAACACAGATAAGTTTGCTCCATTTTGTGTGCATAAGAAAAACCCCTTTATTTTGAATTTTATTGCTTTACAGAATACTGGTCTTTAAGCCCTTGCTCGTCAAACAGAAATGCAGTCTCGAGCAAGATGTCGATACCCGCTTCAATCGTTTTCGGGTCAAGGTTGTCAGCGGTATCCCCGCGGGTGTGATAATACCGGGCGGGCGCCGGGTCCATAGCCGCGAGCGCTACAGCTTTCATGCCGCCCTGCTGAATGGCGGCGGCGTCGGAAGAGCCGAAAAATACATTGGCATAGTCCAGATTATACCCGGCAATTTCCGTAGCGGTCTTCAGCATAACAGCCGCCTGGCTGTCGAGCTTTACCGTGCCGGACATGTCTTTGTTGTAAACGCCCATATAATCGAAATCGCGCAGGGTGTCGGTGGCGACGAAAACAGTTTCCACATTGTCTTCCCCCGCGTGTTTCTTTGCAAACGCTTTTGCACCGCGCAAGCCTGCTTCTTCACAAGCCATAGAGACGGCAACGACCTCTGTGTTTTCAAAGCGAATGTCGTTGGCGGCAAGATAGCGGAGCACCGCCATCGAAGCGAAAACGCCGGTCAGATTGTCGTTTGCGCCGGGCACGACCAGCTTCCAGTTGACAAAGAATGCACCGAGAAAAATGGGAATCAGCGTAACAAATGCGATTACAATCACGGTGATGTTCAGCCAGTTCGGAATGTTGAAGAAAGAAAGAATGTCTAAAACAACATGAACGAAAATAGAGCCGAACGCCAATGCAATCACGGTTGTGAGCAGCTTGCCGCCGCCGAGGTGCGTGTAGGTCCACTCGTAAGCGGAGTCGATATGTCCGCTGAAAATGATGCGGCGTTTGGTTTCGCCGGCGGCTTTTCTGCGGCAGACCACATTACACGAGCGCCGTTTCGGGAAAAGCGGGTCCAAAAGCTGTTTGTAGAATAAAAATTCAAACACCATGAACAATAAGGAAAGAACAGAAAGCACCAGCGCCGCCGCGGTAAAGGCTGTTTGAGCGCCGTCGACGACATTAAATCGGCCGAGCAGCAGCAAAACGGCAGAAATGAACATGAGCACGACATCTAAAAGGACCCAGCCCATAAAGGCTTTGGGATGCAGCTCAAAATCTTCCACTTCCACAGAATCCGCAACATTTTTCATGGATTCTGCAACATAGGCCTGCGCTTTGCGCTCGCTTTCCTCGCCGGACTCACGCGGACCGATCTCCTTACAGACTTTCTTGATTTCACGAATCGTATAGTTTGTCATTTCCCGTCTGCGGGAAGGGTAGTTCGCATTGCTTTCTTTTGCAAGCACAAATATCACTCCGTTCGGGAAGCACCCGTTTCTTTATTAGTTATTTATTTTACCATAAAACACCTGTAAAGTCGATAGAAATTTTATATCTTTTTTCACGGCTTTTTCCGAATGCCGAGCCGGAATACAGTTGACAAGTTTCCCCAAAAACTCTACAATATGAATCGGCGCAAAAAGCCGTACAGAAAGGATCTTATTTACATGCAGATAAAGATAAATCGAAGGACAATAAAAGCCAAAAGCATTCTGCTGGTGGTTTTGATTTTTCTGTTGGCGGTGCCGGCGGTCGGCTACGCGATAACAGAGAAAAAACAGCAGGACAAGCCTGCGGAATCGGTTACGGAAGAAGCGGTGCAAACCGAGCCCGAAACCGAATCCCAAACACAGGCGGAAACCGAAACGCAGACCGAGCCTGCAACCGAAGCGGCACCGGTCACCTTGCCTGCGGCATCCACAGACGGCAGCCCGGTAATCGTTTCGCCGACCGGCGACAACTGGGAACTGACGCTTGTAAACCTGCAATACTGCCTGCCCGAGGGCTATGCGCCGGAGCTTGCCGCCGCGGTCGAGGGCAGCTCGGTGCAGTTAGACGCGCGCGTTGCCCCGGCCTATCAGAAAATGTATGACGCCGCAAAACAGGACGGCTGCACGCTGACGCCGTATTCCGGCTACCGTACCTATGAACGGCAGGAGGATAATTTTAACCGCCGGGTCGAATCCTATGTCAAGCAGGGGTTTTCCGAAGCGGACGCCAAGAAAAAAACGCAGGAACGCATTTTGCCTGCGGGCTGTTCCGAGCACAACATGGGCTTTGCCATGGATATCGTGAGCGCAAGCGCGGATTTTGTGAACACGAAAGAATTCACATGGCTTTGCGAGCACGCCTATGAATACGGGTTTATTCTGCGCTATCCGGAAAACAAGACCGAAATCACCGGCGTGATGTATGAGCCGTGGCACTGGCGCTATGTCGGCGAAAAAGCTGCCAAAGAGATACACGAGAGCGGCCAGTGCTTAGAAGAATATCTTGCGGCAAAAAGTGCCGAACAATAAATGGAACCCAGCGGGAGGCAATTATGTTTACCATTGAAAACGGACAATTTTCTTTAGACGGCAAGCCAATTCACATTTATTCAGGCGCGATGCACTATTTCCGTGTGCCGCGCGAATATTGGGAAGACCGGCTTTTAAAGCTCAAAGCGGCGGGTTTTAACACCGTTGAAACCTATGTCTGCTGGAATCTTCACGAGCCAAAGCCCGGCGAGTTCCACTTTGACGGCATGCTGGATATTTCGGAATATCTGCGTTTGGCCCAGAAAGTCGGGCTGTATGCGATTGTCCGTCCCGGCCCGTACATATGCGCCGAGTGGGATTTCGGCGGCTTCCCGGCATGGCTTTTGCAAGATAAAAACATGCAGCTGCGCTGCAACTATGCACCCTATCTCGCCTGTGTGCGCCGGTATTATGAGGCGCTTTCGAAAGAACTGCAGCCGCATTTAGAGAAAAACGGCGGGAACATCATCGCCATGCAGGTTGAAAATGAATACGGCAGCTATGGCGACGACAAGGCTTATCTTTCTGCGGTGCGCGATATCATGGAAGAAGTCGGCATGGACGCGCTTCTGTTCACTTCCGACGGTGATTGCGACTGGATGCTGTCCGGCGGCGGACTTCCCGATGTGTTTAAGGTCATGAATTTCGGCAGCCGCGCAAAATGGCTTTTGCCGAAACTTGATAAATACCAGAAAAACATGCCCTATATGTGCGGCGAATTTTGGTGCGGCTGGTTTGACCACTGGGGCGACCGACACCACACCCGCAAGGCGTCAGAAGTGGTCTCCGAGATTGAAAGCTTCTTGAAAATGGACGCCAGCTTCAACATGTATATGTTCCACGGCGGCACCAACTTCGGGTTTACCGCGGGCGCAAATTACGGCAAACAGTTTGAGCCGACCGTCACAAGCTATGATTACAGCGCGCTTCTCAATGAGTGGGGCGGTTATACAGACACCTACCATGCTGTTCGAAAGCTGCTTTGCGAAAAACAGGGCATCACACCGCCGTCGCTTCCCGCTGAGCCGAAGTGGCAGAATATCGGTGAAGTGAAGCTCACAGAAAAAGCGAGCCTTTTCGACAATTTAGACACGATTGCAGAAAAGCACAGTATTGCAGCGCCCGAAAGCATGGAATATTTCGGGCAGAATTTCGGCTGTATTTTATATTCTGTTACCATGAAAGGCACTTATGAGCCGGGCAAGCTCTGTGTGGAGGGCGTGCACGACAACGCCTATCTGTTTATTGACGGAAAGCTCAAAAAGACCTATTACCGCCACGAAAACCCGCAAATGAAAGACAACGACGGGTTTACCGTTTTGCTGCCGGGCTTTAAAGGCGAACGAAAAATCGACATTTTGGTAAGCGGCATGGGGCGTGTGAATTACGGCAAACACCTCTATGACCGAAAGGGTCTTGCGCGCGTTACCTTCGGCAATCAGATTTTGTTTGGTTTCGATGTCTACACAATACCGCTTGACAATATCGAAAAGGTTCGCTATCAAGCAACAAATGCGAAAACCGGGCCGATGTTTTACAAGGGCACTTTCCGCGCGTCGACCGATGCAGATTGCTTTGTGGATACCACAGGCTTCAAAAAAGGCTGTGTTTATATCAACGGCTTTAATCTCGGGCGCTATTGGGAGATAGGCCCCCAGGTCACGCTTTATGTGCCGAAAGGCATTTTGAAGGAAGAAAACGAAATCGTGGTGTTTGAAGAAGAAGGCGCCGCTTGCAGCAGCGTGCAGATCATCGATGCCCCGAAACTGGAAAAAGAGAAAAAGCGTTTTTGCTTTTTCAAAAAATAAGCCTTACAGAGCGGAGGTCACAACTATGTTTCTGAAAAGCAAATATAAAACCCCCGGCAAAGATTATACCATTCCCCAAATCGATTTGAGCCAAAAGCCTGATGCACTTCCCGCAGAACTTGACTATCTGTTCCAGAACACGGTGGTGGATGACAGCAAAGGTTATCTCGGGCACCCCGACTCGATTCTTTTGCGGGATGGCAGGCTCCTGACCTTTTACCCCGAGGGGCACGGCAAGGGAAAGACTCTTTCTAAAATCAGCACAGACGGCGGCAAAAGTTATTCGGAAACCATTCAGAATCCGCCGAAAAGCTGGGAAAAATCCCGCGAGACCCCGACGGTTTACCGTTTGGAATTCTCCGAACATACTTGGCCGGATAAGCTGATTCTCATCTGCGGCAATCCGAAATGGCCGGGCGCGCCGACGACGGGCGGGTTTAACTGCTCGGTTTCATCTGACGAGGGGAAAACCTGGAGCGAATACCAACTGTTTTATGGAAAAGACGACCCGGAATACACCTGTGTTCCGGTGGTGTCTATGAGCACGCTCGTGCGCTTAAAAGAAAACGGCCGCTTTGTAGATAAATGGATGGGCTTGTTCCATGAGCGTAATTTTGTCAATTACAAAACCATCCTTACCTTTGACGAAGCGGGAAACATGCACTGGTCAAAGCCGCAGCCGTATTTTTCGGCATATCGGAAAATGGAAAAGCGCTCCAACATGTGCGAAGTGGCGTGCGTGCGTTCTAACGGCGGGACCGGCGATGAGCTGATGCTCATTACCCGCAGCAATTCTAAAAAAATCAATTCGCTTTTAAGCTTTTCTCAAGATGAGGGCAAAACTTGGTCCGAGCCCCAAGAAGCGCCCGCCGCGCTCAACGGTGAACGCCACAAAGCGGTGTATCTTCCCGACGGCCGGCTGTTCATCACTTTCCGCTCTATTGAGCGTGACCGTGAAAAGCTGAAGAAAAATTATGAAAAAAAGTCGATGAAATGGTATTCTGAGGGCTGGATTGCGTGGGTCGGCACTTACGACGACTTGAAAAACGGCAGAGAAGGGCAATACCGCATTAAAATTGCACACACTTATTTAGACAACCAAAACGAACCCACCGTCACTGCCAACGCCGACACCGGGTATTGCGGTAATGTCGTGCTGCCCGACGGTACGGTCGTCACCGCCTCTTACGGTATTTTCAGCACAGAAAAGAAAGCATCCGGGGTCTATTTGACCGACAAGGGGCTGCAGGCTCGCAAGACCAGCATCGTCTCTAAGCGCCTGCGCCTTTCCGATGTGGAACAGCTTCTGCCGCCCGCCAAAAATAAGGCTTGACATTTAGGCACGAAAGTAGTATCATATCAGCACAATAAAGAAGAACGGCCCGTTCTCACCTGTGATTGTCTATGAAACAGGTCAATACAAATTCTCTTATGGGGAAAGTGTGTATTGCAGCGTGAACGGTCTTCGTTCACGCTTTTTGAATTTTAAGGAGTGATTGCGACCAGTATGAAAGAAATGCAGATCAATGAACAAATCCGCGACCGTGAAGTCCGTGTGATCAGCAGCACGGGAGAGCAGCTCGGCATCATGTCCGCCAAGGACGCGCTCAAAAAGGCGGAGGAAAAGAACCTCGACCTTGTGAAAATCGCGCCCACTGCGAAACCGCCCGTCTGCAAAATCATGGATTACGGGAAATACCGCTTTGAACAGGCCAAGCGCGAAAAAGAAGCGCGCAAAAACCAGAAAGTGGTCGAAATTAAAGAGATCCGTCTTTCTCTCAACATTGATACGCATGACTTTCAGACGAAGGTCAATCACGCTGAGAAATTTTTGAAAGCCGGCAACAAGGTCAAGGTCTCCATCCGCTTCCGCGGCCGTGAAATGGCGCACCCCGAGCTGGGGCTCACTTCTATGGAGAAATTTGCCGAGGCGTGCCAGGAGTTTTCCAGCGTTGAAAAGCCCGCAAAGCTTGAGGGCAGACAGATGCTGATGTTCTTAGCACCCGCGAAATAAGTATTTATATTTTCAGGAGGAATTGAAATGCCTAAGATCAAAACCCATTCCGGAGCAAAAAAACGCTTCAAATTGTCCAAAAACGGCAAGCCCATCCGTGCGCATGCCAATAAGTCCCACATCCTGACGAAGAAGAGCACCAAGCGCAAAAGAAATCTTCGTAAGACAGCTGTTGCGGATACAACCAACCAGAAACAGATTAAGCGTCTTGTTCCTTATAAATAATCGAGGCGGTTTTCCCGCACAGACAGAATAAATCGGAGGTAACTTACAATGGCACGAATCAAAGGTGCGATGATGACTCGCAAAAGAAGAAATAAAACCCTGAAGCTGGCAAAGGGCTACTACGGCTCCAAGAGCAGACTTTTCAAAACCGCAAAGCAGGCGGTCATGAAGTCCGGCCAGTATGCATATATCGGCAGAAAACAGAAGAAGAGAGATTTCAGAAGACTTTGGATCACCCGCATTTCTGCGGCGTGCAAGATGAACGGCATGAATTATTCCACCTTCATCAACGGTCTTAAAAAAGCCGGCATTGACTTAAACCGCAAAATGCTTTCCGAAATTGCAATTGCGGATCCCGCCGCTTTTACCGCTCTTACCGAGCAGGCAAAAGCTGCACTTAAATAAGCTAAAACCACGCCTTGCAACACCGGGGCGTGGTTTCCGTTTTCTTGAAAACCTGCAAAAATTGTCGGGTCGGGGGCGTCTATGGAACTTGTCCGCATTCAAAGCCGAAACAATGAAGCCGTAAAAGCATTTTGTAAATTGTCCGAAAGCCGAAAAGCGCGCCGCGAAAGCGGGCTGTTTACGCTGGAGGGCTTGCGTTTGTGCGCCGATTGCGCACAAAGTGGCTTTTCCGTGGAAGCCTTGTTTATTACCGAAGCGGTGCTCGAAAAGGGCGGTGACCGCGTAGAAAAACTGCTTTCTTCGGCAAAGACGGCATATTGCATTTCTGAAAGCGTTGCCGAAAAACTTTCCGATACCGTGACCACACAAGGCGTTTTTTGCACCGTGCAAATGCCGGAAAGCACCACATTTACTGTCGAAAAAGGTGGGCGCTATCTCGCGCTTGAGCAAGTGCAAAACCCGCAAAATCTCGGCGCGGCAGCTCGAACGGCGGAAGCACTCGGCATTACGGGGCTTGTCGTCAGCGGCGGCTGTGACCGTTTTAACCCGAAAGCCCTGCGCGCGTCTATGGGCTCGCTTCTGCGCCTTCCCGTCATGCAGGTCGAAGACATGGCTTCTTGGTTAAAAGCGCAAAACGAAACCGTGCTGACCCTCGCCACTGTGCCCGATATGACGGCGACAAGCATTTGTACGCTGGACTTTTCCGGCGGCGCGATTGCCGTCATTGGCAACGAGGGCAACGGCGTTTCCGACGCGGTGCTTGCCGCGGTGCGCGAGCGCGTCACCATTCCGATGCGCGGCGCGGCGGAGTCTTTGAACGCATCTGCGGCGGCGACCATAACCATGTGGGAAATGATGCGATGAACGATACAGCTTTTTGGATTTGGCTGCTGCGCACGCTCGGTCCTGCGGCGGCGATTGCAGATATCATAAACTATTTCGGCTCCCCGCGTGCTCTTTACGAAGCGGGAAGCGCTCAGTGGCGGCTTTCCGGGCTTTTGACCGCGAAACAAATCGCCGCGCTTTCGAAATTCTCTCCGTCCGAGTCGGGCGGGGTGATGAAAACCTGCGCCGAAAACGGCTGGCAGATTGTAACGCCGGACGATATCGCCTACCCGCAGAAACTTTTGGAACTGCGCAATTACCCGCCGGTTTTGTTCGTGTGGGGAAATGCACAGGTGCTTTTGCAGGATGTAAAAATCGCCATGGTCGGCACGCGCAAAGCTTCCAATTACGGGCTTCGCGTGGCAAACCTGCTTGCCGGGGCATTGGCGCAAAGCGGCGCTGTGGTCGTGTCCGGCGGTGCGCTGGGCGTGGATTCCGAAGCCCACCGCGGTGCGCTTCGCACCCATGGCAAAACGATTGCTGTGCTCGGCTGTGGACTGGGCACGCCGTATCTTTTGGAAAACGCACCCCTGCGCCGGGAAATCGTGCGGCAGGGCGGCGCTGTTATCAGTGAGTTTTTGCCGTTTTGTGCGGCGTCCAGAACGACTTTTCCTCTGCGCAACCGGATTATTTCCGCGTTGTCTCTCGGCACGGTCGTTGTGGAGGCCGGTGAACGAAGCGGCTCGCTGATCACCGCACGCTGCGCGCTCGAACAAGGGCGCGATGTGTTTGCCGTCCCCGGGGACATCATTTCTTCGGCGTTTACCGGGGCAAATAAACTCATCCATGACGGGGCAAAGCCGGTCTTTACCCCAATGGATATTTTGGAAGAATATGCATATATTTATCCCGACGAGCTGCGGCTCGAAAATGCGCAGAAAACGCTCGGCGAAATGCTCAGAGAAGCGGGCGTGCCAAAGGTAGAGCCGGTTTCAGTAAAAAAGCCGCAGCCGCGCAAAACGCGCGAAAAGGCAAAGGCGCAAGAGATGTTAACTCCGAGCGAACCGAAAAATCCCGCGCAAAGCACACTGCCTGCGGGCGCGTCCGACGCGGCGAAAAAGGTGTTCGCGGTGTTATGCGAAACCCCCGCGCAGATTGATGAAATCAGCGAAGCGGCGGCCCTGCCCGTGCAGGCGTGCCTTGCCGCGCTGACCGAACTCGAGCTTTACGGCTGCGCCGCGCTCATTCAAGGAAAAAAATACAGAAAAGTATAGGATGGTTGCCAAATGTCAAAACTGGTAATTGTGGAATCGCCTTCCAAGGCGAAAACGATTCAAAAATATTTGGGCAAGGGCTATAAGGTCACCGCGTCCATCGGTCATATCCGCGACCTGCCCGCTGCGAAACTCAGCGTCGATGTCAAAAATGACTTTGCGCCGAAATATGCCATTGTCAAAGGCAAAGAAAAGCTCGTCAAAGAACTGCGCGAAATGGTCAGCGAGTCTGACAAAGTCTATCTCGCAACCGACCCGGACCGCGAAGGCGAAGCGATTTCCTGGCACCTTGCCACGGTGCTCGATTTAGACTTAAACGACAAGAACCGTGTGAAATTCAACGAAATCAATAAAACGAGCGTCGAAAACGGTATGGCGCACCCGGAAAAAATCGACATGGATTTGGTCGATGCCCAGCAGGCGCGCCGGATTCTCGACCGCTTGGTCGGCTATAAATTAAGTCCGTTTGTGTCGCAAAAAATCCGCCGCGGGCTTTCCGCCGGTCGTGTGCAGTCAGTCGCACTGCGCCTGATTGTGGACCGCGAAGAGGAAATCCGTGCGTTCAAGCCGGAAGAATATTGGTCCCTTGATGCAAAATTCATCGCGCCGTCGTCGAAGCGCGCGTTTGCCGCCGCATTTGTCGGCGACGAAACCGGCAAGGTGAAAATCACCAACGGCGATCAGGCGAACGAGATTCTCGCTCGTTTGGAGGGCGCTTCCTACGCCGTGACGAGCGTAAAAAAAGGCACCCGCCGCAAACAGCCCGCGCCGCCGTTTACCACCTCTACCTTACAGCAGGAAGGCTCGCGCAAGCTCGGCTTCCAGGGCAAGCGCACGATGAAAGTCGCGCAGGAGCTTTACGAAGGCGTCGATGTAAAAGGCTACGGCGCAATGGGTCTTATCACCTATATGCGTACCGACTCGCTTCGTATTTCCGAAGAAGCGCGCGCCCAAGGCAATGAATTCATCGCCGAAGCTTACGGCAAAGAATATCTGCCCGAAAAACCGCGTTATTATAAAACCAAGGCAAATGCGCAGGACGGTCACGAGGCGATTCGCCCGACCATGCCGTCGCTTTCTCCCGATAAGGTCAAAGAGAGCCTGACAAGCGACCAGTATAAGCTCTATACCCTCATTTGGAAGCGCTTTATCGCGAGCTTAATGGCAAACTGCGTGCAGGATACCGTTAAGGTTGAAATCCAGGGCGCAAACGAAGCCGCCCGCGCAAACGAACGCTATTGCGTGTTCGCCGCAAGCGGCTACACCGTGCGTTTTGACGGCTACACAAAGCTTTATGAAGCGGGTACCGATGAGGAAGAGGAGGACGCCTCCAAAATCCCCGAAATCAAAACCGGTGATGTGCTCAAATTAAAAGAACTTGGCGGCAACCAGCACTTCACCCAGCCGCCCGCGCGTTACACCGAAGCGTCGCTTGTCAAAAAGCTGGAAGAAACCGGCGTCGGCAGACCGAGCACCTATGTTTCGATTGTTTCGACAATTACCGGGCGCGAATATGTCGTCCGCGAGCAGAAACAGTTAAAGCCCACGGAGCTCGGCGAAGCGGTCACAAAGCTTTTGAAAGAACAGTTCCCGAATATCGTCAATGTGAAATTCACCGCCAATATGGAAAGCGACCTCGACAAAGTCGAGCACGGCGAGGTGGATTATATCGCCATGCTCCACACCTTCTATGACGGTTTTGAAGAAACGCTCCAGACGGCGAAAGAAAAGACCGAGGGCGTCAAAATCAAGCTTAAAGAGGATGAGACCGACATTCCCTGCGAAAAATGCGGCAGAATGATGGTTGTGAAAACCGGTCGGTTCGGCAAATTCCTTGCCTGCCCCGGCTACCCCGAATGTAAGAACACAAAGCCTTTGGTGGTCGAGACCACGGCGACCTGCCCGAAATGCGGCGGCAAGGTCATTCAGAAAAAGAGCAAGCGCGGCTATGTGTTCTTTGGCTGTGACAATTACCCGGAATGCAACTTTATGACCTGGGATAAGCCCACCGACGAAAAATGCCCGAAATGCGGCAAATCCCTGTTTAAGCGCAAGGGTGGTTTGTTGGTCTGCCTTGACGAAGCTTGCGGCTTTGAGAAAAAGGCGGAACGCAAATCCCGCGCAAAGAAGACAGAAGAATGAGCGCGCAAAGACAAAAAGCGGCGGTCATCGGCGCCGGGCTTGCCGGGTGCGAAGCGGCGTGGCAGTTGAGCCGCGCGGGTGTCGCCGTTGATTTATATGAAATGAAGCCCGAAAAGCGCTCACCCGCCCATAAGGCGGACACCTTCGCGGAGCTTGTCTGCTCGAACTCATTAAAAGCGGAGCGCTTAAATTCCGCCGCCGGGCTTTTAAAGGCGGAAATGGAGACTTTTTCGTCGATTTGTGTCGAAAGTGCAAAGCAAACGCGTGTGCCTGCGGGCGGCGCGCTCGCCGTTGACCGGAACGCATTTTCCGAAAAAATAACCGAAGCGGTTACAAGCGCCCCGGGCGTGCGCGTCATACACAAAGAAGTGACCGAACTGCCCTCCGACGCGGATGTTGTTATTTTGGCGGTCGGTCCGCTTGCAAGCGACGGCATTGCGCCTGCCATTCGTGCCCTTGCCGGTGACGGACTTTCGTTTTATGACGCTGCCGCCCCAATCGTCACGGCTGAAAGCGTGGATATGAGCGAGGCGTTTATCCAGTCGCGCTATGACCGCGGCGGAGAGGCGGATTATATCAACTGCCCGATGAACAAAGCGCAGTATGAGGCGTTTTATGAGGCAATCATCACCGCCGAAAGCGCACCCTTACATTCGTTTGACAAGCGCAAAGATGTTTATGAGGGCTGCATGCCTATTGAAGTGCTCGCGTCGCGCGGCAAAGATACGATGCGTTACGGTCCCTTAAAACCCGTGGGGCTTGTGGACCCGAAAACCGGGCACCGCCCGTGGGCGAATTTACAGCTTCGGAAAGAAAACAACGCCGGCACGCTTTACAATCTGGTCGGGTTTCAGACCAATCTGAAATTCGGCGAGCAGAAACGCGTGTTTTCGATGTTCCCGGCGCTTAAAAATGCGGAATTCGTCCGCTACGGCGTGATGCACCGCAATACATTTATCGCTTCCCCGCGGCTTTTGCGGGCGGATTTCAGTTTACGAAAAGACCCCCATATTTATTTCGCAGGGCAGATTACCGGCGTGGAGGGCTATATGGAGTCCGCCACATCCGGCATTTTGGCAGGGCTTAACGCGGCAAGAGCTTTAAACGGACAAGAACCGGTCGTTTTGCCGCAAACAACGATGATGGGCGCGCTTTCCCGCTATATCAGCGACGAAAGCGTCACGCACTTTCAGCCGATGGGCGCTAACTTCGGCGTGCTGCCGCCGAATCCTCAAAAAATCCGCGACAAGTCCGAGCGCTATATGGCGCTTGCAACACGCGCAATGGCGGATCTCACCGCTTATAAGGAGGCTATGAAGCTATGAAAATAATCGCAGACGCATTCGGCGGCGATAACGCGCCGCTTGAAATCATAAAGGGCTGTTTAGACGCCCAAAAGGCCTACGGCGTGGAAGTCCTGCTGGTCGGCGACACCAAAAAGATTCAGGACTGCGCCGCAGAAAACGGGCTGGATATTGCCAAGTTTGAACTTTTGCAGGCAGACGATGTGTTTTCTATGGAAACCCAGCCGACTGAAATTTTGAAAGCCGGGAAAAATACTTCTATGGCAGTCGGTCTGCAGGCGCTCGCCGACGGCAAAGGGGACGCCTTTGTTTCAGCGGGCAGCACCGGCGCGCTGCTGGTCGGCGCAACCTTCATCGTCAA
The DNA here is from genome assembly GCA_949292775.1 of uncultured Eubacteriales bacterium. Classification (GTDB taxonomy): domain Bacteria; phylum Bacillota; class Clostridia; order Oscillospirales; family Acutalibacteraceae; genus Fimenecus. Next base: position 181,936 of record CASFBL010000001.1, read on the forward strand.
GCGAATCAAAGGCGTGAAACGCCCGGCACTCGGCGCGGTGATGCCCTCTGCGGAAGGTCCGTTTATTTTGGTGGATACCGGCGCGAATGTGGAGTGCACCGTGCCCATGCTCTGCCAGTTTGCAAGACTCGGCGATATTTACATGAAAAAAATTCTCGGCATGAAAAACCCCCGCGTGGCGCTTGCCAACATCGGCGCGGAAGAAACCAAAGGCACGCCGCTGCAGGTTGAAGCCTATCAGGCGCTTTCAAAACTTCCCGATTTGCAGTTCACCGGCAATATCGAAGTGCGCGACATCGCGTTCGGCAAAGCCGATGTCGTGGTTGCCGACGGCTTTACCGGCAATGTGATTGTCAAAATGTATGAGGGCGTCGCCAAAATGATTACAAACTCGTTAAAAGCGATGTTCATGAAAAATCTCGCGTCCAAGCTTTCTTACCTCGGCGTGAAGAACGGCATGGACGAGTTTAAAAAGAAAATGGATTACAAGCAATACGGCGGCGCGCCGATCATCGGCGTGCAAAAGCCCGTAATCAAAGCGCACGGCTCGTCTGACGCACGCGCGTTCTGCAATGCAATCAAACAGGCAATCGACTGCGCGCAGAACGATGTCTGCGGGGCTGTTGCCGAAGCGCTGAAAGGCGGTGAAGCGCATGGAACAGCTTCAGAATAATTTAGGCTATCAGTTTAAAAACCCGGCGCTGCTTTCCCGCGCGCTGACCCATTCTTCTTACGCGAACGAACGCCATGTCGATACCGGCGACAACGAGCGGCTGGAATTTTTGGGCGATAGTGTTTTGGGTTTTATTACCGCAGAATATCTTTTCGCAAACCACCGCGATTTTCCCGAAGGCGAGCTTACAAAACTGCGCGCCTACGCAGTTTGTGAAAAATCGTTGTTCGCCTATGCGGAAGAAATCGGCCTTGGCAATTACCTGAAGCTCGGCAAAGGGGAGGAGCGCACCGGCGGCCGGACGCGCCCGTCTGTGCTTTCCGACGCGTTTGAAGCGGTCATTGCCGCGATTTATCTCGATGGCGGCATGGACGAAGCCAAAAAGTTCGTTCTGCGCTTTGTCGTGCCTTATGTCGAGGCAAAGCCGACTTTTAAAGACTACAAAACGATGCTGCAGGAAGTCGTGCAGAAAAATCAGGGCGAAACGCTCGAATATGTGCTCGTTTCCGAAACCGGCCCCGACCACGATAAGTGCTTTACCGTGGAAGTGCATTTAAACAGCAATGTCCTCGGCCGAGGCGTCGGCGGCAGTAAGAAAAAGGCGGAACAAAACGCCGCCAAAGAAGCGCTGGAGCTGATGGGGATTTGAAGCATGTTAATGTCGCGCTGTTTGTGCCGCACATCGGCTGTAAACAGCAGTGCAGCTTTTGTAATCAAAGGACCATTTCCGGCGCGCAAGCAGCACCCGCGGCAGACGATGTGCGCCGTGCCTGTGAAATTGCCATAGAAAGCGGAAAAACCGATTCGGCTTCGTCTGAAATCGCGTTTTTCGGCGGGAGTTTTACCGCAATCAAAAGGGATTACATGTTGTCTCTTTTGACTGCGGCAAAACCATATATAGACGAAGGTTTTTTTCACGGTATTCGCATATCCACGCGCCCGGATTGCGTCAGTGACGAGGTGCTCAAAACGCTCAAAGCTTACAGAGTAACTTCCATTGAACTCGGCGCGCAAAGCATGAGCGATGAGGTTTTACGGCTTAACCGGCGCGGGCACACAGCGGATGATGTGCGCGAAGCCGCGGCGCGAATCAAAGCGCAGGGCTTTTCCTTGGGGCTTCAAATGATGACCGGGCTTTTCGGAAGTTCAGACGAATTAGACCTTGCCACCGGTCGTGAACTCGCCGCCCTCGCGCCTGACACAATGCGCATTTACCCGACTGTTGTGCTCGAAAACACCGAACTTGCAAAGAAAATGCGCGAAGGGGATTATAAACCCCAAACGCTCGACGCTGCCGTGAAATTATGCGCCGAACTTTTGCTTTTGTTTCACGAAAAGCATATTCCCGTCATTCGCTTGGGACTTCACAGCGGCGGAAATGTCGAAGAAGGCTACCTTGCGGGGGCTTATCACCCGGCGTTTCGCGAGCTTTGCGAGGGCGAAATTTACCTTCAAAAAATGCTTGCGGCGTTTGAAAATTTACCCCGTGCGCGCGCCTATGAAGTTTTTGTCCCGGCGCGGTCGCTTTCCAAGGCGAAAGGGCAGGGAAAAAGAAACGAAAAAGCATTGCGCAATCAGTCGATTCAGTGTAAAATAAAGGGTAACGAATTTTTAAAGGATTACGAAATTCTGATAAAGGAATTGGAAGATGATTTTAAAGTCACTGGAAATGCAGGGGTTTAAATCCTTTCCGGATAAAACCGTCCTGGAATTCAACAAAGGCATCACCGCGGTCGTCGGTCCGAACGGCAGCGGCAAGAGCAACATTTCCGACGCCGTCCGCTGGGTGCTCGGCGAGCAGTCCACGAAAAATCTGCGCGGCTCGAAAATGGAAGATGTCGTTTTCATGGGGACCGATCTTCGTAAAGCAAAGGGCTTTGCCGAGGTCACGCTCCGTTTTGACAACCGCGACCGCTCACTTTCAAAAGATACCGACGAAGTTTCCGTAACCCGGCGGTATTACCGCTCAGGCGAAAGTGAATATCTCATCAACGGCGAAAATTCGCGCCTGCGCGATATTAACGAGCTGTTTATGGACACGGGTCTCGGCCGCGACGGCTATTCGATTGTCGGGCAGGGCAAAATCGCCGAAATGGTTTCTTCCAAAACCGGCGAGCGCCGTGATATGCTGGAAGAAGCCGCGGGGATTTCCCATTTCCGCTATCGCCGCAACGATGCCAACAAGCGCCTTGCCGCCGCCGAAGAAAATTTGCTTCGCCTGCGCGACATTTTGGCGGAGTTGGAAGGGCGCGTCGGGCCGTTGAAAGCGCAAAGCGAAAAGGCGCAGAAATTTTTAGTTTTGGCCGAAGAGAAAAAGCGGCTTGAAATCGGGACATGGCTTAACACGATTGATAAAACAAACGACCGCCTGCGTGAGCAGGAGCATAAAATCGCCACCGCGCAGGCACAGCATAAAGCGGCCGCAGATGCGCTCGATGAAATCGGTGTGCAGATTGACCGCGCAACCGAGGAAACGCAAAACCTCCATGTGCAAATTGAAGAGGTGCGCCGTTCCTCGTCGCAATATGAGGAACAGGCCGCCGCGCTGGACGCGCAGGCGCAGGTCGAGGAAAACTCCATCGCCCACAACAACGAGGCGATTGCGCGCTTGGAGCGCGACAAGCTTTCCGAAAACGAAACGGAACAGCACTTGGAAGAACGCATTTTGGAAGCGCAGAAAAGCGTGGAAGAAAATGCCGCCGCGCGCGACAAACTGAAAACCGAGCTTGACGCTCTGGCGGCGGAACAGGAAACTAAGCTTTCCGACAGCACGCGTTTTTCCGAACAGGCTTCGGCGCTTTCGGCGGAAGTTTCGGCGCTGTCCGTGGAAATTGCGGACAACCGCGTGACTGCGGAAACCGCCAATTCCTCTGTTGAAGAAATCCGCACGCGCGTTGCGGCGATTGACGCTTCGCTCGGCGGCAGACAAGATACATATTCCAAATTCAAATCGGATTTGGACGCGGCGCAGGCGGCGCTCGATAAATGCCTGCAGGAAATCGAAAGCGCACAAAACGCCATGGACGGTTATTCGATGCGTTTTGAAAGCCGGTCGAAAAAAGCCGAAACGATTCGCGAAAATATCGAGGCAAAAACGCGCGAGCTCCACAGCAAGCAAGACCGCATTCGCCTGCTTTCCGACTTGGAAAAGAATATGGAGGGCTATCAGGGCGCGGTCAAAGCGGTGATGAAAGAGGCCGGGCGTGGTGCGCTCAAAGGCATTCACGGTCCGCTCTCGCAGCTTATCTCCGTGAAGCCGAAATACGCCGTTGCGATTGAAACCGCTCTCGGCGCAGCCATTCAAAACATCGTCACCGACAACGAAAACGACGCGAAACGCGCGATTGCCTTTTTGAAAGAGAACCGCGCCGGCCGTGCAACTTTCCTCCCCATTTCCGCTATCCGTTCGCGCGAGCTGCGCGAAACCGGGCTTGACGACCAATACGGCTTTGTCAGTATTGCTGCGGACCTTGTCGGGGCGGACAAGCAATATACCGAAATTATCCGTGCCCAGCTTGCGCGTACGGTTGTCGCAGAAGATATGGATACCGCCATCGCCATGGCGAAAAAATATGGGTACCGCTTCCGCATCGTGACGCTCGACGGGCAGGTGATTAACACCGGCGGTTCAATGACCGGCGGCTCCCGCACACAAAACGCCGGTATTTTAAGCCGCGGCAACGAAATTGACAAGCTGACTGCCGAAGTAAAAGCGGTTGAAACCGAGCTTGCCGGCATGCAGTCGGATTATAAAATGTTCACTGAAGACTTGGCGGCGGCGCGTGCCGAATTAGAGGGCGCGCAAGGCGACCTGCTTTGCGCGAACGAAGAAAAAATCCGCCGCGAGGGCGAACTCAAGCTGGCAGAAGAACAGCTTTCTACCGTTTCCGGCTCGGTGCGCGAGTTGATGGAAGAAAAAGAAACCTTAAACACCCGCGCAGAAACGATTTTGCAAAATGCCGCGACGGCGCGTGAAAAGTTGGAAACGCTCGGCAAGACTTTAGCGGAAAAAGAAGCCGCACTCGAAAAACTGACCGGCGACCGGCAGGCGCTTTCCGAAGCGCGTGAAGAGCTTTCCCGCCGTGCATCAGAATTGAGTTTGCAGATTATGGCGCTCGAAAAAGACATCGAGACTGCAAACGACGAGCTTGTCCATTTGCAGAACCGCAAAACCAGCCACACCGACAAGCAGTCCACGCTGGATGCGGAAATCGAAGAATACAAGGCGAAAAACGAACAGCTCGCGAAAAATATCGAAAACCTGCAAGCGAACGCAAAAGCGCTTCGTGACAACACGACCGGCGCCCGTGCGCAGATTGATGAGTTGATTCAAAAGCGCGACGAGCTGACCAAAAAGGCGAACGACCTGCGCACTTTGGAGCGCGCGAAATCTGTCGAACGCGAAAATTTAAGCGCCGAGCTTGTGCGCCTGGAAGAACGCAAAATCGCCATGCGCAAGGAATACGACGATTTGAGCGCGAAGCTCTATGAAGAATATCAGCTGACCCGCCGCGAAGCGGCTGCGCTCGAAATCGTGATTGACGATTTCCAGGCGGCTTCAAAAAGACTTACAGAGTTAAAAGGGCAAATCCGTGCGCTCGGCTCTGTGAATGTGTCGGCGATTGAAGAATATAAAGAGGTTTCCGAACGCTATACCTTTATGGCGGAGCAGATTTCCGATGTGGAAAAATCCCGCGAGGAACTCAATAAACTGATTGCCGAGCTGACTGCTAAAATGGCAGAGCAGTTCCGCGAAAAATTCCAGCAGATCAACACCGCGTTCGGCGAGACCTTCTGCGAATTGTTCGGCGGCGGCCGTGCACAGCTTCTGCTTTCCGATGAACACGACATTTTGGAAAGCGATATTGAAATCAAAGTGCAGCCGCCCGGCAAAAACTTAAAGAGCATTGAGCCGCTGTCCGGCGGTGAAAAAGGGCTTGCCGCAATTTCCCTGCTGTTTGCAATTCTCAAAGTCACGCCCGCCCCGTTCTGTATTTTTGACGAGGTCGAAGCGGCGCTTGACGATGTCAATGTTTCACGATATGCCCAATATGTCCGCCGCATGACGAAAAACACCCAGTTTATTTTGATTACGCACCGTCGCGGCACAATGGAAGAAGCCGATGTGCTTTACGGCGTGACCATGCAGGAAAGCGGCGTGTCGAAGCTCTTGGAGCTGAAAACGGCGGAAATGGCAAAACAGCTCGGACTCGCCTAAGGAGAACCCCGTCCACCTTCGGGCGGTTACGAAAGGATAACACCATGGGTATTTTCAGTAAAATCAATTTTGGCCTTACCAAGACCCGCAACAAAATGGCGGGGGCGATTGACGATTTGTTCGGCGACGCCGAGGAAATCACCGAGGACCTCTACGCGCAGTTGGAAGAAATTTTGGTGATGGGCGATGTCGGTGTGGTCACCGCCGTCGAAATCACAGAACGGCTGCGACGCCGCGTGGCGGAAAAACGCCTGCGGGGTGCAGATGCCGTCAAAACCGAAATCAAAGAAATCGTTGCCGAGCTGCTTGACGGCGGCGAAGATATGGGACTTGTCACCGTGCCGTCGGTGGTGCTGGTCATCGGCGTCAACGGCGTCGGCAAAACCACGACCATCGGCAAGCTTGCTGCCCGCTATAAAGCCGAGGGCAAAAAAGTCATTCTCGGCGCAGCGGATACTTTCCGCGCGGCGGCAATCGACCAGCTGGATATTTGGGCGCAGCGCGCCGGGGTCGATATTATCAAGCACACCGAGGGCGCCGACCCGGCGGCAGTTGTTTTTGACACCGTAAACGCGGCGAAAGCACGCGATTGTGATATCGTAATTATCGACACGGCGGGCAGACTCCACAACAAGAAAAACTTAATGGACGAGCTTGCGAAAATCTATCGCGTGATTGACCGCGAGCTGCCCTATTCCGACCGCGAAGTGCTTTTGGTGCTTGACGCAACCACCGGGCAAAACGCCGTCAACCAGGCACGCGAATTCCAAAATGTTGCCGAAATCACCGGCATCGTGCTCACAAAATTAGACGGCACGGCCCGCGGCGGCGTGGTGCTTGCCATTAAACACGAGCTTGGCATACCGGTGAAATTCATTGGCGTAGGCGAGCAGATCGACGACTTGCAGCCGTTTGACCCGCGCGCATTTGCCGAAAGTCTGTTCCGTAAAATTTCCGACGAGGAGGCGGCCGAAGATGAGAAAAACGACCAAAACCATGTGGAAGCTGTGCTACAAGACCTTTCAGCTGATGGACACTCCGCCGCATCACGACCTGTGGCCGAAAACGAACCCGCTGGCAACACGCCGGGTGAAGTGGAGCCGCAAACGCCGCAAGCCTCTGCCGCTGAAAACGCAGATGAAGCTGGAGTTTCTGAATTACAATCGGATTCGGGAGAAATAAACGAACCGGAAAAACCCAAAAAGGAGAAAAAACGCTTTGGATTTTTTAATCGCCACGCATAATATGAAAAAACGCGACGAATTACAGCGGATTCTTTCGCCGCTGGGCGTCCATGTGCTGACCGCCGATGAAGCGGGGGTTGACCTCACCGATGTGGAGGAAACCGGCACGACTTTTGAAGAAAATGCGCTTTTAAAGGCACGCTCCGGCTGCAAAGAGGGCAAAATGCCCTGCATTGCAGACGATTCCGGGCTTTGCGTGGACGCGCTTGACGGCGCGCCCGGCGTGTATTCCGCGCGCTTTGCCGGGGAGCACGGCAACGACGACAAAAACAACCAGAAACTGCTTTCCCTGCTTTCCGATGTGCCGCCCGAAAAACGCACCGCGCGCTTTGTCAGCACCGTGGCGTGCGTGTTCCCGGACGGCCGCGAGCTTGTGGTGCGCGGCGAATGTGCGGGGAAAATCGGTTACGAAAAGCGCGGTGTAAACGGTTTTGGCTATGACCCGCTGTTTTATGTGGGCGAGCGCACTTTCGCGGAATTTACCCCCGAAGAAAAAGACGCGGTCAGCCACCGCGGCAACGCGCTGCGCGCACTGACAAAGGCGCTTCCCGATTATCTCAACAAAGGAGAATAACCATGACAGGTAAAGAACGCGCCGCCCTGCGCGCGCAGGCGAACGGGTTAGAGCCACTGTTCCAGGTGGGAAAAGGCGGCATTTCCGACGCGCTGATTAAACAGACAGACGATGCGCTCGAAGCGCGCGAACTCATAAAACTCAAGGTGCTTTTGGAGACCTCTCCCGAGCCGCCCAAGGTGATTGCGAACAAGCTCGCCGCAGCGACCGGCGCCGAAGTGATTTCGGTTGTCGGCGGCAGCATGATTTTCTACCGTTACAGCAAAAAACTGCACGAGAAAAAGAAAAACAAACGGTGAGACTATGAAAATCGCATTGTTCGGCGGCACCTTTAACCCGCCGCATCTCGGGCACCGCCGCCTTTTGGATAGCTTTTGCAATGCAATTCCCTTTGACCGCGTGTTTGTGGTTCCCGACAAACGACCCGTCCACAAAATCTGTGACGACTTGGCGCTCGACAGCGAACGGCTTCAAATGTGCCGTTTGGCGTTTGACGACCCGGCGTTTACGGTGAGCTCCATGGAAATTGACCGCGAAAGCGACAGCTACACGGTTTACACTGTCCGAGAACTGCAAGAACAGTACCCCGGCGCAGAGCTTTATTTGCTAATGGGGTCAGATATGTTTTTGTCGTTCCATAAATGGTATAAATACCGAGAGATTTTTGAAAAATGCACGCTTTGCGTAGCATCGCGGCAAAACGAGGATGATTTGCAGGCATTGCGCAGTTATGCGTTTAAAACCTTGCGCGTGTACATTCCGCAAAACAAGACGACAGGCGAACACCTGCTGTTTTCGCCGGTCGAGCCTTTTGAGATAAGCTCCTCTGCGCTTCGCGAAAAGCTTTCTAAAGGGGAGGACGCAAGCGCATATCTCTCGCCCGCCGTTATAAACTATATACAAACCAGAGGCATGTATGGATACCCAAAGAAACGCTGAATTTTTAGAAGAAATCAAAAAACGCTTAAACCCCGACCGACTTTATCATTCATTGAATGTGGCCGACGAAGCGAAAAAACTCGCGAAGCACTATGGCGCCGACGAGCAAAAAGCTTTTACTGCGGGGCTTTTGCATGATATTTTGAAAAACACACCCGACAGCGAATTGTTGCAATACTTCGAGCGCAATGGTATAATGCTCACCGAAACCGAACGCGCCAGCCGCAAGACCTGGCACGCGATGGCAGGGGCGGATTTTTTACGCCGCGAGCTGCATGTGACCGATGAGGATATCCTCTCAGCCGTGCGCTGGCACACGACCGGAAAAGCGGGTATGACGCTTCTTGATAAGGTGCTGTTTATTGCGGACTTTATTTCCGCCGACCGCGATTATCCCGGCGTGGAGCGCATGCGCGAAAAGGCGTATATTTCTTTGGAGGACGCCATGCTCGAAGGCTTGCAGTTTACAATAAACGAACTTGTGGAAAACGCCTGGCCGGTGCACGAAGACAGCATCCGCGCCTATAACGAACTGGTTATAAACCGGAAAGGATGACCGATAAATGCAACCAAAAGAACTGATGGAAAACGCCGTTCAGATTTTAGATAAGAAAAAAGGCATGCAGATTGTCGCCTTAAAAATCGACGCGCTGACGACCGTAGCGGATTATTTCGTGCTGGTCACCGGTACTTCAACGACGCATATCCGTGCGCTTGCTGATGAGCTTGAAGAAGGGCTTTCGAAACTCGGCGAAGAGCCGGACCACATTGAAGGCAAAGCGACCGGCTGGATTTTGCTTGACTATAAAAGCGTGGTTGTGCATGTGTTCACCCCGGACGCGCGCCAGAATTTCAACTTGGAAAAGCTTTGGGGCGACGCCGAACAGGTCGACATTTCCGGCCTTGTTACCGAGTAATTTGTAAAAGAATAACCAATCACATAGAGGATGAGTGCAATGGATTATAATTTCAAAGCGGCAGAAAAAAAGTGGCAGGAAAAATGGGAAGAAGCCGGCGTGTTCCACGCGGTGGACAATTCCGACAAGCCGAAGTTTTACGGTTTGGTCGAATTCCCGTATCCGTCTGGCGCGGGCATGCATGTCGGCCACATCAAGGCTTACAGCGGCTTGGAGGTCGTTTCGCGCAAACGGCGTCTCGAGGGGTACAATGTCTTGTTCCCCATTGGCTTTGACGCTTACGGTCTGCCGACCGAAAATTACGCAATTAAAACCGGTATCCACCCGCGCAAGGTCACCGATATGAACATAGAGAAGTTTACAGGCCAGCTCAAAAAGGTTGGTTTCTCGTTTGACTGGACGCGCGTTGTAGACACCACCGAAGAGGGTTACTACAAATGGACGCAGTGGATATTCCTCAAAATGTTTGAAAACGGGCTTGCGTTCCGCGACAAGACTTTGGTCAACTACTGCCCGTCCTGTAAAGTTGTTTTGTCCAACGAAGACTCACAGGGCGGCAAATGCGATATCTGCCACAGCGATGTGGTGCAGAAGTCCAAGGATGTTTGGTATCTGCGCATTACCGAATACGCCGACAAACTGCTCGAGGGTCTTGAAAAGGTCGATTACCTGCCGAATGTAAAGCAGCAGCAGGTCAACTGGATCGGCAAATCCCGCGGTGCATTTGTGAATTTCACACTCAAAGACATTCCCGAAACTCTGCGCATTTACACCACAAGACCCGACACTCTGTTCGGCGTGACCTTTATGGTTATTGCGCCCGAACACCCGGTGATTGACAAATATGCTGACAAAATCGGCAATATGGATGCAATCAAAGATTATCGTGCGGAATGCGCGAAAAAGACCGAGTTTGAGCGTACCCAGCTGGTGAAAGACAAAACCGGCGTGCGTGTTGAAGGGCTTGTTGCCGTCAACCCTGTAAACGGCAAAGAAATCCCGGTCTATATTTCCGACTATGTTATGATGGGCTACGGCACAGGCGCGATTATGGCGGTGCCTGCGCATGATGAACGCGACTATGCGTTTGCGAAGAAATTCGGAATTGATATTATCGAGGTTATCCGCGGCGGCAATATTGAAGAAGCCGCTTATACCGGCGACGGCGAAATGGTCAACTCCGGCTTCTTGAACGGTTTGGACAACAAAAAAGATTCTATCGCCCGTATGATTGATTACCTTACCGAAAAAGGCATCGGTGAGGGCGGCGTACAGTATAAAATGAAAGACTGGGCGTTCAACCGCCAGCGTTATTGGGGCGAGCCGATTCCGATTGTCCACTGCCCGAAATGCGGCATGGTCACCGTGCCTTATGACGAGCTGCCGCTGAAACTGCCGGATGTCGAGAACTTCGAGCCCGGCTCCGACGGTGAAAGCCCGCTTGCCAAAATCGACAGCTTCGTCAACTGCAAATGCCCGAAATGCGGCGGCGACGCAAAGCGCGAAACCGACACCATGCCCCAGTGGGCAGGTTCCTCGTGGTATTTCCTGCGCTATGTGGACCCGCACAACGACAAGGAGTTTGCAAATTACGACAAGCTGAAATACTGGATGCCGGTTGACTGGTACAACGGCGGCATGGAGCATGTCACCCGCCACTTGATTTATTCGAGATTCTGGTACAAATTCCTTTATGACTTGGGGCTTGTGCCTTATGAAGAGCCTTATCAGAAGCGTACCGCGCAGGGTCTTATCTTAGGACCGGACGGCGTGAAAATGTCGAAATCCCGCGGCAATGTCATTGACCCCAATGAGGTCGTTGATGCCTACGGCGCCGATGTGCTGCGCACCTATGTGCTGTTCATGGGCGACTATGAAAAAGCTGCGCCGTGGTCGGAAAGCAGCGTGAAGGGCTGCAAACGCTTTATCGACCGTATTTGGAATTTGCAGGACATCTTAAAAGACGGCGACGCCTATTCCGAAAAGCTCGAAAGCGCGTTCCACAAAACGGTGAAAAAGGTTTCGGAAGATATTGAAACCCTCAAATACAACACGGCAATCGCCGCGCTGATGACCTTACTTAACAATATTTATGATGCCGGCGAAATCAACCGCGCAGAACTCAAAACGCTGTTGATTTTGGTTAACCCCTTTGCGCCGCATGTGACCGAAGAAATGTGGTCCGCACTCGGCTACGGCGAAATGCTTGCAAAAGACGCTGTGTGGCCGACCTATGACCCGGAAAAATGCGTCGACAGCACGATTGAAATCGCGGTGCAGGTCAACGGCAAGCTGCGCGGCAAGCTCATGGTGGCGGCGGACATTTCCGCAGCGGATGCCATCGCAGCAGCAAAGACGGACGAAAAGGTGCAAGGCTTCTTGACCGACAAAAATATCGTTAAGGAAATTTATGTCCCCGGCAAGCTTGTCAATATCGTGGCGAAATAACAATGCAAAGGAAAAGAACCCTGCACTTAGCCGAGGTGCGATAACGAAGGAAATATGTAAGGTGGCGGTGCAGCCGAAGGGCTGTGCCGCCGCTTTGCGTCGTCAGGCTGTCTGTTTGTGCCAGCGTTCCTGTCTGCCGTCGAGTGCAACGCAGTCCTCATCGGCAATATTGATAATACCCGCAGCCTTGTAGTAAATCTCAATCTTCTGCTTTCTGTGACCGCTGCTCTTGTCGGGAGCGTGTACCACAATTCTGTCAACCAGATCGTTCAGGATTTCCGCCGTGAGTTCTTGGGGATCGGTGTATTTGCGTACATTCCTCAGAAACTGCTGAAGGTCGTGCTGTTCCTGCTCGCCGCTGTCAATCAGATCCTGTAATTCAAGGATTGCTGCCTTGACATTCTTCTGCTCTGTTTCGTACTCAGAAGAAAGCTTGTCAAACCGTTCTGCCGTAAGCCTGCCCGACACCATATCCTCATAGATCCGCTTGAAAAGCGTGTCCAAGTCTTCATCACGGCGCTTCAGCGTCACAATGTCTACCTTTGCCTTTTCAACGGATAATTTTCGTTCTGTATTGGCTTTTTCCATTTCCTTTTTGACAAAGGACGCTTCAAACTGCTGGATATAGGACAGTACGCCCTGAATATGCCGGAACACAAGACGGTTTAGGGTAACTGCCCGAATATAATGCCCCGTGCAGGTTCCCGTATTGCTTCGATAGTTGGCGCAGACGAAAAAATCCTGATTTTCCTGGAAAGCGTTTGCCGTGCAGTAGTGCAGTTTTGCTCCGCAGTCCGCACAGAACACCTTTCCCGAAAAGATACTGATTTTTCCCGTTGCGGCCGGGCGGCGTTTGTGTTTGCGGATTTCCTGTACCGTCTCAAAAATATGCCTGTCAACAATGGCAGGGTGGGTATCCTCAAATATCCGGCGGTTTTCCTTTTCA
>CASFBL010000002.1 GCA_949292775.1 uncultured Eubacteriales bacterium
CGGACGGCAGTGGTGCTGTGGAAATGACAGCGGGTGATTACACAGGGGACTATCCGGTCAAAACTTTTTTGACTTACGGGGCAGACCCGGCGCTCGGGGAACAAACAGCAGAAGGCGAAACGATTTCTTCCGTGGATTCGGTCATTCCGGCATATGGCATGAAAAGCGGCGGGAATGCTTTTGTGGCGCTGATTGAAAATGGTGCGGAGTTCTCGCACATCACAGAGACCCGCCGGCAAGGCAACGGGACTTATAACCGCGTTGGTCCGACATTCCGCATCACCGACACCGTATACAGCGGCGATGAGGGAAAGGTTAAGCAATATGTCGGGAATAGTTACACCGGCACCATCGGCATCTGTTACCGCTTCCTGTCTGATAAAAATGCAAGTTATTCCGGCATGGCGGCGGCCTGCCGGGAATTGTTGATTCGCAGCGGTATTTTGTCCACCAAGACAGTATCGGAATCGGATTATCTCCCGTTTCTTCTGACGGTGGAGGCGTCCGCCGCCAAGAAAAATGCCGACCGCACCGAGGCGCTGACCGATTATGCGCAAACGCTGGAACTGCTGCGGCAGATGAAAGCGAAAAGCATCAACAATATTTTCGTGCGGTACAACGGCGTGCTGGACGGTGCGAATGCACAGGGAATACTTAAAAACAGTGAGCCCCAAAACAAGCTTGGAAATGAAAAAGAATTCCAAACGCTGGCGCAATACGCCACAACACAGCAGTTTACCCTGTTCCTGAATTTAAACATCTTCACTTTCCACAAAAACAGCGCTTCGGTTTCCGGAAACGCGGCAGACAACATCTATGGAAAGTCAGCAAGCTTTACAGAAAAAAATATCTTTTCCGGATTTGCCGGTGAAGAGACGCAGATACGCTGGCTGTTGCAGCTTTCGGATTTGGAAGAAAATATCACAGAATTTTTGGAAAACACGCAGGAATACGCCGCTGGCGGCTATTGCATTGATGATGCCGGACGGCTGCTGTATTCAGATTATTCCGATGAAGCATACAGCCGCCTGAATGCGGAAAATCTGCTTGTGCAGCAGGTGCCCGCGCTCGCCTCCGGGCACAAGCTTATGGTCGATACAGGCAACATATATATGCTCAAAAATGCAGATGTCGTTGCCAATTTGCCCAGTGAAACCGGCTACCCCGAAACCGACAGTTATACTTCTGTGCCGTTTATGCAATTGATTTTGCACGGCATCGTGGAGTATGCGCAGGAACCGGTGAACTTATCGGAAAACAGCGATAAGGCCTTTTTGAAATCAGTGGAATACGGCGCACTGCCGAGCTATGCGTGGACTTATGAGAAGACCGGCGTGGAAGACATCGATGCACTTTACAATTATGAAAGCCAGATTACAAAGGCAGCAGAAAATTATGCAAAGGCAGATGCGGCGCTCAAGGATTTGCGCAGTGCGCGCATGACCTCACATTATGAGGTGCAGGACGGCGTTTACTGCACGGAATACAACAACAGCGTTTTGCTGTATTTCAATTATAACGATACTGCCGTTACGGTCAATTCCATTACGATTGAACCCATGAGTTTCCTGCGGGTAAACTAATCTAAACAAACAGACATAAAAAAATCCTGCTCAAACGAGCAGGATTTTTTATTTGTGAAAGCTTTATGCTTTGTTTGCAGTTTCTTTTTCTGCTTTTTCTTCGGTTTTATCTTCTTTTTTCTTGTGGAACAAAATTTTGTCCACCGGAAAATACAGGAAGAACTGAATAGCGCCGCACACGGCGTTGGTGATGAACAGCGCAAGGCTTTCGTTAACATTCTTACCTACCAAGAAGCCCTGCAGTGTGGGGGTCAGCCAAGCGGAGAAGCAAATCAGCGCGATGGTGAACACAATATAAATCGGCAGGGTAACTGCAACATTGGCGCTGGAGTTAAAGGTCTTGTCACGGTTGATGAAGAACGCAACGATCTGTGCAATGATGTTGCTGGCGGTTGCGGCAATGAAAATGCCGAGACCGTTGTCCATGCCGCCGTCTGATTTGAATACAAAGAACTCATAAGCGCGGTTCTGAAATTCATCAGACATAAACAGCTTGATGATCAGCGGCAAAACGGTCTGAATGACAAACGCACCGAGACTGACCACGATGAATTTGATGAATTGCCACAGCGTGTTGATGCCGGAGCCTTTGCCCGCGGCAGCTTTGTCAAGATTGTCTAATTTTCCCATATGAAACTCCCCTTAAAAAGAAATTAAAAGTATTTTATCATGTTCTTCCTGCGGATTGCAAGAGATATAGTGAATAAGAATTCAACTTTGAATTTATGAACATTTTACAAAAACCTGTGCAGAAATTTGTGAATGATTTAACACACACCGGAAAGATTTGTTTCGGGATTGAAAATTAAACCTGATTTTAGTATAATACTTTTATAAAAAATTCCTGCGGGAGGCAGTTATGGAAAATGCGTTTCAAAGAACAGAGAGCCTGTTCGGAGAAGAGACGATGCGCCGTTTTTTTGCCGCAAGAGTTGCCGTGTTTGGCGTTGGCGGTGTGGGCGGCTATGTCTGTGAAGCGCTGGCACGCAGCGGTATTGGGTGCTTGGATTTAATCGACAGCGATGTGATTCACGAAAGCAATTTGAACCGCCAAATCGTCGCCCTGCATTCCACACTAGGGCAGTACAAAGTCGATGTCATGCGCGCACGCATTTTAGATATCAACCCGCAAGCAAAGGTGCAGGTGCATAAAACCTTTTTTCTGCCGGAAAACGCAGGGGATTTTGATTTTTCTGTTTTCGACTATGTTGTGGACGCCATAGATACGGTTGCCGCCAAGGTAGAGCTTGCCGTGCACTGTGCCGAGGCCGGGACGCCGCTGATTTCAGCCATGGGCGCAGGCAACAAGCTGTACCCGGAGCGTTTCGAGGTGGCCGATATTTTTGAAACCAGCGTTTGTCCGCTGGCAAGAGTCATGCGCGCACAGCTGCGCAAGCGCGGCGTCCGAAAACTCAAGGTCGTATATTCCAAAGAAGAACCGGTCGTGCCGCGCGACAGCGGGCGCGTGCCGGGCAGCACAGCGTTTACCCCGTCTGTTGCCGGCCTGATTTTAGCCGGTGCAGTCCTGCGGGATATTGCCAATCAGTAAAACAAACTTGTATAAAAAGAGGGATGACTATGCAATATCGTGATTTCGGTAAAACCGGCGAAAAAGTTTCCGTTTTGGGCTTCGGCTGTATGCGCCTGCCCACACTCGCCAATTTAACGCACAGCATCGACGAGCCGCAGGCGGTCCGCATGATTCGCAACGGCATTGATAACGGCATCAATTATGTCGACACCGCATTTTTCTATCATGAAGGCAGAAGCGAAGGCCTCGTCGGCAAAGCGTTGGAAAACGGCTATCGCGACAAGGTTCTGCTTGCGACAAAATCCCCGTTCACCGGCTTTAAGCTCGGCGTGGAATTTGACCGCATTTTGGACACCCAGCTCAAGCGACTGAAAACGGACCATATTGATATGTATATGCTCCATGCCGCAAATCTTAAGGCGTGGCAGAATTCTGCGCTGAAGTTTGACTTGCTCTCCAAAATGGAGCGGGCGCGCGATCAAGGTAAAATCCGTTATATCGGATTTTCGTTCCATGATAATTTGGACGCATTCATGACGATTTTGAACGGCTATTCCCGCTGGGATTTCTGCCAGATTCAATATAATTATGTGGATATCGACCACCAGGCAGGCACCAAAGGGCTGGAAGCTGCAGCCGCGCGCGGCTTGGGCGTTATTGTCATGGAACCGCTGCTCGGCGGAAAGCTTGCTGCCCCGACAGAGAATGTCCGTGCAGTGCTGCCGCAGGGCGTTTCACCGGTGCAGGCGGCGCTTGACTTTGTCTGGGACCGACCGGAAGTCAGCCTTCTGCTCAGCGGCATGGGCAATGCGCAACAGGTCGAGGACAATATCCGCTATGCAAGCGAGAGCCGCCCCGGCAAGCTTACAGACCAGCAGAAAGCTTGCTATACAAAGGCAAAAACCGTTTTCGAGCATTCGGCACGGGTCAATTGCACGCGTTGTGAATACTGCATGCCCTGTCCCGCCGGTGTGGAAATTCCCGAAATTTTTGCACAGTATAATAAAAGCGTGACCGATGCCGACGCGGCGAAAAAGCAATATAAAAAGATAAAAGGTGCGGCGCAAAAGTGTGTTTCCTGCGGGCAGTGCGAAAACAAATGTCCTCAGCAGCTGCCGATTCGTAATCTTTTGCGTGAGGCTGACGCCTTTTTTAAGGAGAAAAAAGCATGACAGATGCAGTTCGAGTTAAAACACGGTCAGCAGCGCGTCAGGTTTCGGTTTCTGCGTTGATTTGCGCACTTTCTATTATTACCCCGCAGATTTTCCATTTGGTCGGCGGGCAGGTGGCAGGCAACGCCTTTTTGCCGATGCATATTCCTGTGCTGTTGGGCGGGTTTTTATTGCCGCCGGGCGCGGCAATGGTTTGCGGCGCTCTCTCGCCGGTGCTCAGCTTCTTTTTGACCGGCATGCCCGCCATGCCAAGATTGATTTTTATGGTTTTAGAGCTTGGCGCTTATGGCTTTTTTGCCTCTTTGTTCGCGCGCAAGTTGCGTTTGCCGACCTTTTTAAGCCTTGTGCTTTCCATGCTTTGCGGCCGAGCCGTCTATTTTTTGAGCGCAGTTGCAGCGCTTCGTGTTCTGCATTTGCAAATCCCCGGTATGTCCTCCGCCGCGGCGGCCGTTTGGGCGGCGGTAAGCACCGGCGTACCCGGCATAATTTTGCAGTTGGTTTTGATTCCGGCGTTGGTGGCCGCGTTAAAAAAGGCAGGGTTAATTTCTTATGACAAAAGAACTTGAGCAATGTAAGCAGCGTCTGTTGACAGGCGGGTACACTTGTGTGGCGCAAAACGGAACCGATTTGCGCACAACCGAGCGGCGCGGAATCCAGCCGCTGATGCAGTGGCTTTCCGACGGTGCATTTCTGCGCGGTGCAGTTGTAGCGGATAAGGTCATTGGCAAGGCAGCGGCATTTTTGCTGGTGTTGGGCGGCGTGCGCGAGGTCTATGCCGGTGTAATCAGCGCTCCGGCGGCGGCTGTGCTGGAAACAGCCGGTATTTTGTATACCTTCGAAAAAAAAGTGCAGAATATTGAAAATCGGCAGCATAACGGCATCTGCCCCATGGAGAGCGCTGTTTTGCAAACACAGGACCCAAAAGAAGCATTTCTCCTTTTAGAAAAAAAGTGTGCCGAGTTTCAAGAAAAAAAGTCTTGACAAGCCAAGCGCTTTATATTATAATAGCAAAGCCGCAGAAAAAGCGGCAGACATGGCGGCATAGCTTAGTTGGCTAGAGCGTCCGGTTCATACCCGGAAGGTCACAGGTTCAAGTCCCGTTGCCGCTACCAAATGCGGCGAGCAGTCGCCGCAATAAGGCCCGGTGGTCAAGCGGTTAAGACACCGCCCTTTCACGGCGGTAACACGAGTTCGATTCTCGTCCGGGTCACCACAAGAAAAAATCTCATTGCTTTTGCAATGAGATTTTTTCAATGTCAAAAACAGTTCGGCAGCTTGCCGATAAGGACGGATTGTTTTGCAAACCCAATCATCTTACATAAACAGCTTTCGCCGCGGCTTAAAAGACGGTATTCCGATTGCGCTCGGCTATTTGTCCGTGTCATTTACCTTCGGGATGATGGCGGTCTCCGGCGGGCTTCCCGTTTCGCTCGCCGTGGCGATTTCCATGACCAACTTAACCTCTGCCGGGCAGTTTGCCGGGCTTTCCCTTATGCTTGCGGGCGGCGGATATTTTGAAATGGCGCTGACGCAGTTTGTCATTAACCTGCGTTATTCGCTGATGTCGGTGTCTCTGTCGCAGAAATTCCATAAAAGTGTTACACTTTTAGACCGATTGCTGATTGCGTTCGGCAATACCGACGAGATTTTTGCCGTGGCAAGCGGGCAGAAAGGCGAAGTGGGCGCGAAATATATGTACGGGCTTATCTCCATGCCGTATATCGGCTGGGCGCTCGGCACATTTATCGGCGCCGCTGCGAGCGCGCTTTTACCCGAAAGCGTTCGCTCTGCACTGGGCATTGCCATTTACGGCATGTTTATTGCCATTTTTGTGCCGCCTATGAAAAAGTCCAAGGCAGTTTTAACGGTGGTGTTGCTCGCCGCCGGTTTAAGCTGTGTGTTCACCTATGTCCCGGTGTTAAACCGTGTTTCCTCCGGCTTTGTCATTATCATCTGTGCAGTCGTGGCAGCGGCTGTCGGTGCGTGGATGCGCCCGGTCGGCGAACAGAAAGCGGGGGACGCGTCATGACGAAATATCTTCTGATTCAGCTTGCGGTCATGGCGGGCGTGACCTATCTTGTGCGCATGGTGCCATTGGTCATTTTCCGCAAGAAAATTGAAAACACCTTTATTCGTTCTTTTCTGTATTATATTCCTTATGCGGTGCTTGCGGCGATGACATTTCCCGCGGTGTTCTCTTCAACAGGCGGCGGGGTTTTGTCAGCGCTTGTCGGCCTTATTGTAGCATTGCTTTTGGCGTTCTTTGAAAAGGGACTTGTCACGGTTGCGTTGTGCGCCTGTGCCGCCGTGTTTTTAACTGAATGGATTCCGACCCTGTTTTGATTGGAAAGATAAAATAAGCCCCCACCTTTCAGGCGGGGGACTTTCTGTTATTTCAGATTTCGGAAATTCCGAATGGTCTTCGGGTGCTTTCGACGCTTTTTTTCGCGGTTATGGCGTATAATCAGCCCGATATAAACCGCAAGAATCAGAATGACCAACGCGAATACGATGCAGAATATTTTCGACTGAAATACGCTCTTGATTGCGTGGCCGATATAAAGGATAATGCTCATGTGTACATCTTCGGCGGCGACTAAGTTGACCGTGGCAATTTCGCTGCCTGCATAAAGGATTCGGGCCTTGCCGAGCACATCACCTTTTTTGATTGGTGCATTTACAGGATTGGGCGTTTCAGACTCAACCACCTCCAGCATGACGCTGGTTTCATCGTTGCCGACCGGCACAAGCGCCGTGACTTCGGTTTCCGGAACTAAACGGATATGGTCCACATTCCACGAAAGGTTGACATCCAGCACCGTGGCGATTTGGGTGGGGTCTGCGACCTTTGTAAGCCTTATGTTTTCGAAAACCCACTCGAAAATCTTTTTGCACTCCAAAAACGCGCAGTTGTCGGGGTTCCCATCGCCGGTGACATCTTCCTCCGGTGCGCCCATGACAATAGCAAGATAGTTATAGCCGTCCTTGCTGGCGGTGGAAATGATGCAGCGGCCTGCGTTGCTGGTGGTGCCGGTTTTTACACCGCTTGCGTATTTATAGTAATAGGTTTTAAAGTTCGGGTTAATCATCCAGTCCGTAGAAAGCAGGTTGCGCTCCGGGCTTTTGTTGGTGGCCGGTAAAGTGTAGCTGACGGTGTTTGTGATTTCCGAAAACAGCGGTAATTTCAGCGCATACTGCGTGATGATGGCAAGGTCATTTGCAGTGGTGTAATGGCCTTCGGCGTCAAGCCCATGCGGGTTCATGTAGTGGGTGTTTTTACAGCCAATCTTTTGCACAAACTCGTTCATCATATCTACAAAGGCTGAGACGCTGCCGCCGCCGACATAATCGGCTAAAATGACAGCCGCTTCGTTAGCACTTTTGACAAGCAGGCAGTAAAGTAGGTTGCGAATGGAAATCTGCTCGCCGGGCAAAAGCCCCGCCGTGGAGCTGTTTGTGCCGCTGATAGCGTCAATGGAAGACTGTTTTATGGTGATAACTTCATCCAGGTTTTCGCAGTTTTCCAACACCAAAATGGCAGTTGTGATTTTGGTCAGCGAAGCGGACGCGGCAATTTTATCCGCATTTTTGTCAAAAATGACCGCTCCGTTGTCAAGGCTCATCAAAAGCACAATGTTTGCGCTTGTATCCAGTTCGGAATTGTAGGATGCCGCACTGTTCACCATGCACATCGGTGAGAGCAGAAGCAAAACCGTGAGAAAAAAAGAAATTGCTCTTTTCAACGCGAATCCCCCTTGCAAAGAATTTGTAAAGCGTGTATACTCAAGTATAACAAATTTTTAACCTGTTGGCAACAATATTCAGAGGATGTGAAAAATTTTGATTTATATAACGGGCGACACCCACGGTGAGGTCGATCGGCTCTCTCCGTCGAAACTTAAAGCACTCAAAGCAGGCGATACGCTTATCATCTGCGGCGATTTCGGCTTTTTGTGGGACGACAGCAAAAAAGAGCAAAAGATCATCAAGCAGCTGGGCAAGCGCAAATACAACATCTGCTTTTTAGACGGTACGCACGAAAATTTTTCACTGCTCAACAATTATGAGGTCAGCGAATGGAATGGTGGCAAGGTACATAAAATATACGGCAACCTTTACCACCTTTTGCGCGGTCAGGTGTTCCATATTGACGGTCTTACGGTGTTTACCATGGGCGGCGGCGAAAGCCCCGACATCGATATCCGTACCGAGGGCGACAATTGGTCGCGCGATGAAATTCCGACGCGTGAGGAGCTTTTGGAGGGCGCCCATGCGCTGGAAAAAGAGGATTATCATGTGGACATCGTTGTGACCCACGAACCGCCGATGCGCATCAAAGGCTTTTTGCAGCTCAAGGATTATGATTCCCTGCGTGTCACCGCGTTAAACGCTTATTTTGAAGAACTGTCGGATTCGTGCACCTTTAAAAAGTGGTATTTCGGTAGCATGCATATGGATAAATATATTTCCGGCACACACATTGCAGTGTTCAAAAACATCATCAATGCGCAAACCGGGGAAAAGGTGTAAGCAAATCTTTTTCCTGTTTAGGATAAATAAGGAACCGTTCGTTATGGAAATGACCAAGAACAAAAAAATCGTTGGCACAATTGAATTGATTGCCGCCGCCGTGGTTTTAATCGCGGCGGTGGTTTTCGCGCCTGCCTATCAAAAGGCGATGGAAGCGCCAACAACAGAACCGCCGGTGTCAGAGACCAATACTGCGGCGCAGTCAGAGGCACAGACACAAACCACTGCCGTCACCGAAGCGACAACTGCGCCTCCGGAAGTCGGGGAGTACTCCATCAAAAATTACATTGTCGTGACCAGCGATTCGGCAATGGAAATGTATTCCATTGCGAAAAAGAGTCTGAACAATTATGCGCAGACGGTCAACACCCTGGCAAAAAAAGTGCCTGAAACCAAAGTGTATGTCATGCTTGCGCCGACACGCATTGCGTTTTATGGGCCAGAGGAATACCGCACGGGCTCGCACTACCAGCCGGACGGCATAGAGGTCGCCTATAACGCTATGGATTCTTCTGTGACCTGCATCGACGCATATACCAACTTGTCACGGCACACAGATGATTACATTTATTTCCGCACAGACCACCATTGGACGGCACGCGGCGCATATTACGCTTATGAAGCGTTCTGCCAAACGGCCGGGCTTACCTGTAAGCCGTTGTCTGCGCATCAGACCGACCGGCTTGACGGCTTCGTCGGCAGCATGTACCGCTATACGCAAAGCGAAAGTCTTAAAAAGAATCCGGATTATGTTGAGGTGTTCTACCCTACGGTCGAAGCGAGCGGGCAATATTTTTCCGACCAAACCATGAGCGACGGTAAAAACTTAAAAATTATTTCCACCAACATTACAAGCGAGTCGGCAAAATACATGGCGTTCATTCAGGGCGATAAACCGCTGATTAAAATGACGACCAATGTCGGCAACGGTCAGAAGATTTTGCTGATTAAAGAATCCTACGGCAACGCGTTTGCCCCGTTCCTGTTGGAAAATTACAGTGAGGTCTATGTGTTAGACCCGCGGCAGGAAAGCATTCAGAATATGAATTTGGCACAGTTCCTCAAAGATAACGGGATTCAAAATGTGCTGTTTTTGAATTATTTGATGGCGCCGTCCAATTCAAAATATATGGATAGCTTAAACGCTATGATTAACCGGTAAAGCATAAAGAAAAAGAGCCGGCGGTGTGCAGAGAATGCACGCCGCCGGAATTTTTGCCGCCGCGGCGGTTTGGCAGTTTGTATAAAATATGATTTTCTTTTTGTGTAAGTTGTAAAACGGCCGCAACATTTTGTGCCGAAAATTTGAATTTTGAGAAAAATATCTATATCTTGTGTTTTGCCTATTGCAAAACAAAGAAGGATGTAGTAGAATAGGCGGGTAGTGAAAATTACCCGAAGATGGAAAGGGAAGAATTATGAAGATCATTAAACGAAACGGTGCCGAGGAAGTTTTTGACCGGCAGAAAATCAAAAACGCCATTGAAAAGGCGAATAACGAGACAGACGGCAAGCCGGAACTGACCGAACGGCAGATTGATTATATTTCTTATGTTATTGAAGATTACTGCAATGAAATGGGCCGCGCGCTTTCCGTCGAGGAGATTCAGGAGCTGGTCGAGACCCATATCATTCTTCAAAACGCGCCCGAAACAGCCAAGCGGTACATCCGTTATCGTTTTACGCGCAACTTGGCGCGTGCCGCCAACACGACGGACAACCAAATCTTATCGCTGATTGAATGCAATAATGAAGAGGTCAAACAGGAAAATTCCAATAAAAACCCGACTGTCAACTCTGTTCAGCGTGACTACATGGCAGGCGAGGTGAGCAAAGATCTCACCAAGCGCATTTTGCTTCCCGAAGACATTGTCAAAGCGCACGAAGAGGGCATCATCCACTTTCACGATGCCGACTATTTCGCCCAGCATATGCATAACTGTGACCTTGTGAATTTGGAGGATATGCTCCAAAACGGTACGGTTATTTCTGAAACAATGATTGAAAAACCGCATTCGTTCTCGACTGCCTGCAACATTGCAACCCAGATTATCGCGCAGGTCGCCTCCAACCAGTACGGCGGCCAATCCATCTCGCTTGCGCACTTGGCGCCGTTTGTGCAGATTTCGCGTGAGAAAATCCAAAGACAGGTGCGCGAAGAAATGGCGGAAGTCGGTATGGAGATTTCCGAAGAACAGCTTTCCACTCTCGTGGAAAAACGCGTGCGCGAAGAGATTAAGCGCGGCGTGCAGACCATTCAGTATCAGGTCGTAACGCTTTTGACCACCAACGGGCAAGCTCCGTTTGTTACCGTGTTTATGTACCTCAACGAAGCGAAGAACGAGCAGGAGAAAAAAGACCTTGCCATCATTATTGAAGAGGTGCTTCGTCAGCGCATCATCGGCACGAAAAATGAGGTGGGCGTTTGGGTTACCCCCGCGTTCCCGAAGCTTATCTATGTTTTGGAAGAAGATAATATTCACGAGGACTCGGAATATTGGTATTTGACCAAGCTTGCCGCGAAATGCACGGCAAAGCGCATGGTGCCCGACTACATTTCCGAAAAAGTGATGCTGAAACTCAAAATCGACGAAAACGGCAACGGTAACTGCTATACCTGCATGGGCTGCCGCAGCTTTTTGACGCCTTATGTCGATGAAAACGGCAAACCGAAATATTACGGCAGGTTCAACCAGGGTGTTGTTACGATTAACTTGGTAGATGTTGCCTGCACCGCCTGCCAAAACGGCAAAAACGAAGACCGTTTCTGGGAGATTTTGGATGAGCGGCTGGAGCTTTGCCACCGTGCGCTGCAGTGCCGCCACGAACGGCTCGAGGGCACGCGCTCTGACGCGGCGCCGATTTTGTGGCAATACGGCGCGCTCGCCCGCCTGAAGAAAGGCGAAACGATTGACAAACTGCTGCACGGCGGTTATTCCACCATTTCTCTCGGTTACGCAGGCCTTTGGGAATGCGTCTATGAAGTCACCGGCAAGAAGCTGACCGACCCCGAGGGCGAGGCGTTTGGGCTTCGTGTGATGCAGGCGCTCAACGACGCGTGCATGAAGTGGAGAAACGCGGAAAATATTCATTATTCACTTTACGGCACACCGCTGGAATCCACCACCTATAAATTTGCAAAATGCCTGCAAAAACGGTTTGGCATCATCCCCGGTGTTACTGACCGCAACTATATTACAAACTCTTATCATATCCATGTGACCGAGGAAATTGATGCATTCAGCAAGCTGGCGCTGGAATCCAAATTCCAGGAGCTTTCTCCGGGCGGGGCTATTTCTTATGTAGAAGTGCCGAATATGCAGAACAATATCCCGGCGGTGTTGGAAGTGATGAAGTTTATTTATGACAACATCATGTATGCCGAGCTCAACACCAAGAGCGACTATTGTCAGGTGTGCGGCTATGACGGTGAAATCCAAATTGTCAAAGAAGACGGCAAGCTTGTCTGGCGCTGCCCGAACTGCGGCAATGAGGATCAGTCCAAAATGAATGTTGCCCGCCGCACCTGTGGCTATATCGGCTCCCAGTTCTGGAATCAGGGCCGTACGCAGGAAATCAAAGAAAGAGTGCTGCACCTGTAATGCGATACGGAGCAATTAAAAAACGGGATATTGCCAATGGACCGGGCGTTCGTGTTGTGCTGTTCGTTTCGGGCTGCACGCACCACTGCAAAGGCTGTTTTCAGCCGCAAACATGGGATTTTAATTACGGCGAGGAATATACTGCCGAAACAGAGCAGGAACTCATAGACGCGCTTGTGCCGGATTTTATAGACGGACTGACGCTTTTGGGCGGCGAGCCGTTTGAGCCGGAAAACCAAAAGGAGCTTATAACCCTTTTGCGCCGACTTCGAAAGGAACTGCCGCAAAAAACCGTTTGGGCGTTTTCGGGCTATACCTTTGAAGAATTGACCGGCAAAACGGAAAGCCGCGCGCGCTGCGAAGTGACTGATGAAATGCTGTCGCTTGTGGATGTGCTTGTTGACGGGGAATTCCAGCTCGACAAGCGCAACATCTCATTACAGTTTCGAGGCAGTGAAAACCAACGCCTGATTGATTTGCCACAGACCTTTCAAAACGGCGAGATCATCTGGTGGCAGGATAAAACCTGAAAAAGAAACCCGGATTGCGAATTGCAATCCGGGTTTCTTTGTATGAATTTTAAGGTTCAGCGTTCTTCCAGGGGGTGGTAGGACTGTTCTTCTGAAACGCTCATATAAGCGGGACGAATGATTTTGTCCACATTGGTCAGTTCTTCAAGCATATGCGCGCTCCAGCCGACGATTCGCGCCATGGCGAAAATCGGTGTGTAAAGCTCGAGCGGAATATCCAGCATGCTGTATACAAAACCGCTGTAAAAGTCCACATTGGGGCTTACGCCCTTGTAGATGCGGCGGCGTTCGGAGATGACTTGCGGGGCGAGACGGTCGATCATGCTGTAAAGCGCAAAGTCTTCTTCGCGGCCTTTGTCAAGCGCCAGTTTTTTCACAAAGCCCTTAAACACTTCCGCACGCGGGTCGGAAATGGAGTAGACCGCGTGGCCCATACCGTAAATCAATCCCTTGCGGTCAAAGGCTTCGCGGTTCAGCAGCTTTTCAAGATAGGTGCGCACTTCGTCCTCGTCGTGTTTGTCGCGGACATGCTTTTTCAAATCGTTCATCATTTCCACGACCTTGATGTTGGCTCCGCCGTGCTTCGGGCCTTTCAGCGAGCAGAGCGCTGCTGCCATAACAGAGAAGGTGTCGGAGCCTGAGGAGGCTACAACATGGGTGGTAAACGAGGAGTTGTTGCCGCCGCCGTGCTCCATATGCAGAATCAGCGCAATGTCCAGCACCTGTGCTTCAAGCGGGGAATATTTCATGTCCGGGCGCAGAAGCCGCAGAATGTTTTCTGCCGTAGAAAGCTTGGGGTCGGGACGGTGTATGTATAAACTGTCGTTGCAGACATAGTGATTGTATGCCTGATAGCCGTAAACTGCCAGCATCGGAAACCGGCTGATGAGCGAAAGACAGTGGCGCAGCACATTGTCGGGCGTCATTTCACTGGGGTTACTGTCATAAGCCGAAAGGGTTAAAACGCTGCGGGTTAAGGAATTCATAATGTCCTTGCTCGGCGCCTTCATAACCACATCGCGCACAAAATTGGTCGGTAGGCAGCGCAGAGCAGCAATAGTGTCGCTGTATTCTTTCAGTTCTGCCTTATTGGGCAGCTTGCCGAACAGCAGCAAATAGGCCGCTTCCTCAAATCCAAACCGGTTTTCACGAATGCAGCCGCCAACAAGCTCTGTCACATCAATGCCGCGGTAGGTTAAAACGCCGGGGCAGGGTTCCTTGCCGTGCTCGGTGATCTCATAAGATTTAATATCGGAAATCGTTGTAAGCCCTGCCAAAACGCCGGTACCGTTTTTGTCGCGCAGTCCGCGCTTGACGGAATACCGCTCAAAAAGTTCCGGGTCAATTTTACTGCAGGAAATATTTTCACGGCTTTTTGCCTGGACATATTCCAAAATATCCGATTTGCTCTTTTTCATACTCTCTCTCGCTCCTTTTCTATGTGTATTTCGTTAAAACGAACAAGTATACACTTAATATACCCGATTATTTGTATCGATGTCAACGGATAAATTGTAAACAAAATATTAACTATCGTATTCTTATTGACAAAATTTTTGCTTCGTTGTATATTGAAACTAACAAGATACTTGAAGAACAGGTGGCGTTTGGTACATGGAATCTTCCACGAACAAAGAAGTTGCCGACATGCTCACAGAGCTGATTTTTCGGTTTTCCGGCGCGATACACAGAAGCACGACACGCCTCTCCGGCCCGAAAATCCAGTCTCATGCGTTTCATATTCTGTATTTATTGGAACGCGCACAGGAAAAACGGCTGTCCATGAGCTTTTTGCTCACAGAGCTGAAAATGACAAAACAGCAGCTTTCCAAAATTATCAATGAACTTGAGGAATTTGGCTTTATTGAACGCATGCGCACGGACCGTGACCGCCGCAATGTGTTTATTCGGCTGACCGATAGAGGAAGCGCTTATTTCCAAGACAGCGCCAAGGCGGTTGCTGACCACATAGAGCAAAAACTCGAGAAAAAAGACCCCAGCCGCACCGAAACCATTCGTGCGCTGCTGTTGCAGTTATTCACATTTTAAGCATTTATCAAAACAAGTTAAAACAGTTTAACAAGCCGCATGCAGCAGAGCCGCTCGTGCGGCTTTGTTTTTTTGTGTGTAAGTCTTTTAGTGAGGTCTGCAAAGCAGAAAAACGGCTTTCCGAAAAACTGTTTTTGGACTTCTCTTGAAGTTTATACAAGATTCACAATATATTGTGTCAAAATTCGACACATTACCGATTGCACACAATTCTTTGTGGTGATATAATTTTAGCCAGACTGGTTTCGGAGGTGGCGTATGCGAATCGACGGGTTACAGACACTGACGCTTTTGGATTATCCCGGCAAGGTTGCCTGCACGGTGTTTACCAGCGGCTGTAATATGCGCTGTCCGTTTTGTCATAACGCCTCTTTGGTGTGCGGCGAAGTGCCGCCGTTTATGGAAAAAGACGAATTTTTTGCATTCCTCAAAAAAAGAGCGGGTGTTCTCGACGGCGTTTGCGTGACGGGCGGCGAGCCGCTTTTGCAGGAAGGGCTGATTCCGTTTCTGTTAGAGGTAAAGGAGCTTGGCTTTACAACCAAGCTTGACACCAACGGCCTTTTGCATGACCGTCTGCGCGCGGCGGTGGATGCCGGTGCGGTTGATTATGTGGCAATGGATATTAAAAACAGTAAAACACATTACGCTGAAACCGCCGGTGTTCCGGGGCTTGACCTTGCGCCGATTGAAAAAAGCGTGCATTTTTTAATGGAAGGCAAAGTGGACTATGAATTCCGTACAACGGTGGTAAAAGAACTCCACACCAAAGCGGATTTTATGGAAATCGGGCAGTGGCTTAAAGGCGCAAAACGCTATTTCCTGCAAAGCTTTAAAGATTCGGGCGATATTTTAACCCCCGGTCTTTCCGCGCCGGAAAAAGAAGAGCTTTTGGAAGCACGCGACCGGCTGCTTGTTGATATTCCGGTTGTGGAATTGCGCGGCGTCTAACAACATATTGTGTTCATTTTTAAAAAAGAACAATATATGTTGTGCCTTTTTATTGACAAGGGTCCAAGCGCTGTGCTATTATAATACTATGCCCGCTAAATGAAAATCCAAATCTTGAAAATACAATCAGTACATAAAAGAGGGAGAAACAGTTATGTATCAGGTAATCAAACGCGACGGCAAAAAAGTGGATTTTGATCTTTCCAAAATCACTGAGGCAATCCGCAAGGCTTTTGAAGCGCAGGAACGGCAGTACAATATGGATATTATTGAAATGCTGGCGCTGAAAGTCACCGCAGACTTTGAGAAGAAAATCAAAGACGGTTTTATCGGCGTTGAGGATATTCAGGACAGCGTCGAGGCTGTGCTGATTGCAGCGGACTATGCGGATGTGGCGAAAGGTTATATCCTTTACAGAAAACAGCGCGAAAAGATTCGCAATATGAAATCCACCGTGCTGGACTACAAAGAGATTGTGGACAATTATGTGCACCTGACCGACTGGCGTGTCAAAGAGAATTCCACCGTTACCTATTCGGTCGGCGGCTTGATTTTAAGCAACTCCGGTGCAATTACGGCGAACTACTGGCTGTCGGAAATTTATGACAATGAAATTGCCGATGCACACAGAAACGCCGATATTCATATCCATGACCTGTCCATGCTGACCGGCTACTGCGCCGGGTGGTCCTTAAAACAGCTGATTCAAGAAGGCTTGGGCGGCATTCCGGGCAAAATTACTTCTGCACCGGCGGCGCACCTTTCCACACTTTGCAACCAGATGGTCAACTTCTTAGGTATAATGCAAAACGAGTGGGCGGGCGCACAGGCGTTCTCTTCGTTTGACACTTATCTCGCCCCGTTCGTAAAGGCAGATAACTTGACATACAAAGAAGTGAAACAGTGCATTCAGTCTTTCGTTTACGGCGTGAACACACCCAGCCGCTGGGGCACGCAGTCGCCGTTTACCAATATTACGCTGGACTGGACGGTGCCCAACGACCTTGCCGAGCTCAACGCAATCGTCGGCGGCAAGGAAATGGACTTCAAATATAAAGACTGCAAAAAAGAAATGGATATGGTAAACCGTGCGTTTATTGAAATCATGGTTGAGGGCGATGCCAACGGCCGCGGCTTCCAATATCCGATTCCGACCTATTCTATCACAAAAGACTTTGACTGGTCTGAAACCGAAAACAACAAGCTGCTGTTTGAAATGACGGCAAAATACGGCACGCCGTATTTCTCGAACTATATCAACAGCGATATGGAGCCCAGCGATGTCCGCTCCATGTGCTGCCGCCTCCGTTTGGATTTGCGCGAGCTGCGCAAAAAATCCGGCGGCTTCTTCGGCAGCGGCGAGAGTACCGGTTCTGTCGGCGTGGTCACCATCAACATTCCGCGCATTGCCTATCTTTCCAAAGATGAAACCGAATTCTATAAGCGTTTGGACCGCATGATGGATATTGCCGCGCGTTCTTTGAAAATCAAGCGCGACATTATAACCCGCCTGCTTGATGAAGGGCTTTATCCCTACACCAAGCGCTATCTCGGCACTTTCAACAACCACTTCTCTACCATCGGTCTTATCGGTATGAACGAAGCCTGCCTGAATGCCAACTGGATTCGCGAGGACTTGAGCCACGAAAAGGCGCAGCAGTTTACAAAAGATGTGCTGAACCATATGCGTGAGCGGCTGTCCGATTATCAGGAGCAGTACGGCGACCTTTATAATCTGGAAGCGACCCCGGCGGAATCCACAACTTACCGTTTGGCGAAACACGATGTGGAGCGTTATCCCGAAATCATTACAGCGGCGGGCGACTGCGGCACACCGTATTACACCAACAGCTCGCACCTGCCCGTGGACTTCACTGCGGATATTTTCGAGGCGCTGGACATTCAGGATGAGCTGCAGACACTGTATACCTCCGGCACGGTGTTCCATGCGTTCCTCGGCGAGAAGCTGCCCAGCTGGCAGTCCGCTGCGAATTTGGTGCGCAAAATTGCCGAAAACTACAAGCTGCCGTATTATACGCTTTCCCCGACCTACTCCATCTGCAAAGATCATGGCTATATTGCCGGTGAGCATTACACCTGCCCCGAGTGCGGCAATGTGACCGAGGTTTACAGCCGTATTACCGGCTATTACCGCCCGGTGCAGAACTGGAACGACGGCAAGGCAGAGGAATTCAAACACAGAAAGCTTTATGACATCGCCAATTCCCATTTGAGAAGAGAACGCCCGACAGCGTCGCAAAGCGCCGCACCCGCGGTTAATAAGAATACGGCGGAAAATCTACTTTTGTTCACCACCAAGACCTGCCCGAACTGCAAAATGGCAAAGGCGGTTTTAGACAAAGCCGGTCTTGCCTATACGGTTGTGGATGCCGAAGAAAATGCGGACATGACCGAACGGTACGGTGTAACACAGGCGCCGACGCTTGTCGCGGTCGGGGCGGATAAATTCACCACATATGCAAATGCTTCTAATATCCGAGCATTTGCAGAAAGGGCTTAAATATGTTAGATATTTTAATCATCGGTGCCGGAACAGCCGGGTTGACGGCGGCGATTTATGCGGCGCGCGCCGGCAAATCCGTAACGGTTTTAGAATGTGAAAGTATCGGCGGGCAAATCAGTTCCTCGCCGATGGTTGAAAACTACCCCGGCTATCAGAATATCAGCGGCAGTGCGTTTTCTGACGCGTTGTATGAACAGGCGACGGCGCTCGGCGCGACGCTGGAATTTGAACGCGCGGTTTCTGTAAAAGATGCGGGCGACCGAAAGATTGTGACCACCGACAGCGGTACAACTTATGAATGCCGTGCGCTGATTGTGGCAAGCGGTGTGAAGCATCGGCATTTAGGCATCGATGCGGAAGCGGCTTACGCAGGCCGCGGGGTGTCTTATTGCGCGATTTGTGACGGCGCGTTCTTCCGCAATAAAATCACAGCGGTTGTCGGCGGCGGCAACGCAGCGCTGCAAAGCACAATCTATCTTTCCGACATCTGCGAAAAGGTTTATCTGATTCACCGCCGCACCGGCTTCCGCGCGGAACAGGCGGTTGTCGAGAAAATGCAGTCGATTGGAAACATCGAGCAGCTGCTTAATAAAACCGTTGCCGACCTTTCCGGCGAGCCGACGCTCTCCACTGTTACCCTGCGCGACACCGAGACCGGGGAAACCTCTGAAATCACCGTAAACGGCTTGTTTGTGTCGATTGGTCAAGTGCCGGAAAACGATGTGTATCGCGATTTAATAACGCTTGACGAAAGCGGCTTTATCGTTGCCGACGAGTCTTGCTTGACCTCTTGCCCCGGCGTGTTCGCGGCAGGGGATTGCCGGACGAAAAAGATTCGCCAGCTGACCACCGCTGCGGCGGACGGCAGCGTCGCCGCCCTCGCCGCCTGCGACTATGTCAATCAGTTTGCGTAATCCAGCCATAAAAATTAAAACGCTTCTCCGAAACCATTTACGGCTTTCGGAGAAGCGTTTTTTGTTGCGCTTATTTCTTTGACTTTTTAAACATTCTGCACCGCCGAAAGACGGTGCAGAACAGGAATTTTGGAATTAGAACAAACCGGAGATTTGACCGTCGGCATCCACATCAATGTTGTAGGCGGCGGGGACTTTCGGAAGCCCCGGCATGGTCATAATATCGCCGGTGAGCGCAACGATAAAGCCTGCCCCAGCCGAAAGTCGCACATCGCGCACGGTCAGTGTAAAGCCCTCCGGCTTGCCGAGCAGCGCCGGGTTATCCGAAAGCGAATACTGCGTTTTTGCAACACAGACCGGGAGCTTATCTTTGCCCAAAGCTTCAATTTCCGAAATTGCCTTCTTCGCCGCGGCGGTGAAATTCACGCCGTCCGCGCGGTAAATCTCGCGGGCAATGGTTTCAAGCTTTTCGGGGATGGAAAGCGCGGTATCGTACAGCGGATGATAGTTAGAGGGTTTTTCTTCAATCGTGGCGCAAACCTTTTCGGCAAGGTCTTTTCCGCCCTCGCCGCCTTTTGCGAATACTTCGGTTAAGGAAACCAAAACGCCCATTTCGCGGCAGAAATCCTCAATGACAGCAATTTCCGCATCGGTGTCAGTGCCGAAACGGTTGATTGCCACCACAACCGGCACGCCGTATTTGTGCATATTTTCAATGTGGGTTTTTAAGTTCACAATGCCCTTTTTGAGTGCTTCAACATTTTCCGTGCCCAAATCTGCTTTGGCAACGCCGCCGTTGTATTTCAGCGCGCGAATCGTAGCGACCAAAACAATGCAGGAGGGCTTGAGCCCAGCCACACGGCACTTGATGTCCAGGAATTTTTCCGCACCGAGGTCCGCGCCGAAGCCTGCCTCCGTAATGCAGTAGTCGGCCAGTTTTAAGCCGAGCTTTGTCGCCGTCACCGAGTTGCAGCCATGCGCAATGTTCGCGAACGGACCGCCGTGCATAAGCGCGGGTGTGTTTTCGAGTGTCTGCACCAAATTCGGTTTGATAGCGTCTTTCAGCAGCGCCGCCATAGCGCCGACCGCCTGCAAATCACGCGCATAAACCGGCTTGCCGTCATAGGTGTAGGCAACGAGCATGTCGCCAAGCCGACGCTTTAAGTCGTCCATATCGGTTGCAAGGCACAAAATTGCCATGACCTCGCTTGCCACGGTAATCATAAAGCTGTCTTCGCGCGGCACGCCGTTTACCTTGCCGCCGAGGCCCACAACAACATTGCGCAGTGCGCGGTCGTTCATGTCAAGGCAGCGCTTTAACAGAACACGCCGCGGGTCAATTTGAAGTTCGTTGCCCTGCTGTAAATGATTATCTAAAATCGCGCACAAAAGGTTATTTGCCGATGTGAGCGCGTGCATATCGCCTGTAAAATGCAGGTTGATGTCTTCCATAGGCACAACCTGTGCATAGCCGCCGCCTGCCGCGCCGCCTTTTACACCGAACACCGGCCCCATGGATGGCTCGCGCAGGGCAATAATGGCGTTTTTGCCGATTTTTTGCATGGCTTCCCCAAGCCCTACGGTAACAGTGGTTTTGCCCTCTCCCGCGGGGGTGGGGTTAATGGCGGTAACGAGAATCAGTTTTCCGTCGGGCTTGTCTTTTAACTTGTCGCGAAGCGACAGCGGCAGTTTTGCCTTGTATTTGCCGTAAAATTCAAGGTCATCCCCGTCAACGGAAAGCTTTTTTGCAATGTCTGCTATGGGCAGCATATTTGCGCCTTGTGCGATTTCAATATCGGAAAGCATCTTATTTCCCTCCTAAAATCTTGTGTATATGAGCTCTGGTGGGTTCTGCCCAAGCATAGCCTACCATGTATTCGCCGGAATAGTTTTCAATGGCGGATTCCTTTTTGTCGAGCAGCTCGTAAAAGTCACAGGCAAATTTTTCTGTGTTAACACTGCGCTGGTTGCGTGCATCGACCAGTATGTCAGAAAGCCCCGCGTCTGCAAGAGATATGCGCAGGCTTTTAAGCACCTTGCGGAACAGCGACTGTACGGTCTCGTCATATTCACGATCCGGCCAAAGTGTGGCAATCGCGTTTTCCGTTGTAACGCTGCCGCCGCGCCGGTCCACAAGCAGCGCTAAAAACTCTTTGGCTTTTGAGCTGGAAAAATACACGGGCTTGTTTTGAAAAAACACATCAAAATAGCCAAAGGTGTGCACAAAAACATTGGGCCGTGGTTTTTTCTGCGGCAGCGCCGCTGCCTTTTCAATTTGCTCGCGAATCATTTCGTCGGAAAAGGGCTTTAGCACATAACCAATCGCGTTCACTGAAAACGCGTCATAAGCGTATTCTTTAAATCCGGTAACAAAAACAATACGGATTTCCGGGTCAATGCGGTTGAGGCGCTTGGCAAGCTCCAAACCGGTCATTACCGGCATTTCAATGTCCAAAAAAGCAAGGTCAATTTTGTGCCGGGCGGCGTGTTCAAGTGCATCAGTCGGGTTATTGAATGCATAAAAATCCTGTACACTCGGAAATTGACTGCAAATGTCCTGCAAATCTTCTAAAGGGAGTCTTTCGTCGTCTACTGCAATCACATGCATGGTATTTTCTCCTTTTCTTTATTACGGCTTCTTGGGAATGCGAATAGTAACTGTTGTGCCCACGCCTTTCGCGCTTTCAATCGAAACGGTCGCATGCATCATATTCTCAAATCGATAGCGGATGTTCTGAAGCCCTACATGGGTGCGGCCGTCGTCTGCTTCGATTGCACTGGGGTCAAAACCAACGCCGTCATCCTGCACGGTAACCAGATAACTGTCGTTATCGGAAGCGGTGGAAATCCGCACCGTGCCGCCCTCCGGCTTTTTGGTGACGCCGTGTTTAATCGCGTTTTCTACAATAGGCTGAATGCCCAGCGTCGGTACGGAAAAGTCCTTTTCGCGAATGTCATATTCAATGTGCAGCTTATCTGAAAAACGCAAAAGCTCAATGTCGCAGTAATGCTGAATGTGGGCAAGCTCCGTTTCAAACGGAATGGGTTCCGTGTGGGTCAGGCTGTCCATATTGCCGCGCAGATAATAGGAAAAATCAATAACTGCCCGCTCTGCTTTT
This sequence comes from uncultured Eubacteriales bacterium, assembly GCA_949292775.1. Lineage (GTDB taxonomy): Bacteria > Bacillota > Clostridia > Oscillospirales > Acutalibacteraceae > Fimenecus. The sequence goes on from CASFBL010000002.1 coordinate 22,503, forward strand.
TTGGGGTCGCGGCGAATCAGCGACTTGATTGTGTTGAGCGCGTTGTATAGGAAATGCGGCTGAATCTGTGAAATCATGACCGCCATGTTTGCCTTTTCCACTTCGCGTTCCAGCTCGCGCGCAACGCGGGCACGCTGAAAAACTTTGGCGGCCTTGTCGGCGTGGATAATAGTCAGCTGCAGCGCAAAAAGAGAAAGACAGATTGGCATGAACGACGAGCATAAAAACGGCATCATACCGTTGGTGTAAAGCGCATCTACCGTAATGCCGGCAAAAATGAACACATAGGCAAAACACAGCCTGCCGGCATAGGGGTCGCCTTTCGCAAGCGCCTGGCAAAGCCGGTTGATAATATAGATGTCAGAAAGTGTAGAAATGAGCTGCAAAACAACAAAATAATAGTTGTTATAGACTGAAGTCGGCAAAAAAGAAACACCAATGACAACGAGTAAAAAGACCGCCGCCAAAAAAGCTGTAATTTCTTTGGAAAGCTTCAGTTTAAGCTCGTCCTGCAAATAAATAAGCGCCACCAATTTGATGATGAAAGTAGTGGCAAACATCAGCAGCGTCATTTTTTCATAGCTTAGATTGAAAAACCACGGCTGCGAAATGGCATAGCCTTCAGTGGAAATCATCATGCGAAATGCAAGGCACAGGAACAATACCGGCAGCCACTTAGAGAAATATCGGATTTTGGAGACATAGCCCAAAATAAACAAAATGATGGCGGCATAGATTACAATGCCTATGAGCGCATAGCGTATGCCGAGAAAAGAAAAAATATAGTTTTGCGTGTAAGAATAATCTGCAATGATAGGCGCAAGATACAGCCCCGAATAAGAGCCGGAGGAGATTTCAATAATGATTTCATGCACTTCCGGAGTAAGCGTAACCTTTTGCTTAACGGAAGACGGGGTAGACCAGGTTTCATCTGCGTTTGCAGTAAGCGTGCCGCTTTCCGTCACAAGAACACCGTCCACATAAATGCGATAGGCACACGCAATGTTTGGAATGTAAATGGCGACAGGCTCAGAATAAGAAAATCCCTTAATATAGGCGCGGTAAGAGGCACAGCCGCCGCTTTCATACGGAGAGTCATAAAACGGATTGCCCGCCCACGAGGAGGGCACCGACAGCTTCGCCGGCTGTTTCTGCTCCGCTTGCGGCTCGCTGACAATCAGCTGGTGGTAGAAAAAATCCCACTCGCCTTCTAAATAATAGCGACTGTGCTTTTCAAACGGGCGCGCTTGGGTGCAGTCGAACACAGCGTTTGTCGGCTTAAGATTATCAAGCTTTAGCGATAAATCGCCGAAAAAATGCATGGCCAAAACTGTGCCGGCGGCCAAAAAGACAAAAAACAACAAAGCGAGGTTTGCGTTTATTTTGCGCGGCTTCTGCCGTGTTTTCACACGCGCACCTCCTTTGTAAGCTAAAATGAAATACTACCTTTTTATTATAGACGAAAAACAGATATAAAACAAGCGTTTTGTTGTATGGATTTTGAGTTGACAAAGGAAGCGGGAAAAGGGTATAATTTTTTCATTAAAAAGGAAAGTGCGGCTTTTTGCATTTTTCCGCTTTTTAAGGAGTTTTGAGACCTATGGAATGGACTGGATTAAACGAATTACGGGAAAAGTATCTGGAGTTTTTTGAGAGCAAGGGCCACCTGCGGCTCCCCAGCTTCTCTCTGATCCCGCAGAACGACAAAAGCCTTTTGTTAATCAACTCCGGCATGGCGCCGATGAAAAAATATTTCACCGGGGAAATCACGCCGCCGAGAAAGCGCGTGACGACCTGCCAGAAGTGCATCCGCACGCCCGACATTGAAAATGTCGGTAAAACGGCGCGCCACGGCACTTATTTTGAAATGCTCGGTAACTTCTCTTTCGGCGATTACTTCAAAAAAGAAGTGATTCCGTGGGCGTGGGAATTCTGCACCGAGGTCATGAAAATGGACCCGGAGAAGCTCTACATCAGCGTTTATGAAGACGATGATGAAGCGTATGACATCTGGACAAAAACCATCGGCGTGCACCCCTACCATATGGTTCGCTTCGGCAAAGAGGACAACTTCTGGGAGCATGGCGCAGGTCCGTGCGGTCCCTGCTCTGAAATCTACTATGACCGCGGCGAAAAATACGGCTGCGGCAAACCGGACTGCAAAGTCGGCTGCGAGTGCGACCGCTACATCGAGTTCTGGAACTTGGTGTTCACCCAGTTTGAAAACGACGGGAACAACAATTACACCCGCCTTGCCCACCCCAACATCGACACCGGCATGGGTCTTGAGCGCCTCGCGTGCATCGCGCAGGATGTGGACAACCTTTTTGAAGTCGATACCGTGCAAAACATCATGAAACACATCATGCGCATTGCCGGGGTGGAATATCACAAAGATGAAAAGGTCGATGTTTCCCTGCGCGTCATCACCGACCATATCCGCAGCACCACAATGATGATCGGCGACGGCGTGATGCCCTCCAACGAAGGCCGCGGCTATGTGCTTCGCCGTCTGCTTCGGCGCGCGGCACGCCACGGGCGCTTACTCGGCATTGACCGTACCTTCCTTTATGAAGTCGCCGACACCGTGATTCGGGAAAATAAATCCGCTTACCCGAACCTTGTGGAAAAGCGCGATTTCATTGTCAATGTTATTCGTGCGGAAGAAGAAAACTTTGCAAGAACCATTGACACAGGGCTCTCGCTGCTCGAAGAAAAACTGCAAAACCTTTCCGGCGATTGCCTGTCGGGCGAAGACGCCTTCCTGCTTTCCGACACCTACGGCTTCCCGATTGATTTGACCAAAGAACTGCTCGAAGAAAAAGGCCTTACTGTTGACGAAGAACGCTTTAAAGAGCTTGTTCAGGAACAGAAAGTCCGCGCGCGCGCCGCACACAAAGGCGCAGGCGCCGAGGCGTGGGAAGGCACCGGCAATGTGACAAAAGATATGCCGGCAACCGAATTTACCGGTTATGTCTCCCTGTGCGAAGAAACAGAAATTGCCGCAGTCATTGCAGACGGCGAAAGCCGCCAGTTTGCCGACAGCGAAAGCAATATCACGCTGGTGCTCAAGAAAACCCCGTTTTATGCCGAAAGCGGCGGGCAGGTCGGCGATGTCGGTACCATTCGCGGCGAAGGGTTTACTTTCACCGTAGAGAACACCACCAAAACGCATGAAGGCGTCGTTTTGCATCACGGCAAAATTACCGACGGCGAATCCTTGGCTGTCGGCGAAGCGGTCACCGCTCAAGTGGACGAAACCGTGCGCAGAAGCACGATGCGTAACCACACCGCCGCACACCTGTTGCAGGCGGCGCTGCGCGATACGCTCGGCACTCATGTTGAGCAGGCAGGCCAGCTTGTCAATGCTTCTCATGTCCGTTTCGACTTCACCCATTTCTCCGCGCTGACGACGGACGAGCTGAAAGCCGTCGAACGCAAGGTCAACGAAGCGGTTTTGGCGGCGGTTCCGGTCGAAACCAAGGAAATGCCGATTGACGAGGCGAAGAAACTCGGCGCGATGGCGCTGTTCGGTGAAAAATACGGCGATATTGTCCGTGTGGTTCGCGCCGGCGATTACTCCACCGAGCTTTGCGGCGGCACACATGTGCAGAACACCGGCAACATCGGGCTGTTTAAAATTGTTTCCGAATCCTCTGTCGCTTCGGGCGTCCGCCGTATCGAAGCGGTCACGGGCTTGAATGTTCTGAACTTTATTGACGATAACTTAAATACCATTCACGAAGCGGCAGCCGCGCTGAAAGTCAACAACCCGGCGGAGCTTGTCTCTAAAGCCGCGGCGGCAACTGCGGAAGTAAAAGCGCTCACCCGCGAGCTCGAAACCTTGCAGGCGCAGATTGCCGCCGAAAAGGCAAAATCCATGCTTTCCGACGCGCAAAATATCGGCGGCGTTCGCCTGATTGCGCAGAATCTCGGCAGCGAAACGCCGGACGCCCTGCGCTCCATGTGCGACAAAGCGCGTGAAAGCGGCGACGATATTGTCGCGCTGTTTGCAGGCGTCAATCCCGAAAAGGGAACGGTCACTTTCTCCTGCGCGGCAGGCAAAGTAGCCGTAGCAAAAGGCGCACACGCCGGCAATATTGTGCGTGAAGTGGCGAAGCTCGCCGGCGGTTCCGGCGGCGGTAAACCCGACAGCGCCATGGCCGGTGCAAAAGACGCTTCTAAAATTGACGAAGCGCTCGCCGGTGCTGCGGACATTATCAAATCCATGCTTAAGTGAGGGAAACAAAATGGAAGATTGTTTGTTTTGCAAAATCATAGCGGGGGAAATTCCTTCGAAGAAAATTTATGAGGACGAGCAGTGCTATGCGTTTTATGACATCAATCCCCAGTCAGATACGCACTTTTTGGTCGTGCCCAAAACCCATATCTGCTGTGCAAAGAAAATCACGGCGGAAAATTCCGCAGTCGTGGCACACATTTTTGAAGTGATTGCCAAATTGACGGAAGAACTGGGGCTTGACAGCTACCGCATTATCAACAACTGCGGTGAAGGCGCCGGGCAAACGGTCATGCACTTGCATTTCCATGTGCTTTCCGGCAGCAACCTCGGCGAACGCCTTGTGTAACAAATGAAAAGGCCGCTTTGTGTCACAGGCTTTACAATGCTGTTTGCATTGTTTTTACTCAATACGGCAAATGACAAAGCGATAGGTGCGGTGTGTCTCGCCGCGCTTATCGCTTTTGTTGTCTCGCTTATCATAAAGTCTGTCCGGCGCGACAAAACCCTGCCGACCGCCTTTCTAAGCATTGCCGTTGCAGGCGTGCTTCTGTTTTCGGCAGGGGCGCAGAACGCGGCGCTTTCTGTTTATACCGAGGCAAAGAGTGTGTATGTCGAGGGGAGCCTTGCGGATTTGCCCTACCGTGAAAACGGGCGGTATTATTATGTTTTGCGCACCACGCGCATCGGTGAAAACGAGGCGTCCCAAAAAGTTCGTCTGGTTTCGAGCGCACCGCTGGATTTAACCCCGCACGACACCTTCCACGGCGAAGTGCGTATGTTCCTTTTGGGCGACAGCGCGCAAGACGACGAAATTACAGCCTATTACCGTTCAACGGGGCTCGTTCTCGGCGCTTACCCAACGGGCGAGGCGCTAATCACCCGGCAGACGCAAAATGACCTTTATGCGTATATTCTGTCGTTTCGTCAGGCGATTGTGCAAGCCGTGCAAACCGCTTTGCCGGGCGACTGCGGCGCGCTGATTACCGGTATTTCGCTGGGTGCCGCGGACGAGCTTTCGGGGCAGGCGACCAACGCCTTTCGCGTGTCCGGCGTTTCCCACCTTTTGGTGGTGTCGGGGCTGCACCTGACCACCTGGTCGATGCTCTTGCTCATGGGGCTGCAAAAGCTCGGACTTCGCCGGCGGCAGTGTGCCGTTTTCGGCATCGGCTTTGTTTTGCTGTTTGTGGTTTTAACCGGCGCGGCGCCGTCGGTTGTGCGCGCCGCCGTGATGCTCGGGGTCGTCTATGCCGCCGATTTGTTCCGGCGCGAGGCGGATTCGCTTAATTCCGTCGGGTTGGCGCTCACCGGCATGCTCCTTGTAAATCCCTTTGCCGCGCGCTCGCTTTCGCTTCTTTTGTCTGTTTTCTCGACAGTCGGTATTTTGCTGTTCGCAAAACCCATTGAAGCCTTTTTAAACCGTCCGGCAAAACACCTCGAATCCCACAAAATCCTTTTGCGGGGGTATCACTTTGTCACTTCTGTCGCGTCGGTCACCTTTGCCGTGACCGTTTGCACACTGCCCATTCAGCTTTGGGCGTTCGGCACATTTTCGCTCGTATCTCTGCCCGCAAATCTTCTGCTGTTAACCGCGGGCAGCGCTTGCATGGTCTGCGGACTTTTAGGCGCGGTGCTTTCCCTTTGCGGGCTTGCCTTTCTCGGCAATCCGCTGCTTTTCTGCGCGGCGGGGCTTTCGCGCTATCTGCTCGCGGTGACAGCGTGGTTCTCGAACAGCGACTTCGCGGTTCTGCCGGTGAATTCCGCTTACGCCAAACTGCTTTTGGCAGTTGCGTTTTTGGCTCTTGCTTTGTTCCTGCTTTGGAAATCCCCGCCGAAAAAGCTTCAGCGCACAGTGTGCGCCGTGTTAGTCGGGCTGTTCCTGTTCAGCAACTTAGCGGTATATGCCTTTTCTGAACGCGCTCTTCGGCTGACGGCGGTTGATGTCGGCGAGGGTATGGCGGTGGTGCTTCGATGCCAGGGGGAAACAGTCCTGCTCGGTGCGGGCGGGGATTACTATGCAGATTCGGAAATTTGTGCTATACTATCTGCATACGGCGCCACGCACATTGACGCGCTGGTCTTGCCCGCTTCTGACGAGTCGTATTCCTCGGCGGCGAAATCGGTTTCCGAGTCTCTCCCGGTAGAAACGGTGTATTATGCACCCGAACTTCGCGCGGCAGATTTGTCATTCGGCGAACAAAAAATCCCGATTGACAAAACGGTTTTGTCTTTGGCAAACGGTGATTTGACCGTGGCGGTGCAAAGCAAAGGGGATTACCGTTACGCCGAAATTCGCTACGGCGCGTTCCGGGCGCTCGTTTCCTTTTCCGCGGGGAACGATTTTCAAGGCGACGGCGCTTCGGTTTTAATAAGCGCTGCGAATACCCCGCAAAATATCCATCCCGCCGACTTCGGGCTTGTCGTTTTGTCTGTCGCGGACGCGAGCGTGGCCGATTTCCTGTCCGCTTACGGCGGCAATGTCTGTACCACCGCCGAAAACGGCAGCATTTCCGTGTTGGCGCGTCAAAACGGCGATTTTCAATATCAAAGGAGTGTTTAACCGTGCCGGAACTTAACGAAAGCGAATTGAAACAACAGCTGAAAAGCGGCGATTTCGCGCACGCTTATCTGCTCTATGGCACGGAAGGCTATTTAAAGCAGTTCTATGCCGAGCGCATCGCGCAAAAATGCGTTACGCCCGGCATGGAGGGCTTCAACTATAAAAAATTTGATGCAGGCGACGGCGCCGGACTTTCTGAAATTTTAGAAGCGGCAGAGACGCTTCCCGCATTCGGCGGCAGCATGTGTGTTGTGGTGCGCGATTTTCCGTTGGATTCGCTTTCCGAAGCGGACAAAAAGCAGTTTACGGCATTTATGGAAGATTTGCCCGAAAGCCTTGTGTTGATTTTCTGGGAAGATACGCTTGAAGTACTCCCTAAGAAAAACGCCAAATGGCGAACAATGATCACGCTTTTCAATAAATACGGCGCGAGCGTTGCACTTGACCGGCTTGATACCGCATCGCTTTGCCGCCTTTTACAGTCCGGCGCGAAAAAACGCGGGTGTGAACTTAACCGCGGCGAAGCGGAATTTTTACTGCAAACCGTGGGCAATGATTTGAATTTGCTGCTCGGGGAGCTCGAAAAGCTTTGCAATTATAAGCAAAACGGCGAAATTCAAAAAGCGGATATTGAAGCGGTCGCCACAAAATCGCTTGAAGCGAATGTCTTTGACCTTTCCAAAGCGTTGGTTTCGGGCAACTGCGCGCGGGCGCTCATGCTTTTGCAAAAGCTTTTATCCGAAAAGGAACGGCCTGAAATGATTCTCGGCACGCTGATTTCCGCTTATGTCGATATGTACCGCGTAAAGCTTGCGCTTGTCGCAGGGGAAAAGGCCGAATACCCAGCGCAGTTCTTTAATTATAAGGGCCGCGAATTCCGTCTGCGCAATGCCGCGCGCGACGCGAACACCTTGCGCGTAGAAGAACTGCGGCGGTGTCTCGATTTATTGGGCACGGCGGACCGGGCACTCAAATCCGGTGCGTCCGATGAAAAAACAGTGCTGGAACGGCTGCTCGTGCAGCTTTCCGGCGTGAGAGCAAGGCGATAAAGGTATGCGCATGCAGGTAAAGCAAGCGGTTATAGTTGAAGGGAAATACGACAAAATCAAGCTGTCCGGGTTTTTGGATGCCATCATTCTCGAAACGGACGGCTTTCAAATCTTTAAAGATAAGGCGAAGCAAAAGCTCATTCGCCGGCTTGCCGAACAGCGCGGTATCATCATTTTGACCGACAGCGATTCCGCCGGCTTTTTGATTCGCTCTTTTCTGTGCGGCATTACAGACCCAAAGCATATTACAAATGTCTATATTCCTGACATTTTCGGAAAAGAGAAACGCAAAGACGCGCCCTCTTGTGAGGGAAAGCTCGGTGTGGAGGGCGTGCCGACAGAGGTGTTGTTGGAAGCGTTCCACAAAGCGGGGATTGATTGTGAACACGCCGAAAGCGTAATCCCGCGGCGGCTCGTGACCAAGACGGATTTGTTTGAAGACGGGCTTTCCGGGGGGACGGACAGCGCGCTAAAGCGCAAGGGGCTGTTAAAGGCGTTGGATTTGCCCGAGCACATGAGCGCCAACGCGATGTTACAGCTGATTAACTCGTTTATGACTTATGAAGATTACAAGGCAGTGGTCGAAAAACTGGAGGGAAACGCATGAAAATTTTAGTCGCGGCAACCGGCGGCACGATAGGCAGCGCCGCAAAAGACGGTGTGATTTCGACCGATAAAGCGCAAACACTTCTGCTTTTGGAGCTTTTCCGAAAAGCGTACGGTGACCTTGCCGACTTTCAGGTCGAAACACTTTGCAGTGTGCTTTCGGAAAATGCGGACGACGCGTTTTATGAAACACTTGTTGGCTTCTTAAAAACGGTCAATGCGCGCGACTGCGACGGCGTGATTTTGCTGCACGGTACCGATACACTTTCCTATTCCGCTGCGCTTTGCGCCATGGCGGTGCGCGAGGTGACAAAACCTGTCTGTTTTGTCTCTTCTAACCATGTATTGACTCAAAAAGACGCGAACGGGCTTGCAAATTTTTATGCCGCCGTGCGTTACATCGAAGCGGGACTTTCGGGCTTCGTCGTGCCTTACCGCAATTCAGACGGCGAAACGCAGTTCCATTTGGCGACGCGCCTTTTAGAAGCCGATGCTTTTTTAGATGATTTCCATTCCGCCGGGGACTGTCCGCTTGCGTGGCTCAAAGACGACAAAATCGTGTTCAATTCTGCGCCTTGTGTACCCGCGCAGTCCGTTTTGCGCGAAAATCGCACGCCTGTATTTAAAGAGACGGTACGGTTTTCCAAAAAAATCCTGCCGCTTAAAATGCATCCGGGTCTGGATTTTGCAGCGATTTCGCCCAATCCCGAAACTTGCGCAGCCGTGCTGTTGCTCGGCTATCATTCCGGCACCGCGCCCGAAAAAGCGGTCGAAGCGTTCGCTGAACGCTGTTTTGAAGCCTCTGTTCCGGTTTATCTCGCTCCCGTGAAGCGAGGAGAGGATATGTACGCGAGCGCGGATACGCTTTTTAAGGGTAAAGTTATTCCGCTTTACAATATGACACCGGAAAGCGCATTGGCAAAATTGAAAATTGCCTATAACCACCCGACCAAACCCGCGGCAGAAGTCTTAAAAGAAACCCTGTATTTTGAAGATACCGGCGTTTTTGCGCCGAAATTGAAATAAAATCAGCCTTTTGTAAAGCGGCAAAGCTTTACGAACAGATATAATTAAAAATAAGGAAGTGTGAATTTTGGCACTGTATCTTTTGGTGTTCAGCCCCACCGGCGGCACAAAAAAAGCCGCCGAAGCGCTCTTAAAGGGCTTTGACGAAAGATTTAAAACCATTGATTTTTTTAAACAGGCGGATTTCTCTGCGCTCTCGTTTCAAAAAGACGATGTCTGTTTGGTGGCGGCGCCGTCGTTTGGCGGAAGACTGCCGCAGTTGTTTGCAAAACGGTTGCAAACCCTTCACGGAAACGGAGCGCGCGCCGTGCCGGTTGTCGTTTACGGCAATCGTGCTTATGAAGACACGCTTTTAGAGATTTCCGACCTGTTGACCGCGGCGGGATTTGTCTATTGTGCGGGTGTTGCCGCTGTTGCCGAACACTCGATTTTCCGCCAGTTTGCCGCCGGCCGCCCCGATGCGGATGACCGCGCCGAACTTTTGCACTTTGGAGAAGAAATCCAACAAAAACTGCAAAGCGGCGATATGAAACCGCCGGTGATTCCGGGAAATCGGCCTTATAAAGCGCTGAAAGAGAACCCGATGAAGCCGCAGGGGACAGACGCGTGTATTTCCTGCGGCACTTGTGCAAAAGAGTGCCCGGCAGGGGCAATCCCGAAAGAAATGCCGCGAATGACCGACCCGGCGCTTTGCATTTCCTGCATGCGCTGTATTGCCGTTTGTCCCGTGGGCGCGCGGAAAAATGACGACACACTTTATAACGCGACGCTCGAACGGCTCACACCTTTGTGTGAAGGGCGAAAAGAAAACGAATTGTTCTTATAAAGACACAAAACGGACGGAAAGCTGAAAAAGCTTTCCGTCCGTTTTCTTTTGAATTGTACAATTAAGTCTGTGCGTGCATAATCTCTTTGACTTTCATCAGGCGAATGGTGTTGCTTCGCTCATTGTCTTCAAGCTTCGCGGTAATATATTTAATGGTCGCCTGCATTTCGGGAATCATCACATATTCGAGTGCGTTAACGCGCCGGCGTGTGCGTTCCATTTCGTCAGAAAGCATGTCACAGGTCTTTTCCACCGCCGCGAGCTCATACAGCTTCGGCACAAGCTCGTTGATTGCGAGATAGGCGTCATCAAGTTTATCCGAAGTAAACGCAAAGCCGTAGGAAATCTCGCCGCTCGTTTTCCCCGCGGGCGTGATTTTCGGCACTTTCATGCTCATAATGTTGCCTGTGGAAAGCTCCGGCGGTTCGGCGGCCGCGGAAATCATCAGCGCTTCTTCGAGCGCTGTGGTGCCCATTTGCGCCTCGGCCAACGACATTTTACCCATCGCCTCGCCCAAAAGGCTCTCAATTTCCCGGCGCAGGGCGCGGTCTTTACGGATATACACCATAAACTGCCGTGCCATTTCGTCCTGCTTGTCTTTTAACAGCTTGTGCCCGCGGGTCGCCGTCGCCAACCGCTTTTTGGTTTTTTGAAGCTCCATGCGGGTCGGGTTTACGGTCGCCATTTTTATTCACCGCCCTTTGGCATATACTGGTCGATATATTCCGGGTGAATACGCTTTAATTCCGTGCGCGGGAGCATGGACAAAAGTTTCCAGCCAATCGCGAGCGTCTCCTCAATACTGCGGTCGGTGTCGTAACCCTGCGAAACATATTGCTCCTCAAAGGCGTCGGCAAATTCAGCGTATTTTTTATCCATGTCCGAAAGCGCCGAGTCGCCCAAAACCACGGCGAGTTCCGCCGCCTGCTTGCCGCGCGCATATGCGGCGAACAGCTGATTCATCGTGTCGGCGTGGTCCTCGCGGGTCTTGCCTTTGCCGATACCTTTATTTTTTAGACGCGAAAGGGAGGGCAGCACATTAATCGGCGGCTGCAAGCCTTTCATATATAGGTCACGCGACAAGATAATTTGCCCCTCGGTGATATAACCGGTAAGGTCGGGAATGGGGTGCGTCTTGTCGTCTTCGGGCATTGTCAAAATCGGAATTTGCGTAATCGAACCTTTTTTGCCGTTGATTCGTCCCGCGCGCTCATATAAAGACGCGAGGTCGGTGTAAAGATAGCCGGGATAGCCGCGGCGGCCGGGTACTTCTTTACGCGAAGCGGATACTTCACGAAGCGCTTCGGCGTAGTTCGTCATGTCGGTCATAATAACCAAAACATGCATACCGAGCGTGTAGGCAAGATATTCCGCACAGGTGATTGCCATGCGCGGCGTGGCGATACGCTCAACTGCCGGGTCGTCCGCCAGGTTTAAAAACAGAACGGAACGCTCTATGGAGCCTGTGCGCCGAAAATCCTCGCGGAAAAATTCCGCCTGTTCAAAGGTGATACCGATAGCGGCGAACACAACGGCGAATTCGTCGTCGGTGCCGCGCACCTTGGCTTGTCTTGCAATCTGCGCCGCGAGCTGTTCGTGGGGAAGACCGGAGCCCGAGAAAATCGGAAGCTTCTGCCCGCGCACGAGCGTATTGAGCCCGTCAATCGCGGAAACGCCGGTCTGGATAAATTCCGCAGGGTAGTCGCGCGCCGCCGGATTAATCGGTGAACCGTTGATGTTGAGCTTTTCGTCGGAAAGAATGGGCGCGCCGCCGTCAATCGGTCGGCCGATGCCGTCGAACACACGGCCTATAATCTCCGGCGCAACGGCGAGCTCCAGCCCGTGCCCCAAAAACCGCGCTTTGGATTCGGAAATCTGTAAGCCGTCTGCGCTTTCAAACAACTGCACAAGCGCCGTATTGTCTTTTGCTTCGAGCACTTTGCCCAAGCGAACACGGCCGTCTTTTTCGTGGATTTCGACCAGCTCATCGTATTTGACATTTTCCACACAGTCTACCATCATCAGCGGGCCGACGACTTCCCGAATGGTTTTATAATCTTTTCTCATGCTTCGTCGCCTCCCGATTGTGCAAATTGTGCGAAGGTCTCGTTGATTTGTGTCCGCAACGCTTCGGCGTAGCCGTCAAAGCTTTCGTCCGGCTCATATTTCATTGCCGCGATTTTCGTAAGCACCGCTTCCGGCGTTGCCTCTTTACAGGTCACGCCGTCATTCACGGCGACCTGCGCTTTGTCATACCATTCCAAAATGATGGAGATCATCTGCGCCTGTTTTTCGGGCGGCGTGAAACGGTCCACTTCGCGGAACGCGTCCTGCTGTAAGAAGTCCTCACGAATCATGCGCGTGCATTCCAGTGTCAGGCGGTCTTTTTCGCCCAAGGAGTCGAAACCGACCAGACTCACGATTTCGTTGAGTTCCGCTTCCTGCTGTAAAAGCGCCTTGATGCGGTCAATCGTTTTGGACCAGTCTTCGTCGATGTGCTCGTTAAAATACCGGTTTAATTTATCGGTATATAAGGAGTAGCTTTTCAGCCAGTCAATCGAGGGGAAGTGCCGCTGATAGGCAAGGTCGGCGCTCAAGCCCCAGAATACCTTAACGATACGAAGCGTCGCCTGTGAGACAGGTTCGCTGGTGTCACCGCCGGGCGGGGACACCGCACCGATTGCCGTAACGCAGCCTGCGCGCGCGTCTTTGCCGAGACAAACCACATTGCCCGCGCGTTCGTAGAATTCCGCAAGACGCGTGGAAAGGTAGGCAGGGTAGCCCTCTTCACCGGGCATTTCTTCAAGTCGTCCGCTCATTTCGCGGAGCGCTTCCGCCCAGCGGGAGGTCGAGTCCGCAATAATGGCTACTTTGTAGCCCATGTCGCGGAAATATTCGGCAATGGTGATGCCGGTGTAAATCGAAGCTTCACGCGCCGCCACCGGCATGTCGGAGGTGTTCGCGATTAGCACCGTGCGCTTCATCAGCGGCAGCCCGGTGCGCGGGTCGTGCAGTTCCGGAAATTCCTTTAAAACATCGGTCATTTCGTTGCCGCGTTCGCCGCAGCCGATATAAACGATAATATCCGAATCCGACCACTTGGCGAGCTGGTGCTGCACTACCGTTTTGCCCGAACCGAACGGACCGGGAACGCACGCCACGCCGCCTTTGGCAATCGGGAACAGGGCGTCAATGACGCGCTGACCGGTCACCATGGGTTCTGCCGGGATTTTCTTGCTGACATAAGGTCTGCGGCGGCGAACCGGCCATTTTTGAAGCATCGGCAGGTCCACGGTTTCGCCTTTTTCGGTTTTGAGCTTTGCAATCGGCTCTAAAATCGTGGCTTCACCGTCAAACACCCATTCCACCGTGCCGGAAACGCCAAAAGGCACCATGATTTTCTGCGTGACGGCAGGGGTTTCTTCGACCGTGCCGAGCACATCGCCGGCACTAACCTTGTCGCCGACTGCCGCCGCGGGCACAAAGCGCCATTTCTTTTCACGGTCAAGCTTCGGCACTTCCACGCCTCGCGAAATGCGGTCGCCCTCGGCTTTGTAAATTTCAGTAAGCGGTCTTTGAATGCCGTCGTAAATGCTTTCAATAAGCCCGGGCGCCAATTCCACGCTCAGCGGCTCGCCGGTCAAATAGACGGGCTCGCCGGGGCCGATGCCGGCGGTATCTTCATAAACCTGTATCGAGGCCATATCGTCGCGCAGTTCAATGACTTCGCCGATGAGCTTCTGGTCGCTGACACGCACCACATCGTGCATCTGCACATCGCGCATGCCGTCGGCGACAATCAGCGGGCCTGCAACTTTCCGGATAACTCCGGCGTGTTTCGTTTCTGTCAATTTGGGCACCTGCCTTTATTCCTTATTAAATAGATTTGTGCCTAACGCCTTTTCCATGTTGGCGTTGATTTTCGCCATTGCGTAGCCTGTCGGACCGCTTTTTTCGGGGACGGGCAAAATGACGGGGTAAGCCGCCGCGCGGTAGGGCTTCAAGGGCTCTTCCAGCGCTTCGGCGAAGTTTTCTGTTAAGAAAATGACATCCGTTTTCTCGCGTACAAGCTGCCTTACGGCGTCAAGCGCCTGTTCGTCTGTGGTGACGGGCACGGTTTTAATTCCCGCGGCCGAGAACAGCAAAATGGATTCGTGCCGCCCGACAGCGGCGATTTTTGCGTTGCTCATGTCGTGCCCTCCGTTTGCGCCTGCGACGCTTTTTCGGCGAACATCAGCCGCAGTGCGGCCGCTTCCGCCTTTTTGCGGAAATAATACTGCGCTATCGCGCCGATGCCGTCATCGTAAGACAGGTCTGTCAGTACGCTCGAAAGCTTCGCTTCGGTGTCGGCTAAAATCTGCGCTTCGTCTTGTGTTTCGTCGGCGGAAAAGTCCACGGGCAGAAATGCAAAATCATAATCCGCCGCGTCTTTGTGAAGTCTGTTAAGCCTTAGGACGGTCAGGCGGTTTTTGCCCGCACCGTAAACCGTGAACAACGCTTCAAGCGCACGGCAGTGCTTTTCTTTCGCTTTTCCCAGCGCATAGGCGAACACCGCGTTATCGACTTTGCAGCTGATTTTGCACGGGTCGTCTTCTGCTTCGATGCCTGTCAGCGCTTCTTCGAGCGCTTCACCGAGCATGGAGTAGTCGCCTGTCTGCACGCAAACGCGCAAAAGGTCTTTTGAAAACCCGCCTTCTGTGAGGGTGTCGGTGTTTACCGGCGTGCCGGTTTTTTCCGCTTTCAAAAGGAATTTTAAATTCAGCGCGTCCTCTTCAAAAAACAAGAGGTTTACAAGCTCTTCGTCGGGGGAAATTTCCCGCACAAACGCCGCTACGGTATTTTTTTCCTGCTCGATGACGCTGTAAATGCTTTGCCCGTCCGCTTTTTGCGGATAGCCGAAGTCCGCCAACAGCTTTTCGGCGGTCGGGGTGTCCGCTTCGCGCAGTCTGCCGAGCATTTCGGGTGTCAGAATGCGGTGCGGCGTGCCGCTGATGCGTCCGAGCGCGTATTCATAAGACTTTTTGCCGTAAACATTATATTGCTCGCTCATGTTGCATCCTTTCCGGCGGCAAACAGACAGTCGGCAATCTGCTTTTCATGCTGTTCGAAAACATCCGCGAGCAGTGCGTCCAAAGACAAATCCATGTCATAGGTTTCGCCGCAAAGCAGGAACCCGCCGTCAATCGGGGCGTCGTTTTCGTCTAATGTAAGCGTAAGGGGCGCGCCCTGCGCGTCACTTGCCGCTTGTTCCATTGCCGCAAGCAAAGTGCCGTTCCCTCCGGTTGCCTCTTTGTAAAAGGCGGCTGAGGTATATTTGTCTTTATCAGCTTCAGGGACGCGCAAACGCATTTTGTCTCCGTGGATGTTTTCTTGTGCGAGCTTTAAGCGAAGCGCGCAGAATTGCGCTGCGTCAGAGGAAAGCAGCTTTGCTTTCGCTTCTGCTTTTGCCTTTTGCAAAAGCTCGTGCTTGTGGTTTAAGCAGTCAATTTTGCTGTCGAGCGACGCTTGCTGTGTACCTGCGCGCAAAAGCATCGCAGCGTCCTCACGCGCTTTTTCCAAAATGCCGTCGGCTTTCGCTTTGCCGTCATTTAAAATGGCTTCCCGCGCCGCGTCAGCTTTTTGTTTGCCGTTTTCTATGATTTCGTCGCATTGCGCCTGTGCTTTTTCTTGAATCTTCTGAATGACTGTATTTGCGCTCATGCTTTATTGCTCCTTTTCTTCTGTGTATGGCTTACAGCTGGATGCCGTAAATCAAAAGGATAGAAGTTAAGAGCGCAAGAATGGCGTAAGTTTCAACCAGCGCGGTCATGGTGATGCCTTTACCGGAGGCGTCGGGCTGTTTGCCGGTCATGTGAATCGCACCGACAGCGGTTTTGCCCTGTGCAATACCGGAAACAAGACCGGCGATTGCCATCGGCATAGCCGCGCCGAAGAACTGCCAGCCCTGTGCGGCGGTCAAATCCACTGCATTGCCGCCGAGCACGCCGATTTGCACCATGATTAGGATAGCGGTCAAGAAGCCGTAAATGCCCTGTGTGCCGGGCAGCGCCTGCAAAACAAGCAGTTTACCGAACAGTTCGGGTTTTTCTGAAGTCACGCCGGCAGCTGCTTTACCTGCTGCCATAACGCCGATAGCCGAGCCGCAGCCCGCAAGAGCCGCACAAAGAGCTGCGCCGATAATTGCAATAGAAAGTCCAGACATAATTATTTTCCTCCGTTATCTTTGATTTGAATATATTTTGGGTTGATGGAAAGCGGGCGGAACAGCTTGCCGCTTCCCTCATAAAACTTGCCGTAAAATTCAATGTACTGCAAGCGGCAGTCATGCACATAGGCGGATAAAAGTCCAAGCGCCAAGTTGAACACATGCCCGGCAATGTAAATGACAAGAGAAAGAATAAATCCAATCACCGAGCCCTGAATCATGCCGGCGAGCATGTTCATGACCATGCCGACTACGCCGGTGGCAAGGCTCAAGGCTAAAATACGCGAATACGAAAGAATATCGCTCAAATAGCTTGTCACACCGTAAAGCCCGACAAGACCGCCGGTGATTTTGCCAGCCACGCCTTTTTTTGCGCGCCCCGCGGTAAAGAGAATGATGACCGCGCCGACGACTGCGAGCACAATGGCGACGGTGCGGGCGGGCTTGACAAAGATGAGTCCCAGTCCGCTGATGACCAAAATCCAAGAGACCTGGTCAAAAATCGCGTCCAGCCAGTGCCCGGCTTTTACGCTGTTGACAATCTGCACAATAAGACCTGTGAAAATATGCGCCACACCGAGTACCATGGTAAGAATCAGCATACGCACCGGGTCGTCTAAGGGTGAGAACAAAATCGGGTGCCAGGTTTCGCCGAAATAGCTGCCGAAGAGCGCCCCGCAGAGAATGGTGGTAATCGACGAATATAAAAGCACATTGGTAAGCTTCGCGGTTTCGCCTTTTGGCTTAAAGAACTTTTTGAAAAGTAAAATCAAAACCACCATCATTAAACCATAGCCCGCGTCGCCCATCATCATGCCGAAAATTACCCAGTACCAGGGCGCCATCACGGCGTTCGGGTCATAGCCGCCGTATTTCGGCACGCTGAACATATTGGTGATGCCCTCAAACTGCGAAACGGTTTTGTTGTTGTGCAGTTTTGTGGGCACATCTTCGTCGGGGAGGGGGTCGCGCGCCGACAGGTCATAAACATCGGTAACGCTTTTTACCGCTTTTTCCGCGTTTTCAAGCTCGTCAGCCGGAACCCAGCCTTCTAAAAGAACGGTTTGCGCGGTCTCAATAAACGGCGCGTTTTCCAGTTCGCTTTGCGCGCGGTACTGCTCACAAAGCAGCTGCGGTGCGTGGCTTTGGGAAGCCAAATCGCGCAGTTCTTCCTGCCGGTTGTCTAAGGTCTCCTGCGCGCTGCGCAGCGTTTCTTTGCTTTGCTTTACCGCTTCGCCGACTAAGCCTTGCTCTAACGGAATCGAAGCTTTTTCAAACCCGCTTTCCGAAAGTTCATTAAGCGCCTGCCCCGGCAGGGAAACAACTACCACATAGAGCGCGGTTTCCGTCTCCGAAACGGTTTCCACAGAACATCCCGCGTCTGCCGAAGCGGCAAAAAAGCTTTCGGCGTGTTTTTGGGGCAGGGTGCCGGGGGTGTAGACCGCATAAGCGGAATCCCGGAGCGCTTCCACAGGGAGAGTTAAATTCGCCCAAGGGCTTAACTGCTCCAACTGCGCTGTTTCTTTCTGGATGCGTTCTTTCAGCGCGTGAATTTCCGAAAGCAGGGCTTCCATTTCCTCCGCAGTTTCCTGCGCTTTTTCGTTATGCGCTTCAAACGCGGCTTCGGTTTCCGCCGGCAGTTCGTCAAACAGCTTCTTTTTCGGGGCATAGGGTTTGATGTCGGCGATGAGCTTTTCCATGCGGCGCAAAGCCGCGCCTGCCTGCGCAGTTGCGCGTGTCGCGTCCTGCGGCTCGCAAAGCATAAGGTTGCCCTGTTTTTGCAGGGCACGCAAAACCTGTTCCCGGTCGTCACGCAGAATGACCAGCGTTACGAATTTCATCGGGACAATCAAACAAACTCACTCCTTTACGCATCACAAAAGCGATGTGATTTTTTCGACGGCAGCTTGCATATTGGCGTTTGCCACCGCCGTTAGTTTTTCTTTTTCTTTCTCTGTTTCTGCTTTTGCGGCTTCGGTTTCCTTTGCCGCTTGCGCCCGTGCGTCTTGCAGAATGTTTGCCGCGCCCGTCTTTGCTTTAGCGACTTCTTCCTGCACCTGTTTTTGCGCGGTAGTCTGCGCTTCTTCCAAAAGGACTTTGGCGCGGCCTTTCGCTTCGGCTTTTTTCTCTTGGGCTGCTTGTTCGGCCGCTTTGATTTCGTTGAGCATATCCATAGTGTAACCTCCATGTCCGGCAAACGCCGGTTTTCAGGCTCTTTGTTTGACTGGAATGTCCAAATGAACGGGTAGCAATTCCATATCGTTACTAATATACCATAAATTTTCCTTTAAACCAAGAATTTTATGAATTTTATACGAAAAAATTTGGGTACAAAATCGACTGAAATGTTCAGTAAAGGACATTTTCTGAAATTTTCTTGAAAAATATTTTGCATTTTCCCGAAAAAAGCAAAACCCCGGCGCAGTATATGCGCCGGGGTGTGTTTTGAGAAGCTTATAAATTATAATATTTTTCAAATTCCAGCGGATGCGGTACGGCTTCAATCTGACGGCACTCTTCCCGCTTGGTTTTGATGAAGTTTTGCAGCAGCTCTTCGGGGAAAACGCCGCCTGCGGTCAGGTAGTCGTGGTCAGCCTCCAGCGCATCGAGCGCGGCATCTAAAGAGATAGGCAAACTTTGCAGCTTGCTCTTTTCTTCGTCAGAGAGCGTATACAGATTGACATCATACGGTCCCCAGCCGTTTTCATGGGGGTCAATCTGGTTCTTTACGCCGTCGAGACCTGCCATAAGAATGGCGGCATAGCAGAAATAGGGATTGCAGGTCGCGTCGGGGTTGCGCAGCTCAAACCGGTGCTCGCCCGGGGCTTTCGCATAGGCGGGAATGCGAACGACCGCACTGCGGTTCGAGGTGGCATATCCTACTGTGACCGGCGCTTCAAAGCCCGGAACCAGCCGTTTAAAGGAATTGGTGCTGGGATTGGTAATGGCGCACAGAGAGCCGATGTGCTTCAAAAGTCCGCCGATGAAATAATGCGCGGTTTTGCTTAAATGTGCATAGCCCGAGTCGTCCGAAAATACGGGTTTTCCGTCTTTTAAGAGCAGCATATGTACATGCATGCCGCTGCCCGCTTCGCCGTAAACGGGTTTGGGCATCAAAGTTGCGCTCTTGCCGTATTTAGCCGCGGTATTTTTAATGATGTATTTGATCATCATGGTTGCATCGGCCATTTTCGACATTTCGCCGAGCTTTGGCTCGATTTCAAACTGGCCGGAAGCCGCGACCTCCGGGTGGTGGTATTTCACTTCAATACCGGCTTCCTCCATAAGCAGGCACATTTCACTGCGGCACTCATAAGAGGTGTCGAAGGGCTTTGCAATGTGATAGGCCTTTTGCTTGGGCACGATGTTGCCGAATCCCTCTTCAAAGCTGTTGAAATAAGACTGCTTTGCGTTCAGATACATAGAAACGGAATTGGGCTGGATTTCCCAGCCGACTTCGTCAAACAGATAAAACTCAAATTCCGGCAGGATGAGCATGGTGTCTGCTATGCCGGTCTGCCGCATATAATTTTCGGCTGCCAGCACGATGTTGCGCGGATACTGTGCCAGCGGGCGGTTTTCAGGGGTATCGATGATCATGGCGTTGCCGCTCATGGAAAGCGTGGGGATTTCGCAAAACGGGTCAATAAGCGCCGTGTCAGGGTCGGGAATAAAGACCATGTCGCTTTTTTCAACCACTGCATAGCCATAGTTGGACGCGTCAAACCCGATGCCCTTTTCCATGATGTCTTCGGAAAAGCTCTCAGCGGGAATGGTCACATGGCGGTACTGCCCGTTGATATCGACCATTTTAAAATCCACCATTTTAATGCCTTTTTCACGAATGAGGGTAATGATATCCTGAACACTTTTTTGCATGAGAATACACCATCCTTATCAGTTGTGTTTTTGAATAGTTTTATCCTACCTTGAAAATAGTTTTTTGTCAATATCGTATTTTTAAAGCCGTGAAGGCGGAAGTATACCGCTAACAGAAGATAGAGCGCAAAAAAGCAGCCTGCTTTAACAGGCTGCTTTTTTGCTTGTAAGGGGAATATGCCTTTTTAAAGGCTTAAAGATTATTTGTCACTTTTGCTTTTGCGTTTTTGCTGATAGGCAAAGGTCAAACCTGTGGCGCTTGCTGCAAACAACAAGACAAAGAGCAGAGCATAACCATCAAACTCGCCGGTTTTCGGAATCTCCGGATTTTCAGGGGTTGCCTGTGTTGTGGGCTCGGTCGGTTCCGCCGGTTTCTGTGTCCATTTCGCATACAGTGTGATGCTTTCTGTTACGGTGTCGGTGGAAAAATCCCATTTGTTTTCACATGCAGCGTCTTTATACCAGCCGCCAAACTCCCAGCCTTCTTCAGTGGGCGCTGTCGGCTCGGTGATTGTGCTGCCGGAAAGAAGACCGGGGATTGCCTGCGGCGCTGTGCCGTGCCCGTTCGTGTCAAAGGTCACGGTGTAGGTGGCGGGGGGGTCAAAACGCTGCGTCGAGAGGGTCAAATATTTCACCGGTGTCATCTGCGCATAAGTGAAGCTGGTTTCTGTTTCAAAAGGCGAGCCTTCCAGCACGGCAGCTTGCTCGCGCATTGCCTCCAAGTCGGATCCCATGTATTCGCCCGCAAGCAGTTCGTCAAGTGTTTTTACTGTCAGCGCGGAATAGGGTGCGGGGGAAACAAGCATTTGATTATCATAATAGAGTGCGCCGGAGTTGCCGAAAATATCGAATTTTCCGCCGCAAAGGATAATGCTGCCGCCTTTGCCGTCATCGCCTTGCTTCGCGCTTATGCCATACAGCATATTGTCCTCTGGGTAATAATCGGAAAAGGCAAAGGCTAAAACAGAGCCGTCTTCGATTTTGACATCACCGGCTTGTGCGGCAATGCCGATGCTTGCGTTGTGTGCAAATCCGCCAAAAGCGTGGATGCTTGTTTCTGCACCTGTGATGGTTACATTTCCCTGTTCACTGAAAATGCCGGTGCCGTTTTGCGGTGCAACGCCATCCACAATATTTGTGGAACCAATGGCCGCCACCTCGCCGCCGTTGATTTGAATGTCGCCAAAAGCGTAAATGCCGTCAGCGGCAAGGCTTTCCGTCATACCGATTTCTGCCGAAATCTTTCCGCCGTCAATGGTGACGCTGCCGGCCTGCGCGCGGATGCCGGTGCTGTATCCGTGGGATCTGTTGCCAACTGCCTGCACAGAGCCGTTCAAAACGATGTTGCCGATTTCGCTGTACATGCCGGTGCTTCTGAATCCGGCTTCACTGCCAAGAGCAATAACTGTGGCGTCGCTGACGACGATATCGCCGAAAGCGTAAATGCCGTCGTTGGTCGCGTCGTCACCACCTGCGTAAGCACTTCCTTCTTCGTTTTCCCATGTGGTTGCTTTCACATAAGCCTTGTCGCCAATGGTGATGCTGCCGGCCTGCGCTTCAAGACCTGTGCTGCCGCCCTCTTCGCTGTAACCGCCGTAAAGCATAACCTCGGTGCCTTCTCCCTGAATGGAGATATCACCGGCTTCAGTGGAAAGCGCGCCGCCGTATTTGGCATAATCCCAGGAGATATAATTATAGCTGCCGCCGTAAGCAGTCACTTTGCCGCCGTTGATTTGGATGTCGCCGAAGACACGGATGCCGCGGCTTTGCTGTTCGGCCACTTGTGCTGTGGCGGTTACAGTACTGTTTGTGAACACCAGTTTGCTGGATTCCAGCTGAGAAGCGCTGTAAATACCATAGCTGTATGTTGTGTTGTCATAAAAGCTGTTGCCGGCTGCGGTTACATTTGCATCTGTAACAGAAATGTCCTCACCTGCAAACATGCCGGCGGCAGTGATGCCGGTCGATTCTTCCGCAATCCATTCTTCTGCGCTTGCGTCAAGTCCGCCTTCAGCGTCAATTTTTGCCTTTTCAATCGTGAGGCTTCCGCTGTTGGCAACAATACCGCTGATCAAATCAACCATATTGCCGTTATATTCACTCGGCATACCGATTGCCGTGGCAGAAAGACTGCCCTGACCTTCGCCTTCCCCGTCTTTGATGACAAGGTCACCGTTATAACAGAGAACAGCTGAAATGCAAAACAGGTCGCCTGTCGGGAAGGGTAACTCCGAAGATACGGCATCGGCTATGCGCACCGTGTTTTCGCCTTCCAGCAGAATGGTCAGATCGCCTTCTGCATAAATGCCATAGGGAAAATCGTTTGCGGTAATGTTTGCGTTTTTCAGGGTGAGGGTATTTGCTTCTGCGTCGTAGGAAACCGTGCCGTCCCCCAAAACATCTGCCGCATTGTCTGCGGTGACTTCCGTGCCCGCGACAAACAAAGAGAAGTCGCCCGCAAAGGCAGTTACCGGAAGCAGTGCGGTAATCATGCAAAAGCACATGAATACAGCTAACAATCGTTTTTTCATATGTTTTCCTCCTTTGATTGGTGCTTTATTAAAACACAAAATTAAAGCTGCTATTATCGAAGCGGCATGACGCTACACGCTGGGAACACGCCCGCATTAAAATCCGGCGCTGACGGAACAAAAAGGGCGCGGTACATCCACGGAATGACCGCAGACGCATCGCGCCCGTTGATATAACGCTATAAAATTATGCGCAGGGAAAGCGGACAGCATTATCCTGCTGTCTGTCGGAAACACAGCAAATGTCGAATATTTGCCAACACTGTTTTTGTAAATATGCATTTTTCTATCCCCGCTTTCTTACCGGTAAGCACCGCCGCTTTCTTTTCATGTATTTGGTTAATACATTCATAATTATACCGTAAAAAAATCGGGAATTCTATCACCCATTTTGACACTTGAAATGGGGGGGATGGGCGATTTGTTTTTGCTGTTTTTCTTATCGAAGCATGTATTTTTTCAGGTCTTTCCGGTTCTCTACCTGAAGTTTTTTCATCGCCTCGGAAATGTGATCTTTGACAGTATTTGCTGAAATATTCAGGTGTTTTGCTATTTCTTGAGTTGTCCAGCCGCGGGCTGCAAGCATGGCGATAGCAAACTCCGTAGTGGTCAAATCGTCTGCTACATCATGTCCGGTGATGGGGTTATGAACTCTACGCCAACCGGAAGAGAAACGATAAGTAATGCCAATGATTCTTTTGAAATCTTCCGGCCATTTTGGTTTGATGGTCGCCTCCAGCATGGCGCCTAAAAGTCCGTGATGTTCCCCGAATCCTTCGATAAGGTCGTCCGGACGGGCAATCTCCCACGCGGTCAGAAGATGGGCCTGTGCACGGTCCGGCTGTTTTAAGCTCATGTAGTCCATTACAGCCACCAAATGCAGATAGATGGCAGAGATGGGGTAAGCGTCTGCTCCCATGGCAAGGGTAGCCTCCACCATTCCGGCGCTTTGCCCGTATTCCTCTTTCAGATAGAGATAGTGCGCCAGCACATACAGCGCAAACGCCCGAAGGCCCGGCGGCAGCAGCGGTAAAAATGTTTCCATAGGCGGCATCTTCTCCGGTAAGGGAAGATGTAGCAGTACAGCTGCTGCGAATGCCACAAAGGATTCCATCGCACGAACCGGCGGGGCGTTTTTGCTGTTGGCAGCCAGCGTGTTTTGAATTTCCTGTAAAGCATGGCGGGCGTGGTCGATCCGGCCCATAGTCAGGCAGGAATAGGCAAAAATCCAACAGGCAGACAGTCGGATGGCTCCGTCCGAATTGGTCAGATAGACTTCCGTTTCCTGCATGGCCTTTTCCGCCTGCCCGCTGAAATAATAGTACTCAGCCAATGCTATGTCTTTTTTCGGCCCTGCTTTCATTTTCTCAATCGTTTCCACACAGCAGCCGGGCTCAAAGGCCGTATTCATCAAAGGCATAAAGCCGGGAAATAGCTCCGGCGTTTTTTGTGATTTGTGGGGCGCGGACTGCTTTTTCTGCTTGCGGGGATCACCGGGTTTTTCTGCATTGACGGGGATAACCCAAGCTTTCCCGATTCTTTCCGCACCGGGAATGCGTCCCTCAGAACAGTATTGATTGATTCGGCGCTCCGACACGCCCCATTTTTCTGCTGCCTCCCGAATAGATAAATATTGTTCCATATTATATCTCCTGTATGAAATTGTTTGCTGAATGCGGTTGTAATTTTATTATATACGAACTTTCGTAGAGTTGCAAGCCGGAGCAGGAAGCGGCATGTAATGCAATTACGACTATGGTTACAACCGAAAAACGCGCAAAGCCATATACAATTATCCCTATGTAAAAATAACAAGGGGAGATTTTGTGCACAAATGAGTCACCGCAGAGCGAGCAAAACTATTCTGTTAGACACCCCACGCTTTGCGTGCGGTATCGCCCTCACGCTTCCGGCTAAAATGTGCCGTCGGCAGCCGAAACCCTCCCTACAACAAGCTCCGTAAACAGAAAAAGCAGCTCACACTTTTGTGTGAACTGCTTTTTGTTTTCAGAAACTGAAAAAGATGCCGCTCTCTTTTTTGTTGTTGGGCTTGAACCTGCACACAAAAAAGAGTCATTTGATTAATTGAAGTTTTATTATCTGTTTTATCAGTAATGGTTGAATTAGTGGATAAGTCCAATCTGTCGGAAGCTGATCAAACAATTCAATCTTTTCTATTTCAAGGGGAGGTAATTCTTCAAATTCCAGTATATCTGCAAAATATAACATTCCGTATGTTTCTTCAGCTTCATTTTTAACAGAATATGCGCAGACCTGCTCCAAACGGTATTTTTTAGCGCCAGTTTCTTCCCAAAGTTCCCTTTTGGCTGTTTCATAGATAGTTTCATTAGGTTCTCTATGACCGCCTGGACATTCATATGTGTTGCGATTTTTATGTTTACAAAATACCCATTTTCCGTTATGTACCGAAACAATTACTGCAAATTTCAATAATTCATCTTTTACAAATTCATGAAAATTTACTTTTAACATATATGCCTCCAGTATTTATAGCAGCAATTATATTTGTTGTATTATTAAAAAATAAAAAAACACAACACAAGAGAAAACTCCCGTATGTTGTGTTTTTTTGTCTGAAGACTACAGAAAAGATGTTTTGGCAATTTTAGCAGATGGATTTGAACCCTTGTATGAATTTTTTTATATTATTCATTTTTTAAATATACTCAATAAATACGGGATTATCTTATTGATTATTTCCGGTATTTAAAAGCTGGTTAACGCCATCAATTAAATAGCTAAAAAAGTTATCGAAAATATCTAAGAGCTTTTCAGCACAAAACTCCTCACTGAACTGATAGTTATCCCACATATTTGGACTTTCAGCCTGCTTACATAATACTGGAATAATGCTCCGATTACGCAATGCATAATCCTCTATTTGCCTTAGCGGCATAATTTTTATTCGACTATGTATAAATTCCTTTTCTTTATCATCGAGTGAATATCCCATGCTTTTAAGCTTTTCAAATGCTTGAGCATATATTGAGGTTCTATCTATATAAGAATCTTCCAAAATAACAGAAACAGCAAATATTTTATCTTTTGGATAGCAGCGATCAAGTGCAAAATCACCATTTAAATAATCAAGAACTCTTTGATAGAGCTGTACAATATTATCTGAATAGATATCGATATCATCTTCAATTTTCTTTTTATTAAGCTGTCGCAATTTTAGACTTGGAGTCTTTGATTTTGTGTCAAAAAATATACAATATCCACTATCAGAAATCAATACATCTGGAGATAAACATTGTCCATTTCTATATGAAATTTCTCTGCTTTTCCAACTTACAGAGGGTACTGCACCATATATATATAACAGATAACTCTCAATAACATTTTTCCCTATCATGCCTCTAAGTGTATTGTTACCTTCTGTTAATCTGTTCAATAATGATTCAGTAACAGCATTTACAACCAAGTATGGTGAAGGAATATAAATGGTTCCTGCGTTCTCAATGAGTGGGTATAAATACTGAAGTTTTATGCCATAAAAATAATCTGCAACATTGTCTCTATAAAATTCAGACAGCTCTCTAACATAGTCTTCTTTTGATTTTGTCAACTGTTCCATAACAGTCGTATTTTGTAATGCCAATTGAATCATTATATTACAAAAGTCTTTTCCGTAACAATTTTGAAATTCAAGCCTTGTATATTCATATAAGACATAGGCGAAAACGGCATATTCGCGATATTCAGTCCCAAACTTTTCTCGGAACAGTTTTGACATATCAATTTCGTTATTTACATATGAAAAAAAATAATTATAGCGAAACAGTTTAAACAAAAATGATCCTTGGACAGAAAATTGCAGTAATGCCATAAGCATAAATAAATCAGGCGCTAATGATTCCTTTGAAGTATAAGTATCCCATTTAGGATCCCAATAATTTCTTATGCCGGTAATAAATTTGTAAAATGAAGTTGAGTCCATTTTCTTATTAGTAGACGGGTCATCATATAAAACAGAGAACAAAGTAAAAATCTCAATTTCAGACGAAGATACATTATATTTCTTTATAGACTCAACAGATATACTGTCTTTTCCGGCAATTCTACATGAAAATGTTTGAGCACATAGCATTTTACTTTCAAAAGTATATTCTTTTAATTCTTCTAAAAAAGTAAGATTTTTTATTTGTTCTTCTTTCATCTTATCCTCTCGCAATAATTATCGAAAATGCCTATTATTCCATTATCAAAGTCAAAAGACACGGAGCCCTTCTTTTACCAATCTTTCGCAAGCTCATTATACCAAACACTCCTTATTTTCACAATACAGACCGCTTCCGTTACTGTTGTATTCATCATCCCAGTCTCTCTTTCACTTCCATACCGCCGACGAATACCACCTTTATTTCTTCTTTGGATTCTACTAGCTGAATATCAGGAAAGGAGTGAAAAGACAATTTAAGGCGTGATGCCCAATGACGGGTATCTTGCGAAATATCGACAGTCCTTTGTTTGTTTTGCTACCTGCTTCTATTTTCAATGATTCCGGCATGGGAATGATCTTATTAAAATCTATTGTGCCAAAACCGAACTCATCGTTTTGTATTTTTTTATCATACAACGGAATACTGATAGCTTTTTGTCTTCTGTTTCTTGCAAAGCTTTCTAAACTCTTTTTTCGACATTGTTACTTCACTGTCCTCTCTTTATTTCGCAGCAAAGGAGCCGCTTGCTGCCGGCTCTTTATATAAATATTTTGGGAAAGGCCACAGCCCCTTTTTTCCCCTTTTCAAAATATTTTACGCGCCCGCGTTGAGCCGGCTAACATCCCGCTGGCGTCTCCTTTGCGTTTTTTGGGCGTGAGCGTTTAGACATCTTTTTCCCAGCCTGTTTCATTTTCATCATCCCTTATTTGGCAGGGGAGCCGCCGGCGATAAGCCGACGGCTCCCTTGCCTTTTGCGATATATGCCTATTTACTCTGCCCTTTGTGTTTTTTCCAGGCTGCACTGATAATACCGATCAGGGCAATAGCAATGTAGCAGATATATCGCGCCGCTAAAACGGGACGATCTTCAAACACCTTTCAACTCCCTATGCTATATCCGGAGAAATGATTACATCAAACACTATGTCTGAAAAGTCATCATTAGGCTGACCATCGTTACAATGATAACGAAAATGATTTTCAGCAATGGTTTCCTTGATCATTGCTGCTCCCATGACCCATCTTTGTGTAACCCCATTTCCTTCATCCCATATGTTCCATATCTTTATTTCGTTGTTTCGGGCTACCCCGGAATATAGTAGCCCTTCATGCTCAGCAAGTGTTGGATAGCCTGCTTTAACCTTTTCATCCCAAATTGCAAAGCTATAATCTTTTTTATCAGAAGAATGAGAATAAAAGTTTCCTTCTCCCTTATCTATATTGATTCTAATGCCTTGCTTCCACTTTGAATCAATAGAAATTATTTTGATTCTCAACTGGAATTTTTCCGGGACTGTCAATCTATCCATTAATATTAAAGTTTTTCCGTTATACTGTATGGGCTTGCCCCGGGATTTTCTAAAAGCCGTTTGAAACTCTATCAATATAATTTCACCTCCCAGTATTTCTATATGGATCCACCAAAGCATGTTCATCTGGCCATAATGGCATGAGATTATCCGTAGTATTGGGGCCAGAATCTCTCTGAGGAATTATATGATGCAATTCCATTGATTCTAATTCTCCGGTATTAGGATTAACGCTTTGTGGTGCTAAGCCCTTTTTCATTCTTTCAAGATTATCAGCATCATAATTTCCTGCATTATAATACGCTTCATTTTTCCAATATCGTTGCCTTACGGTAGACCAAGCAGGTTCGTTGCCAGCCTTTGTAAGGTTATCTATCGGATCTCCTACATGCCAGCCAACATTATCAGTATTGCGTATAACATCACTTGCTGTATCAGCAATGTTATCTGTTTGCCGCAATGTATCGCTGGCAAGATCAAGGATATCATCGGAAGCATCGATGGCGGAGTTGACTAACTTGCCGCCTTTACCAACTGCGTCGCCCCCAAGCGGAATGCAGGAAACATACGACAGAGCCGCGTTGGTATAATCGCCCTCTGCGAGATAGATTGTACCATTGATCGCATCGGCAACTTCACCAACGCCGGGAATAACGCCGACTGCATCCAGCGTATTGTGTACGATATTGGATGCCAGCAGCTTGTCGAGGTCTTCACACAGTTTCTTGTATTCATAATAGGCTGCGGCTGTGGTAAAGGTTACGACTTTGTTGTCGCGCTCATTATAGTAGCTGAAACTGCCGACTTGATCAGCGCTTGTAGGAGCTCGCAGGTTCTGTGGCCTTGTGGTCACATTTTCCTGCACTGTCGCCTGGCTTTCATAATTTGCTTGCTGACTTCGGATTTGTGCAGACTGCTCATTATAATTTTTTACCGCTCTGTAAGACCCATAAGCGGCAGCAGCCACGATGACCGCACCGATAAGCAAGCCAAACAGATGTCCGCTGGGATCGATCAGGTTGATCGGATTGTTGCGGGTGTAGGTATAAAGATGCCTGCTCAGCGGATCGTTGATCTCACCGAGATAGGTATCCTTTGTCATGAACCGGCTGGTTTCCGGGTCATAATACCTTGCGCGCAAATACTGCAAGCCGGTGGCTGCATCAGTATACTCGGCGTTGTACCGGTACGGGTTATGTACGCCGGCTCTGGAGGCGTCCGCCTCTCCGTAGATGTTATACTCGTAGTATACCATGCTGGCTCCACGCTGTGAAGTCAAATTTGCTACGGAACCGCGACCATCATACAGATAGTATGCCTTTTCGCCGTTCTTAATATTTACGCTGTTCCTCTGCACGCCGTAGTCATACACATTACTCCAGCGGCCGTTGGAGCCAAACTCCATGAGTACCTGCGTGTACTCGGTGTTGACATCGTTGATGTACCCGGTCAGCTCATACTGAGACGCATTCCAGATCGATATGTCGTTGGGGATGAGAAGCTCATCCTTTACCATCTCGCGGTCATACTCATAGGAGTCGCAGAAGTCCACGCCTGAGTAGACATCAAGGGCTGTGCCTTTGCCGTTGGTACTTTATGAACGATTGGCTCAAATTATATGTATGATGTCAATTTTCTGTTATGTGAGAGTTCAAATCCCCTCGCAAAGGGAATTTATCTATTATACATCTATGGATTTGTACTTGCGAAAACCGCTTTTAGAAAAGCGAAAACCCCGATAAAATCGGGGTTTTCTCGGACAATATCTTTTTTGTTGTCCTCATATGAAAGTAGTGACCTATTTTGATACGAAATGCACACCCTACTGACCTTTCGTGTAAAGGTTCAGAGAACGACGATCCCGTGAAATATCTGAAAACTGTGACAGTATATAAGCCGTTTGAAAATTAATAGACAAGGCAAGGCGGGTAAGCACTCAAAAATGATCCCCGCTGTTTTTTGCCTCTGTGCAAGGTGTACATTGCTTCCCGCTTACATTTTGGACAGAAGATAGGGAAACAATTTAACTTCTTTTTCGGGAGAATATCACCCCAGCTGACCCGATATACATTCGAAAATATGGGAATAAAGTTTCTTGTAAGTGGTGCATAAATAGTTCACCGTCTCCGTATCATTGCGATTACAGCCAGACCCGCAGAATTCTTTTACTGAACATGAAGAGCAATGAGAGCCAACAATCCGGCGGCTTTGCTTGCACATTGCTTGATAATTTTCGGAAGTAATGATTCCTTCAAAATCCGTCTTCTCCAAACTACCAAGAGTTGTGTTCTTGTTCAGATCATAATCATCGCAGAACATCGCACGCATATGGAATCAATGGTGAAAAGGCTGTCATTAATAGCCTTCTATTTTCCCCGAGAAATTCTTGTGGCCTCATCCGTACCACGCAAGCAATACTTACATGCTTCAACAGGTTTGTGGCGCCACATCAAGCGTTGTAATTGGCGGCGATTCTGTGTAGCTGTATTGTTAAGAACATCCACAAATTCACCCTCTATTTTATCAACAAGGCCCAAATCACAGCCATGACCGTGCCGTGGGCAGTAATACATCACACCGTTAAGCAAACTTTTAGAGCGGAGATTGCAACGGGCAAACTGTCGCGTGCGTTCCTTTAACGTGTGGTTATGGTTTTCGACCTCTCCGTAATTAATCCAGGTGCCGGGTTGGGGAACCTCATATTTTATGCCTTCAAGTTCTAATCGGGCAATAAGTTCTTGCTGGGTTTTTGCGGCAGAGGGATAGTTGCCCATGACAATAACAACGTTTTTCTGCCGTAGCACTTCATATAACTCAGGGTCCTGCGGAATAATCGTGGCATTAGTAGGAATGCTGATTTTTCTGCATTTGTGGCTAGGAAGCTCTGCAACAAATCGCTTTAGGTCAGCGTGGAGAAACGGCTCTCCTCCTAATATGCGCATTTGTCCACAGACATCGAAGCACTCACTGAGCTTTCGAATAGAATGAATGACTGTGTCGCTATCTACATCATAGGGCTTATTATACAACGGCATGAGGTTAGCACAATCTGGACAACGGAGGTTGCACCTTGTTGTGATCGGGATTTCAACATAGTCTAAATAGAACCGCCAAGGCAGTAAATACTTTACCCCTGATGCACCGTAATACATAAACAACCGCCAAAGACGACTATAGTCACAGAAAAGAAAGTTGCTGTGCCACCACTGTTGCAGGCGGTTTTTAAAGAATTTTGTTCCCATAATAAATGCTCCTACCATTAGAAGTTCAGAATAATCCCCAACGAATCCTGCGCGAAAAACCGAACAAGCCTTGATCCACCCTTAATACTATACCGAAAAGCATATCGGGAAGAATGCGAGAAAGCTTGATCAAAATGAGGCAATGTCTTTCACTATAGTTGCAGTAGAGTGGCCGGACGCGTTTGCCGTTACTATAGTTGAATTGCGGGGAGTGCGTGCGGCGAGACCTCTTAATCACATCATCAATGTAGTAAGAATTCTGTCGCCAGCCGGGAAGATTATCCGCAAAGAAGGCGTGAATAGTCTTTACTATATGAGTTCTTAGATCGAAGTTTAAATTAGTTCTGACGATTGCAGAGGCGCAAAGACGCATCGATTTTGAAAGCATAAAGAACGCTATCTCATCTTTTAAGGCATAACCGGATTTATCATCGCGAACAAATGAAGAAAGGTGCTCCATGACTTTAACCCAGTCGAGCCTTTCGTCCCCAAAGCCGGAGGTAATCCCTCCGTGGATCTCGTAATAATAGTGGTACAAAACTTGCTTAACGGTGCCGATGTTTTTAGCATAGCAGAAGGCTTTTACTGCAAATATTTGGTCCTCGGTATAGCGTATTTCCTCTGGGAATTCCAATTTGTCGAGCAGCTCCTTTTTGATCAGCTTATCCCATGGTCCAACACTGATGCTTGAGAATAGATCCCTTCGATCTGTCATCAGAAAATTGTCGGCATCAAACAGGGGCGTTTGGGAAAACAGATGTGTCAATTCTCCGTTAGACAGTGTAATTCTGTCAAATTGGCATACAACTAAATCATTATTGTCGCGAATAGCCTTTTCATACATAGCGCGACAATAATCTGGCTCGATAGAGTCATCGCTGTCTACAAAAGCCACGTACTCTCCACAAGCCTTTGTTATACCATAGTTTCTGGCATGGCTTACACCCTTATTTTGAGTTGAGTGCACTTTGAACCATGGATAATTGGAGGCAAATTCATTTGCAATTTCTAAACTGCCGTCAATACTTCCGTCATTGATGATTATAACTTCTATGTTATCTAATGTTTGAGCCGACAATGAGTCGAGGCATGTTCTGAAGTATTTTTCGGCATTGTATACCGGCACAATAACACTTACTTTACACATAGCCCCTCCTCATAGAATACCTGCGACCATTCTATATGCTGTACCATTGTTTGTTGTTATCTATAAGCTCTTCAAGAGTAACGGGATAATAATGATTAATCTCCGGACAACAGTTTAACGCCCGAGGGAGATATTGTTGAATGTATGCAAAAGAAGGTCTATTCCTTCTCGTATGTATGTGTGCGTGGATTAAGTAAGACGTCGCATCGCGATTGCTGTTATACCATTCAAGCATAGGATAGTGACAGAGGGTTAAATAACAGTTGATGCGCTCGATAAGTAACATATTCTTGATTTCAAGAAAACAAGAATCCATTAGCGCCGGATCGACTAATGAAATCCAGTCAGGATCGTGGTTTCCAAGAATCAGGTGTTTCTGACCTGGCATTCGCGGGAAGTAGGATCCTGGATTTTGAAAGTTCCTGTCAAAAAGATCGCCTAAGATATAGACATGGTCATTGTTTGTTACCCGGCTCTCCCAGTTATCCAAGATGAAGTTGTCCATTTCTTGTGTACTGTGGAATGCTGTGCGAATCGAAAGCAACGCTTCGCATCCAAAGTGGGTATCCCCAATAAAATAATATGCCATTCTTCTCCCTCAAATCAAACCTTATCACAAGTCCTGCGATCGGCATAAAGTTTATCAGCAGCAAGATCAATGCTTAGTTGTGACTTAGCAATAGGTGAAAGAGCCACATCCCTATCATTACACAAGACCGGAATGGAACTTGTACTGCAGATTCGTTCGAGCAAAAGATTTCCTTTTGCGGACGTGGACAAAACTTTTGCAAAGCAACAAATTTTGCTTTCAACGAAATTATCTACTACATCGTCCCG
The DNA here is from genome assembly GCA_949292775.1 of uncultured Eubacteriales bacterium. Taxonomy (GTDB): domain Bacteria; phylum Bacillota; class Clostridia; order Oscillospirales; family Acutalibacteraceae; genus Fimenecus. The sequence continues at coordinate 56,145 of CASFBL010000002.1, forward strand.
AATTCCCAATAAGATATGCACCAAGCAACGACTAACCCTAGCGGGAGAAATGCGATTAGAAGAAATGTGGTCAACTAAGGATGTCCAAGAATCACATTTCTGCCATCCTTGAGCAATCTTATCCGCAAGAGCGGGTGTTACAAGACGAAAATCAGTTAAAGGGCCAGAATATTCAGATAACTTCTCGCATAGGCTTTCCCAAAAATCATTTTCGGACAAGGGACGCTGATTTCGAAGAGAGTTAATTAGAATCTGATAGCTTTGAGATGGAAGATACTTCATGACGCTTGAAATAGAATTGTTTGTGCTTTGATGGATTTGTTTGCGGATAGCTGTTGCAGAAGCAAAGTTGTTTTCTCGATTCATATTACTATGACTATCATCCAAGTATGCTTGTCCTATCCTGGGATTTGTTGCGGGAACAATACTGGATTGAATGCGAGAAAGCGCATTAAGATAGAGAATACCAAGAATATTATTTGGCTGATTAACGGCACCTAAGCAGTCAGCATACAGTTTTTTATCTAGAATGGCAGAAAGACATGTTTCCTGGCAGTCTGCAGCAGAAAGACCAGTTTTCATCGAAGAACGGATAATACTGAAAGATTTTTCATCAGCCATCATTGCTTGAGATATGCAGGAAATAGTGTCAATGTTTCCTGACTCTGATCCAAAGAGCAGATGTGAAACTAAACCCAAAGAGTCCAGAAGAGAGACAGAACCCAAGGCAAAATCGTCCAGAGAGCCGGTTGCAAAGCAGGCAGGAATCTCGAAAACGATGTCTGCCCCTTCGGCTATTGCCATTTGTGCTCTGTTGTGTTTATCAATTATTGCAGGGGTGCCCCTTTGAACAAAATTGCCACTCATCGCAATGACACAAAAATCGGCCTGCAGATATTCTTTCGCGTAGGAAATCTGGTGCTTATGCCCATTATGGAAAGGATTGTATTCTGCTATAATACCAACTACTTTATTTTTCATATCCATATACCAATTAATGACGGGGATCAAACAAAGTCATACTACTTGGGGAGATTAGGGACGATTCCTCCGATGTTTGATGACTCAAGCTCCCATCAAGACTAATTTTAATATGAACCACAGCCTTGCCTGTACTGCAAGCAACAAACATATTTTTATCATCAGGAGTAATTACTAGTGCCCTAGGGCTTTCATAATGCACAGGATAAGACTGTAAGAATCGCAATCTCCCATCACCACCTATGGAAAAAGCACTTATGCTGCTAGTCTTCCTAATGAGAGTATAGAGGACAGTTCCGGCGTGATTTACTGCAATTGCAGACTGTTCAATCGGCTCCTCCAAGGAGCCCAAAAGCTCAAGAGCGGGAATTACCTGTAATTGGCGAATTTCGTTTTCGCATATTTTGAAGACAAACACTGCGTTTTGTTTCTCTGAATTGAAATACGCAATTGGGAGACGTGGATGAATGACACCATAGCGTGGAGCGCTGGCTTTGCCATTGGGATTAACAACGCTCGTCAAAAGAGGGGAACCGTAGTCGTCAAGGGTCAATGTGTATATCAAGTCACTACCTGTATCGCATACAAGAGACTGACAATTTTTAGCATCATATGTGATGCTATGAAGATGTGGGTTATCAGAAGCATTGTTTGCGTGAGGTGCTACCCAGCAAGAAGTCGGTCCTTTGATGATGCCGTCTTGTGTTACATCAAACACTTCAAGTGCGGCATCGTCATATATTTTTTTGCTGCGCAGTATTCCTTCAGCGGTTAGGTCAACCTTCAATATCCAGTCTCTCTTTGCATGATTACATACCAGAAGCCGACGCTTATCAGAGATGTAGTGCAAATAACAAGGCAAAACGGTATGGGTATTTACTCTGGACAATAATTTAAGATTGCCTGTTCGAGAGTCGATTCGAAAGCAAAGCACTTGTCCGCCAGGGACACCGTTGCATTCTAGACGTTCGTTTACACAAAACAGATATGCATTCTTATCATCAACGGCAAGAAACCCTGCAGAAATATCTGTATGCCGTGTTCCAAGAAATTCTAATGTCCCCTCATTCTCTATGTAGCGGAAGATAGAAATCCCGCCTTCCCCAAAAAGGTTTTTATTTCCTACATATAAGAACATATTGCCCCACCTTGTCATCTAAGTTCTTGTCGGAATGCTATTTGTGTTTGCCAATTAGGCTTCTATGGCGGCATCCTTTTTGGCGTTGATAATGGTACCACTGATCAAGCCAATTGTCGTAATGGCAAAGAGGGCTCCTAGCAGCAGAACAGGAGAAAGGGATTTAGTAAAATGATAAGCAGCAAGTGCAATTATAACGCCCAAAAAGTGTCCGACGTTTTCAGAGAATACCCATACTTGATCATGGTACTCTTTGTACTTTAAGAGCGACTTCTTTATGCAAAATACATTGCCTCCGCCAAACCCAGTAAGTGCCCAAAGAATCATTGCAACGAGACTATATTGCTCTACAGTAATGTACATTCCTATCAGCAAACCGGCAACAAGGATGTGTCCGCCAACCAAAAAGTGAAGCCACGACTTTGTTTTTGTAAGCTTCACAAGAGGCTCAGTGAGAATATACGGGATCCAGTTTGCAACAAACCAAAAGCTTGCGGCCAAAGGACTATCGTAAACAAACAGCGAGATCAGCAGCATGGAGTAACAATATACAAAGTAGTGCATTTGGTGCACCGTCATTGCCCAGCAAATGCGGTTCTTACCATATTGTCCATGGATCAGCTTTGTGAGCCAGCAGTCATCTTCGTACTTAGGACAGAGAAGCGTCAGTATGAGTGTCATAACACTTATGGCAACAAGTGCATATGCGCCGTAGTTATACATAACAGCCGAGATCAAGAAGCCGGTGACGCGAAAACAGCGCTTTCTCCAGCGAGGCTCTTTTGATTTAACAGCACTACGCAAAGTTTGAATAATGGTGGACAGCAACGCAAAACACGCGAAGGCACAGATATATCTGTATAATGGATTGTCCAAGAAGACAATTCCTGTTGCAAAAAGGCATGCTATTGCGGCAAACAGGCCCTGCATCCGGCGCAGTTTCTTATTCAGGAAGAATAGTAGAATATTGCCGATCTGATACGCTATTGCGAGGCATAAAGCTCCCTCAATAGAATAGCCGGCGCCAATACCCCAAAGGACTGCACCTACTTCAATCATTCCGGAAAAAATACACGTGACATAAAAAGTGAATACAAGCATAGGTATACCTCTTTTCTACTGGGTGGTAAATGACCCATGATGAAAATAAATTCTACAAGGAATGTGAAGCATATCACAGCATTGCCTGATGTTTTGTTCTAAATCATTCCAATAAGAAAGATCTTTTTGATGATAGATTTTTTCAAATAGAGGTGCTTTTTCGGGGTATTCTTGAGAGATAAAGGAAAGTACTCGCGCTTTGTAACTCCCACGTAAATTTAGATTTTCAAAACAGGCATAATCAACATATCCTGCAACTTGTTCCAAAAGCGCCTCATAATCAGAGAGACCTGGAAAAAAAGGAGCAACAAACAGATATGTGGAAATTCCGGCGCTATGTAGGGTCTTGAGAGTCTCAATGCGATCTTTTACTGAGGCGGCATAAGGCTCGGTCTTGCTTCTAAACAAATCATCTGTGGTGTTTAAGGAGACGCCTACAGCAATATTTGAAATTCTTTTTAGAAGATCAATATCCCTGCAAACCAACTTGGATTTTGTTAAAATCTCGACCCGAGCAGCACAGGATGATAACTGCTTGAGGACACTTTGCGTTATACAATATTTAGACTCAAATGGATTATAAGCATCTGTCACAGAACCAATAAGAATAGTGTCTGTGGGCAAAACTTTACGAAGGTCAAGATCCGTAGTGCATTTTTTCGCTTCAATGAAAGCTCCCCATGGCTCAGCATGCTGAGAGAAACGCCGCATAAACTCTGCATAGCAATAAATGCATCCATGTGTACAGCCAAGATACGGATTGATAACATAGTCGGCGTCTGGCAGCTTCGACTTCGTCAGCATTTGTTTGGTTTCTTTAACGGATACTTGTATCTTCATATTATTAACACGAATCCTTACGATAGAGCGGGCAAGCAGGATCTACTGCTTGCATTGCAGTGTAGATATCTTGTACAGAAATGGCATTATTCGGACGTCCGCAAAGTTCGTGCGTAGCTGCAACGATTCTGCTGCCACCAGAACACTTCACGGGACAGCCATTGCAACGATTATCGGACGATGTAAATGCAGCTGTTTGTTGAAATACAGAGTCGGAGGTATGGAGCATCTCATCAAGAGTGCCAGGATGTGTGAGAAGATTGCCAGAGGACAGTTGCTTCCAGCATCCGGTTGTACACCAAGGATCAAAGACAACATTACATTCTGGATCGATTCCGATAGATGACAGGGCGTCAGGATTTCCAATATGATCATACAAATAGGTGTCCATTCCCAGAAGCAATGCTGCGTGGATGGACTCTATGGAGTGATGAATATGAAAGTCGAGTCCTGTGTTAGTAGCTCCGTGCATCAAAGAAATCAGCAAATGGAGATAATCAGATGCATCCGGAATCAAATCCTGGTGAAGAGCCATCCTACCTACGGGAATTGCTCTATGCACACTGTATTGCTTTATTCCAATGTCAGTCAAATACTGCATAAGTGAAGGAAGTTCTGCCATATTCTTCTTAGTGGCAACAGAAGTTACTTCAATTTTACTGGAGTTTGCTGGATTTTTACAGAGATTCCGAACAGTTGTGGTGGCCCGTGTGAATGCGTCAATGTCGTCGTTTCCGGCCCACCAATTGTGGTAATCTCTAAGTCCGTTGATGCTTGTTCCGATATAGGAAACATATTGCAACGCTTCAGTTAGGAGCAGTTCAGAATTATCCAGTGCCGCATTAGTATCAACACCAACATTCTCAGGACCAAAGTAGTCGGCGGCTAACTTTAGTACATCTAGAATGTCGTGTCGTAAAAACGGCTCACCACCGCCAATATTAACAAATATGCGCTTGCCGGTCTGATAAGAGTACTCCTTAAGTTTGTAGAATACTTTATTGATTTGTGTAATTGTAGGAGCACAGGAAATGGGCCGCATATCACGCGAAAATGCTGCGTTGGTACCACACCCCTTACACTTCAGAATGCAATTATGAAGGATATCAAAGACGACGCCTACTTTAGGAGATGCTTTCCTTGTGGCAAAACGGCGCTCTAGATAAACTCGTAGTTCTTCCTTTGTGTCATCACTGAGACTGGCATAGAATTGTTTTATGGACTCTTGCATAGCTTGCCCTCGCAAACTTCTTATATTTCATATTGCTTTAAGATATATAGTTTGGCATCTATATCAAACATCTCCTGATACGGCATGCCATCTATATACCTCCATGTTTCAATTCTGGTAGGCGTGATTTGGTAAACCCGTTCGTTATCCATGTGTGAATATCTTTGTGCTGCACGAGGATAATGTGCGGTAAAGAGTTGAAGAAATGGCTTATTGCAAGGATGTACAGGACTTTCGATCTCTTTGCATATTCCTTGAACTTGAACATGCTGGAAGCAGACGGAAACAAACGGTGTTTCCTTGATGTGAATCGCCTTCAGCATAGTTCTATCCGACTGGAAATAGATTTTTTCGTCCTGTAAGATGCAACTTACCGAACGTACATATGGTTTACCATCAAAACATGTAGCCAATGCACCAATCGTATGATCCCCAAGTTCTTCAAACAATTGTTGCTTTTTGGCATAAAAGGGATTGGCAGTATCAATCATACTTTCGCTCCGCTCTGCTGTGCTACAATCCATTCAGCAAACTCACGAAGAGCACCTTCGCCACCCTTTGCCTTGCAAACATATGTCACTGCAGCCTTTACAGGTTCGATTGCATCGCTAGGGCAGCCTGATATGCCCGCAAGTTTAATCGCCGGTAAATCATTATAGTCATCACCAATAAATGCAATCTCGCTCAAGGAATAACCTTTTTCTTCAGCAAGCTGCGTAACAACTGCGTTTTTATCATCGCGGCCACAAAACACTAGAGAGACACCAAGCTCTTCGCACCGTTTAGGGACAATTTGCGATTTTCGTCCGGTAATTACAGCCGGTTCAATCCCGTTCTTGGGCAATATCTCCTTAAGTGCCCAACCGTCACGTGCATTGAAAGTCTTAAACAATTCACCATTTGCAGAAATATGCAGCTTATTGTCTGTCATCACGCCGTCGACATCTGAACATAACAGTTTTATCATAGTATCTCTCTCCTTAGACTTCGTAGTTCTGTTGTTTGATAATGGAAACAACCTTTTCAAGGTCGCTGAGCGTATCTACGGCAACGGAGGACTCTTCTGCTTCGATAAATTGCACAGGCCAGCCATTTTCCATAAAACGTAGCATTTCAACATCTTCGATTCTCTCGTTTTTTGCCTTTCCAATAGTCTTCCCGTGTTTAGCAAAGAACGCCAATGCTTCTTTGGTGAATGCATAAATACCAAGCTGCTTGTAGAAGCTGTAAGAAGATGTTCCCTTAGGATGAGGTGCAGCTGCACGCGTCAAATAGAGACCAATGTTATCTGCTCTCGTGATGGCCTTAACAACGGTAGGATTGCATACCTCAACCGGATCAATGATTCTGGTCATCAAATTGGATATCTGTACATTACAGTTCTTAGATAAGAAGGGCTGGAATACTTTTTTGATTTCATCGGGCTGCACAAGTGGTTCATCGCCTTGAACATTCACATATAGATCTGCAGGGACCTTGGACGCTATTTCTGCAACTCTGTCTGTTCCGGTCAAATGCGTATCCGATGTCATTTCAACACACATTTCCAATTCACGGCAGGCACTCACGATTCGTTCGTCGTCCGTGGCTACAATGACTTGTGAGAACTCTTTAACCTTCTTGCATTGTTCGTATACCCACCATATCATGGGTTTTCCGCATATATCTGCAAGAGGTTTCCCGGGGAAACGGCTCGATTTATATCTTGCAGGAATGACACATACAATGTTCATAGCAACCTCTTTCTAACCACATCAGAACATGATTGTTCTGAGTTCCAGTTGGTTATTATTTTAAATCTATTGTGGCATTAGCTTTACTTCAGACTTCCTGAATACCTTGCTTATGGCCATACTCATTTTCCATTGCCTCGGCAAATTGTTCACAACTCATGCTAAGTATGTCTTCCAATCGCGGATCTGCAGTGAAAAGGCCTTGGTTAAATAACGCACGCGTGAACTTAAAATTACAAAACACATCATGTTTTGCAAACTGATTTGCAAATGCAAAATCGTCCATTTTCTTCTGCACTTGGTTGCTGGCGTATCCCTCAGTATAGTGCCGGTTCAAGTATAAGTTGTTGTCCAAAACAGTAAGATTGAGCTTTCCGTATGGGAGGAGATCTGTCAGAACAATCTGCAACATATTAGGTGAGACACCATGCTGCATTGTATATGGCGCTCTATTGGCATAGCGAACCTGCAATGTTTGTTTTAAGGTATCCCAGAAGGGTACCTGTAACTTGTATTTTAGTACAGCAAAAGAAAGATCTGAGAGAAATACGGGATCATCCATAGATGCAACCGTTGTGGCGTGCATGCCATTATAGTACGACACATCTGTTGGAATGGACTTATAATAACCGCCGACTTTACCGTTTCCAATATAGGCATACCTGATCACAACACGATTATCGGTAGCAAGATGAACCGGGGTTTTATTATCAGATGGACCGATAATGTAGATAGCCTTGCCTTGCAAATATTTAGCAAAGGAACTGTGCGTATCTGCCATTTCAGGATGAATTACCGGCAATAGGCTTTGCTCCATGGAAGCATATGTTGTAGGGCGTAGAACCTTGTACGCTCGAAAAAAAGTCGACTTTTGTAGTAATTCATATGCATCCCGAAAACGGCCATTTTGAAAAAGGACTGAATACTTCTGCAGTGCAGACCCTACAGAGAGAACTTTGGTTTCGTACTTCTCACGAAGCAAGAGCGCTGCTGTAAAAAGTCCGAGCGTCGACAGGATGCAAATCAACATTTCTGTGACGGAGTTATCTAGCGAAGATATGTCCGTGTTCCTTAACTCGTCACATAACTGCGCATAGTGCTTGTCGAATTCGACCTCTGATATGCAATACACACTGCAGGAACAGATATGAAAGAAGAGTTGCTTATACTGATTTGCTTTCCTAACACCGACAGCCTGCAGAAGAGCGGAATAGACTTTGCCCGTTTCTAAATCTTCTTGTGTAGCACCCTTGGCCAGACGGAAGAAAGTCTCAGCTTGAGTGTATGGCTTCCAGTAGCCAAATGCTTTCGCAGTCTTTTCTTTATCAAAGACTTCACGGTACCTGTGGTACAGAATTTCGGATACTCTTGAGACCATTTGTTAATCTCCTAAATTATTTTCCGGCATTAATGATTGAGGTTATTTCTGCATCCGTGAGTTCCATAGCATAAAACTCTTTGTAGAAATCACGTACTTCTTTTACGAAGTCAAAATCAGTGCACTCAGGATAAAGCTTTTCTATGGCCCAACCAAACTGAAGCACACATTCGGAACCATGATTGGACCAAGTGCCTATTGCACTGGGATTTTCGTAGACGTGTCCGTTTTTTACTGCTGTTAGAGATGACCACTTGGCATCTTCAATAAACTTCTTGGCCTCGCCGGGAATAACAAACACAATGATTTCGGGGTCATATTCCAACAATTGCTCACTTGTCAGGTTCACATAGCCGTTGGGATCGCCATCCTTCAGAGCATAATCTCCACCGCAGAGTGTCGCCCATCTGCCTGCAAAGCGATTTACACCGTAGGCACGCAGATTTGAAGTATCGCGGATAACAATGATGGACTTCCTGTCTTGCACAGTATTTCCGACGGCCTGAGCCTTTTCAATCATCTCATTCGCGTAGGTCCTGTACCTGGAAGCAGTCCCGCATGCATAGTCAGTATTAAGGACATCAGCCATAATATCAATGGCATCCATCATTTCATCGTATGTATTAAACTCAACATCAATTGCAGCTACACCGGCTTTGATCAGTTTTTCGGCCAAATCAGCATTATCTTTACCACGGTAGAAAACGACCTCTGCACCGGTCTCCAGGATTCCCTCCAGAGTGATGGCATCGTTGGTAAAGTAAGTGATATCCTCGGGGTTTTGACATGCACGATCGAACAAAGGGTAAGAAGCAGCAGTCTCACTGCACCCAACCATTTTTTCTCCGTGATCTAGCATCAGTGTGATGGTAACAGATCCTACCCAAAGTGAAATATAGGAGTTCACTTTTTCGGGAACTTCCACAGAATGACCAGACATATCTACTACAGTCCGAGTTTTGTTAGTTTCGGGTGCGTTTGCGGTGGCACAGCCAGATAGAATGCCCACCACGCAAACCACCACTAGCATGAGTGAAATCCATTTCCTTGCACTTTTCATTATGCTTTACCTCCCTATTATAACAAGCTATATGTATGCACAATTTCACCTGAGGCACTGCGTCCTTCAATAATCTCGACATTCGTGCCATAAGCCTTCTTCAGCCGATCGGTCGTAATGATATCCTTTGTGTCACCATACTCACTTGTGCCATCGTGATAAACAATCAAGGTTTTTTCACAGCAAGCAAACGCATGGGTGGGAATATGTGAAATCATCAACACGCCAACCTTGTGCTCCTTCAGGTTGTTAATAGTTTGCATTAGCAGGCTTTGATTTGCTAAGTCAAGATTAGATGCAGGTTCATCTAAAAGAATATAGGATGCCCCCTGTACCATAGCTCTAGCAATTAAGACTAACTGTTGTTCGCCACCCGAAAGATTTGAGTATGGAAAGCCTAACATATGAGAAATGTTTAACGAGGTCATAACTTCCTTGACGATGTTGTAATCCTTTTCGGAAGGCACATCAAAAGTTTTGATATACTGAGCTCGTCCCATTAGTACAACATCCTCTACCGGGTGTTGATAAGATAGATTTTTTGCTTGTGGCACATATGCAACAAGTTTTGCAAGCTGTCGGTGAGACAAGGCCTTTAGAGACTTACCTTCGATGACGATATCGCCCGCCAATAGAGGTAGTAAGCCCAAAAGAGTCCTGAATAAGGTTGTTTTTCCAACACCGTTTGCCCCTAACACACAAACGGCTTCACCTTTTTGAAAAGAGAACGAAATGTCCGGAAGTATAATTTTGCCATTGTAACCACACGAAGCTTTGTTAATCGAAATCATAACGGATACTCCCTTCTCTTTCTTGCAATGATAATGAAGAACATTGGAGCACCAACGATAGATGTCAAGACACTTATTGGCAGTTCGTTGACAGAGATCGTTCTTGCCAGGTCGTCCATTCCAAGGAGAAAGAGCGCTCCAAGCAAAGCACTCACAGGAAGTGCTCGACGATAATCACTACCAACCAGTGCACGAGCAATATGTGGAATAAACAAGCCAACCCAACTAATTCCTCCGGTAATTGCAGTAGATGAAGCAGTAAGAAGAGTCGCACAGGCAATTGCGATAATTCGCAACCCTACGATATTCACACCGATAGTTTTGGCTTCACTGTCGTCTAGTTCAAGAAGATTTATTCGCCAACGCAGTAGAACCAATGGAATAGTTCCAAGAGCAAAGAAAAGAAGAACATAGCCTAAGTCAGAACGGGAAACATTTCCAAAGCTACCCATAAGCCAATAAGTGATTTGGGGTAGCTGGCTCTCGGGATCTGCTACATATTTTAGAATGGATAAAAGCCCCGAGAAAACGGATGAAATTATCATGCCCACAAGGAGTAGATATGTAATATTCCATTTGTTCTTCCCTAGAAGGGAGGTAAGTGCATAAACCAGAAGGATCACAAGACAACCGGCCATAAATGCGGATATCTTGACACCAAATGTATTGACCCCAAGTAGAATACCAATAACTGCGCCAAAAGATGCACCATTTGAAACACCCAGTGTATCGGGGGATGCGACTGGATTTGAGAAAAGAACTTGATAAGTTGCACCGGACATTGCCAAAGAGGCACCCACGAGAATTGCTGCTAAAATGCGTGGAAAGCGAAAATCTAATATAACAGCAGCTTCAGCTTGTGTCCAAGTTTGTGGGATGTTCGGGAATATAGCGTTTAAGAAAATAAGCGGAACATTTGTTAGTGCGACCGAAGAATATCTGCCACACAAAAAAGAAACGATGAACATTATAATCAAAATTGTTATGAGAAAAGCGAAAATTAAATGAAATGATAAACCATTATTGGCTTTGCGTTTTTGTGTTTTTTGGGGCATACTAATGTCTCCATCCGTTCTTATACGATTTTACAACCAAACGGCATCAGCGCCAATCCGGCAATCTTGAAATACTGTTTTCCAAATGGAATACCCACAATCGTCAAGCAGTAAATAAGGCCAATTACTACTGCTTCAACCGCAAGAGTCCAACCAGTAAAGCAAATCCACAGCATGTTCAGAAGAAAGCTCCCGGTTCCACCTGTATTCTCCACGGTTTTACCGAATGGGAAGAAGCACAGTCTTGCTATCTTGAAACATCGTTTACCTACTGGAATACCAATTACGGTAATCGACCAGATAATTCCAGCAAAACACCACAGGAGACCGGTTATGGCGCCACCAAGCGCAAACCAAATTATATTGCCAAGTATGCTCACCATACTCCCTCCTCCGTGAAATATTTCCGTAAAGTAAAATGTTTAACTGGTGTCGCTCATAGTCCGAAGATCTGCTTATACTGGATGCAGTACACGAGAGTGAAAATCAAGAGCGCGAACCAATCAACCAGCATTGCAATCTTTGCACCATAAAGTACGCTTCTATCAATGATGCTTATATCACCATCGTTTTTTGGCGGGGGACTCTTCATTAGCAGTTTTATCTTCGATGGACCAGTACCTTTAATGTTAGATAATCTGCTATATAAAATCCGGACACGGATGATCAGTCCAGCGTAATAAAACAGCCAAAACCAAAGTATATTAACCCGTGTAGACGTTGCAACGAGTCCCCACACTGCAACGCACATAGAGAAAACGATTGGAACGCCAAATGGGGTCAATATGTATACTCCATTTTTCTCACGATAGACCGCTTCAAGTCCTGATGCAATTAACAGTAACCAAAAAGAGAAGCGAATTAGAAAACTGTGGAATCCTCCGATTTGTGTCTTTGAATTGAGGAGGGACTCCATTTTATAAAAGAACACTCCGGACAATGTTCCGCACCAACGCATAAGTAGCGCCAAGCCTATGGCAAGGATAATCAATGTGACCGTCGTTTTTGCCGTTTTTCTTACTGTAGTCATTTGACTTCCTCCTCCGCAAATGCTGCCAGATCTTTAATATTGCTTTGGCATTGCCGAGCCAGCCAGCCCATCGGAGCGATAATATTCTGCGGGTCAAACGGGCTGCCATCTTCGTAGTGCCCTATTGAACTAACCGGGAAATAGGAAACCCTTGAAAAGACACTGTCCAGATTATTGATAGCGTTGGCAAGACCAATGTCTGCCAGATACCTTCTGCACACTTTGTCGCGGGCGTCGTCAGTACTTAGATACTGGTTCTGGTTTGCAGAAAACTCAGCTTTGATTTTTACCGTGCCAATCTTTCTCCGGATAGAAGTCAAATCCGTTTTCGCAATCACAACAGCCACAGGGGTATCGCTCATTCTTCTGGCCATTCGTCCGGCTACCTCAGAATACTTGTTGATAAAATGGACGACGATATCTTCCGTTGAATCATCTGAGAAACCGTTTGTGCTTGCTGATCCGGTGGTTGCTTCGCACTCTTTCCTTACTGAGCGAACGCTTAAGGGGTCGATAATAATGATTATTCCATCGCTATATGCAAAGTTAAGCGGGTTGCGTCCGTATTGTTCACTGAGAATAACTTCATCGGGTACGTCGTAGATAACGATTCCATCGTCAGAGCTTCCCTTGCTTCCATGAAGAATATAATACGCCCGCACTTCATCACTTGGCGATTTCGTCGTTCTGCCGGAATGACACATCCTTTCCAGCTCTTTGAAATCATCCGCTGGGGAAGTCGATACATTTCGGACACCTGAGTTTTCAATGGCTTCAACATACTGATGCTGAAATGCCGCAATAAACGCCGTTTTTCCTGATGAATCGCCGCCTATGACCTGAACTGTAAATGCCTTTATATTCGAGCCGGCAAGAGCATAGTCGCATTTAGGACAGTATGACTTCAGATTTTTACGCTTTGAAGCGGAGGCACACGGGATAAAATGACCGCAATTGCATTTTGCAAACAGGAGTCCACACCTCCCGGGATAAAGCTTTGTATGCCTGGTTCCGCAAAGCGGACACTCAAACACAGGAAGCTTAAATGTCGCATAGCACTTTGGGCAGTGCTGCGTCATCCAGGAAGCCTTATCCGCAAGATTAAACAGCGGCATCAACAAAAGATTTACTACCCAAATGGCAAGCAGAAACACGATATAAGCCAGGTTGATAACGAAATAAATTACTACGCCTGCAATACAGCGGATAATCATCTCTGCAATGCCGAGTATGGCCAGTGGCAGATACACGAGGGAACTCAAAAAGGCAATGGTTTTCGAGTGATTCTCGTAATTACCGAGACGGTAGGCAAGTCCCGCGAAACTGAACACAGACCATTTCTTGTCAAATAGGTACTTGTGCGCATCTTTATATATGTGACTTCGCTGGAACTGCCCCGATCCTGCAGCAAAGCTGAACATAAGCTCCGAGCCGGGTTTCTTCTTCCATGATGCCCTGTTGATAATGACCGCTTTAACAAGTGAAGCTACAATATTAACGCAGGCGACAACAGAGACTATTACTATTAACGCGCGAAGCAGAATGGGTATGGTTTCCCAAAACGCACCTATGTCTGCCATGGCTTTTTGCAGAAACAGACGAATCTGCTCAGGCCCATATCTGATCTCATCTGTAGGCATATCAATGTTCCCGCTTTCTTTTTCTTACATCTCCTGACCGTTCTCTTCTCCCTGTTCATCCGCAGGCATCTCATGAGCATGAGATCTGTTCTCGTGTGGATCTTCAATCTGGTAATAATCAGGGTTGTTCATTCGGTCATTAAACTCTTCCTGTGTCAAGCCCTCAGCCTCAGCTTGTTCGGCTTCTCGCCAGTGTTCATGACCGGCTTTATGACCAAGATCATACTGTCCCTCGATTGGCTCGTGTGTGTTGGCGTCAAGGAACTGTCCTTTTTCGTTCTTTTCCGCTCTGCGTTCGACTTCTTCTCTGACTTCCTGGCGAATATATGGACGATGGAGTGCCATGATTAATCACACTCCTCGCCGACGTTGAAGCCGCTTGAAACGATGAAAGTGTCGTTTTCATCCTCTCTTTCAAGAGCAATACCTGTTGAACAATTCAGATAAGGTAAAACACTTTTGTCAATTTCAAGAATGGTATTAATATCGTAAATTGCGATATTATCCGGGTTGTTTACATAGTCATCATCTTCATCACCGCAGAAGAACCTCCATCCGCTGTCCTGTGGATTGGTTGCCTCTTCGTGATACATGTAGCGCACTTTACGCTTGCCCTCAACGAGCATCTTAGTCGCTAAAACAAAGCCGAACTTCTCCATAGTTTCCTCCTCTAAATTATTACTTTTGCTGAACAAAGCTGCGTAAAGGGCAGTTGTCACTGCTCATCAGCCAGAAGACCGGATCCATAACACCCCACGGCTCATATTGACCATCTTCCGTGGTGTGCCCCATTGCGCTGACAGGGAAATATCTGATATTAGAGAACTCTGCTTCTATCAGATTGATTGCATTCCCGTAGCCATAGTCATAAAGGAATGTTCGGCAGATATCATTCTGGTGCTGCTCAAAAGAAAGCTGAACCTCTGAATCCGGCATGGACTTATATGTAGACCTGATACGCGGAAGGCCGATTTCTTTCTTGTGCAAGTCAGACTTTGTAATAATCACAGCGACCGGCACGGAAGCAGCCTTGGCAGTATGTTTTCCTTTTACCTCGTCCAACGAGTTAATGAAGTTTGTAATTGTATCGGATACGTAGTTCGGAGTTGCTGTTGGATCAACGACAAGAAGGAAACCCTCGCAATACCTGAACTGCTGTTGTTGAGTATCACTGCCAGCAAAATCAAACGCCTCACCCGCAATATCATATATGGTCATTTGAACAGATGTTTTTTGACCGGTAGCATGAATAATGCTATACATATTGGCGTTTGTTTCCAGCGTGGATTCGGATTTTCCGGTATTAAACCATTCCTCAAGATCGGCAAAAGCGTCTGCAGGGGTTTCTTCGAAGGTAATGTCGTGCCGACGATTCAGCCACTCTTTGTATTCATGCCAAAACGCTGCTAAAAAGGTGGTTTTGCCAGTTCCGATGCCGCCGACAAGCTGAATACCGTATTGCTGAGAACTGCTGGAAAGAAGCTCCGTCCCGCAGAAAGGGCAGTGTGCTTCGTATTCAGATCGTCCACCAATAAACGTAGTAGACAGCATGGTTCCGCAGGTACATTTGCGTTTAAAAACGCCGTAAGGACCTGGAACCAGTTTCTTGTGTTCAAGTCCGCAGGTTGGACAAATAAAAACAGGAATAACGGATTTACGCTTGCAATTGGGGCACCGGCTGTGAATTGACTTCAGAATCAAAACGATACGATCAGTCAGCCACAATATCGAGAAAAACAAGAAGAAAACAATCATCCCGATAACAATCGCCGTAGCAAGAATGATCGAAAAAGCACTAACCCAAATGAAGCCAAGGACTTGAGCGCAGAAAATTGCAAATCCATACCCCAAATAGATCCACATGTCAATGAACCATTTGTGCTGTACAGCCTTATCTTTCCATGCGGTCAACTTGGTTCGGTATTCAGAGAGGTTTTCAAAAGCTCCTTTAACGATCTCCGAAATCTGGTGAAATCCCGGCCCAAAGCAGTAGTTTCTCTTAATCCCACCAGAAACATCGGCATGCTTGTCCACATAGGTTGCATAGGGATCAAGATTATCCTTGAACGACTTGATAAAACTGATCAAGGACACAATCAATCCGTAACCAGCACTGACCACAAGAGTGATTATCCCAACGATCGAGGCAATTGGCAGTATTACATATCTGATCAAAAGATAAATCAGGTATACAACAAGAGCTATAAGAAGAAGATAAATGATTACTTCCATTAAGATTCACCTACAATTCTATTTCTTGCCCCATTTCCCTGAATCAGAGTCATTGGACGATCCTCGTGAAAAGAGACGACCGAAAAGGGACGGCTCCTTATTTTGATCATGCAAAGTCCTTGCGTCCTTTTCGATAAGTGCAAAGTACTGCTGAGCCGCTTTGGAGCGAATCGTTCCACGGATGGCAGACATACCTTTGTCAAATTGTTTGATGTTTGCACACGCATTGACAAGTGCATCATATAGGGTTCTGCTGTTTGTCTGAACGGCTGTGTCAATGAGCTCGCTGATGGCTGAATCCTGTCTTGTCCCGACATACTGCATGGCTTTTTCAGCAATCAAAGCCGCGTAGTATGGGGAATTTGAAGCCGCCGAAACGACGGTCGCAAACGCTCCTTCCGGCAATCGACCGCTATAAAGCTTGCCAACCAGACGTTCGGCATACGCCGCATCTTTAATGGACGGGAAGCCCTGAGATATCATACTGTTAAGGATAGGAATCAGGCTATTCGCCAGTTTTCGGTCATTAAGGGCATCCAGTGCGTAGATATGAGCAGAGTTTATACATGGAACATTCTCCGTCCTGCAGCTCTGGATTCGGGACGCCAGTCTACCGGCGGCTTTATCGGATAAAACAATGTTTTTGTCAAGGATTCGGATTACGGATGTCAGGTCGATAGCTTTCAGTTCTCTGTTAGACTGAATCCAATCAAGGAATTTCTCCATATCCTGAGTGCGAACCAGAGTTTGTGCTTTGTAAGCAAGAGCCGCCGAGAAATGGCTATCCAGGTTATACTGTTGCAGTTGCTTGTACAATCGTGTCAGATTACTCTCCGTGGAGATCGTTTCCGGTGCGATTCTGCATACCAATTGGACGAGAAAAGCGATATAGTTCTGATCTGTGGCTGAACTTGCATCTGTAAGAATGATATCGACGGTCTGTCCCGGGTTTAACGTAGCATATAATGAGGCTACCCGGACTGCGTTCTGTCCGTCCCTTACATGATACAATGCATTAATGCTATCAGGGAGAAGCATTTTTACCGACTCGGTGAAACCACCTCTATAAACCTTCAATGCCTCAACGAAGAACTCTGTAAAGGATACCCAATCCGCAGGTTTATAGGCATGAATTGCATTTGCATAAGCCTCAACGGTAGTCCGTAAAACAATATGGTTATATGCACCTTGTGCAAACGCACTCTTCTTGATGGCGTTATGTAGATCCATCGTAGATTCTGACTGCGGCCTCATATAAATGTTATCGGCATACGAGCGGCAGACAACATCCTTAAAGGTTTCTTTTACCGAATCATCTCCAACGACAGCGGCGGTGCGTTCAAGCCAGCTCATGACGGCAAATGAAGAAACCGCATCTTCTTTCAGGAACCTGGGTATATCCTGTTTGATCTCTCTATACAGCCGTTCAAGGTCAGATGTCTTTTTTAATTGGTACTGTCCTAATACGTTCAAGGAGGCGAGCAAGTCTTTCAGCTGTTTGCTTGAACTGTATCTTGACAGGCTTACAAAAGCAGAATAAAGCTTGAGTACATCTCCGGATGGTGCCGCAACATCAACCATCTGCATAAACTGCCGACACAGATACTCATGCCCTTCATCGTATGTGGTGACATATCTGTAGAAGGGGTTTGATGTATCAACATTGACCGACAAGGTCTTCGTTTTTCCATCCAAAACAACATATGGAGAATTAGCAAGTGCCTTTGCAGCTGCAGCGTTCGTCCTATCCCGTTCGTCAACTCCGACTATCATTGCTCTGAAACGAAGTTTCTGATTGGGGCTTTGCAGGTTGATTTGGGTTTGATACTGCCCTGAAAGATTAACTGTGTACTTGTTGGCATTGGCAAATTTGTCAAGCCGTGTTGCAAAAGATAGTCCAGCAGCCATTCTCGGTGAAAAAGCGCTTTCAATGGCAGCAATCCAAAGCTCGATTAATTTGGAGTTTTCATCCCGGATTACCAGAAACTTTCTTTCTTCGGGCGGAAGACTGTACTGAGCTACGATGAATGCAATGGCGCCTATCAATGCTTCTCGACGGCCTTCTGCAACAAATGCAGCTATATCATCAAAGTTGATGTAGCCGATGGTTTCTCTAAGATCATCCCGCTGCGCCAACGGCGCGGGTGAGTTTTCGTAATAGAAAGCTTCGCCTCTTTTTTGAGCATCCCATACCGACTCATTGCCAAACAGTTCATATGGGTAGATATCATCGAATTGACCAATGAAAATCTGATTAATGAAGTTGCCGGGGCGGTGTGAATAATCCCCGGTCGCAGTTCTGTCGAAAGGAATAGGATGAAAATTCAATAGATACTTCCCACCCAAATCAGGTACAACAAAAAGATATGCATCATCCATAAAACTGGGGTCTGCATAGGGCTCTTTACTTTGTGCTGTAGCGTACAGGAAGGGGAGATCTGTAAAGCCGGCTTCAGTTACATTTTCAGAGCAGGAAAACACCTTGAAACCGCTGTTCTTTATCGGGTTTCTTCCTCTGAGAATATCAATACCTTCACCGCATCTCGTGTATATTAGTTCAGAATACATTTGATGACCTCCTGTCGTTGCTGAATTGCCGATTCCACGGCATGATTGCTGAATTAGTCGATAAACTTTGCCCGCTTAAACAGCCAAAGAATCGGGTCAAGAACACGATGAGGCTTAATTTCA
Source organism: uncultured Eubacteriales bacterium (assembly GCA_949292775.1). Lineage (GTDB taxonomy): Bacteria > Bacillota > Clostridia > Oscillospirales > Acutalibacteraceae > Fimenecus. Next base: position 75,046 of record CASFBL010000002.1, read on the forward strand.
TCGGGTAAAGTGTACGCATCCTTCGGCGGTGCGCCATAACTTGAAACACCAAAGAAATAGTATTCCTTGAAATGGGAGTCCAGGGCGTCAATAAAAGCGCTCTCGCCGATTCGCTCAAGCCAGTTTCTTATCTCGGAATCAACCTGCTGGATTTCCGCCATATCAACCATACCATTTCTCACAGTGAGGCTGCTGTTCTTAATCAGAGCCTGAGGACCAAATGCACGATGGTTAAGAATCGTGTCGAATTTAGTAAGAACAACAGCGACAGGGATGTCCAGCATCTTTGTCGTTTTAATGCCCCGTGCTGCCTTAATATAAGCAGCAACGCTGTTAATGACGTCTTCCGCATTCTTAGTGGTGCCTTCAGAACCACCCAGCGAATTGCTCATGACATTGGCGTCGACTACGCCTCCTCGTCTGATGTTGGGGAGAACAAGCGGATCGATAGCCAGGATGATCGCCTTGGATGCATTGATGTACCTGCAGACGGTTGAAGACGGGTCAAGATTGTTTTCGTGATCTTCGCCCGCGCCGTCGAAAATAGTGAAAGTGTATGTGGGAACTTCACTGCCATGTCTCTTCTGAAGATTTTTAATGTACCAGATTTGAGGCATGCTTTCGCCAGACTGGGTTGCTTCGGGGATTGTGTGCTGCTCATAAATCAGATCACAGTTTGTGTTCTGATGATCCAGAGTTGCTTTTGTCTGATGGCCCAATGCAAGCCTCAGCCCGGATGAACGGCCCAATTCACGCAACATAACCGTTATATAGTTGGTTTTGCCGGAGTTTGATACTCCAACAATGCTGAACGGTAGGTTCGGCGTTTCAAGCGCCATCTTGGGGATGATTTCACCACAGGAAGGGCACTTTCTCAGAGTTGCTAATCCTCCGCAAGCGGAGTTTTTGCATTTGATTGGTTCGCGGGCAAATCTGCCGGGAGCTGTTTCAGTTCCACAGTCAGGACAAACGTAAAGGGCTTTACTCTTGTCGTACTCACGAATACAGAAGGGACATGTAAATTTCGCCATAATCTTTCACCTCATACCTTTCCTGAAAATCCTTGCTTCCATCGAAGCATAATATTGTCTCCGCTTGTTGTATCTTGCTCAAAGAGAAAATACCTGCATTTCTTCAAATACTTTGCGGGGAGATTCGTTTTTACCGAATATGATTTACGATACTCGGTTATCGGAGTGTCCAAATCAACAGATGGTACTTTCATAACCAACTCTGCGTTCTTATCATCCTGTGAAGCAATAAATTGGCCTGCATCACAAACACAAAGATAGAGTTCGGGAACATACTCTATGGGCTTGTTTCCGCTAAGCTCAATCATCAGTTTTAATCCGTCGAACATTCCATAGGAGACGGACCAAAACAGATTAGCGTTCAAAGGACGATCAATCTTCATTTTCTGTGGCTCGGATATAATCTCTTTGCCTCCTGCGGAATAACCGGTAAAAACAGAAATAAAGAATGTTGTTTCGTTCAGAACAAAGTCCTGATAAGGAATAAACCCTTGTTTCTGGTATGTAGCAAGTGATACTTTCTGTATGTCCGGATTTTTTCCTATCTCTTCTAACGTTGCCCATCTGTTAGTTGATTTTGCGGTTCTGACCGTGTAAAAGAAAGATGAAACATTGGAAGGTATTTTCCCGGAAAGGTATAATTTTAAGTCAATTCTATAGCTAATACCACTACGCCCGGAAATCATGCTTTCTTCCATGCAGGTCGCTTTCTTATCTATCCCAACGGAGGAATAGGTATTAACTTCTACGCTGTTCTCACTGCTAATCCATTTCCCACCGGAATACGCGAGGACATTTATCTTGCAGAAGGTTTCCTTTGGCAGAGTAGCTTGAGCCGCTCCGTCTTCTGACTTGGCTTCAACGGAGAGTTTTCCGTTAACCATGACGCGAAGATCAATTCCGCTTTGTCTTACAGTCCAGGAAATTTTGTAAACATTATCCCGAACCTGCGTTGCTCGAATAGAGAAGGAATCGACAGTCGGCAGAGGTGTAATAGCGCTGCTCTCAACACCGGGACTTCTGTTATTTCCGTCGTAATTAGCGAACACCCTGTAGGTATATGTCTTTCCGTATTGAGTGTCAGAATCTTCGTAACTGCCGTGAGCTGCATCAGTCAGCGTGATGTTCTTGCCCTCGCAGATGCGCACAACGGTTGCTCCTCGGCTATTGTCGGGAGAATCCCAGGTAACCCGCACTCCGGCTCCTCGTTGGGAAATATGGAGATTTTTCACATCTGCGTAAAGCATCCCTGTTTTGGAAACGGGCGACGAATAAACATCCCATCTCACAGTGAAGACGGAATACGTATATATCTGACCTGGCCTTATGTGCTCGTCGGTAAATGACGTTGCAGAAGTCTTGTCGGCAAGTAGCTCTCCGTCATTTTCAGATGACGGTGCGACTTTTCCTTTTTTTCTGACAAGCCGATAGCTGACACCCTGTTCGGTTGAATGCCCCCAGCTTACGTTTATGACCCCCGTACCTGATACAGGCACAACTGATATGCTACTGCTGGGTATCGGTGCGGTAGCTCGGAGAAACGACAATGCCGGAGGATAATCAACGCATTGCATCAGAATTGTGATGCACATATCTGCTTTCTTAGAAGCAGAACTATTACCCACCGAGGAGAAGAGTCTGTCAGCCTTGGCAAGTTCCCCATTTATTGTCTGGTCAAACTCAGCAACATTCAAATTTGGGTATTTCCTGATAATTGAGCCCAATTCCGTCTTTGCAGTATTGAACTTTCGTTCAGTAATGAGCTGGCGTAGACTGTTTATAGGTTCGCTAAACTCATGTTCTTTTTTATCTATCTGATTATTTAGCCGATCAATACGTGCTTTTTCTCCGGGAGCGGCCGTCTGAGCCTGAAACAGATACTGTCTTGCCGCATCAAAATCGCTTCTTCGAAATGCGGCTTCAGCCTGCTGGAAGAACCTTGAAAACAAAGCAGCGCTTGCAAAAACATAACCACAATCGCTAAACGGACATTTCTCAGCTTGTATGGGAATAAGCCTTTTGCACTTATCACACTTTTTAAACAGGGGTTTTCGACAATTATTGCAAGCATTTGCCTTCTTTGCGTCCGCTTCTGAATCGTATTCATTTACAAAACCGCACGCACATTTAATGACATACTTCCATTCAATCGGTATATATGGTGGATCTAATTCTCCTTCTTTATTATAAATAGCAAGAGCGACATCAAAATCCGAAAAGAACTCGCAAATACTCTTTATGCAGGAATCTGCAAATCGGGGATTTCTCAATGTTGCCTCCGGGGCTCTTTTCATTGTGGAAAACAGTTTCGTAAGTTCAACCGAACGATATACCAAGTGCTTCTCATAAGCAGCCCGATTTTCGTCTGAATTAAACACGTATGTTTTTGCCGCCGCTGAAAGTGAGCCGCACAACTTGCCGAGGTCATCGTTTCGCTGAGAATATCTGCGTGATGCAGGGTCAAATATTCCCCATAATTCTTTCGTTTCCATTGCCTTATACAAAGCAATGTTTTTCGTATCGTTAGATATATAGGCCGCAAAAGAATAAAGGTCAGCAACAACAGAGGTATCCGCGCCATTCGGATTGGGATCTTTCGTTCTTCTGAGGGCAGCGAGCTCGGAGTAAATGCGATCAGCATTAGTAGGAAACTTCGGGAAAGCCGCAAGCGGGTCTTTATCAATTATTTCAAATCCAGCGTCTGTGAACGCCTTCTTTACATGCTCAACCGAAAGACGGCTCTCTTTTTTATAATGACGAATGGTTGCTTCGGTAACGGTATGTCCTCCGGTAAGCGCAAGTAGTTCAACAGTAGCGGAGAGTGAACTTAACTCCGCTGCAGTCTTCCTATCTGCAAGCGGTTTAAACGCCGAATCAATCAGTTTTTTCCCGTCTGGAGAAAGAATTTGGATTGCAATACCGTCCAGATAATCAATTTGCGCTTGAAGAGCGTCTCGATTCGTCTGTTGAGTCTCGCGACCAAGATCGGAGCCGAGTTCAGCTTTTTTCTGATCTATTTTCTTTTTAACCTGTCTGGCATTGGTTTCGGGCGGATCAAAGGCCACCCCAACCATATCAAACACATCAAAGTCTGCCATCCCTTATTACCTCACTGTCATTTGCCCCGTTGCATCAATCGTCCCATGTTTCGGTATCTGGATTGTCGTCGCCTTCCTGCCCAACTGCCTGCATCATCGAAATATCGGAAATATAGGCGTGCGAGAGCAGATGGCAACAGTGCGGTTCATGTACAAATCCAAATCTAACGTCAACGTCGGTTTTTGACGCTTTGAATTTGCTTCCTACCGCTCTACCATCTATCTCTACCTCATACTGTCCTCCGTTTGTGAGCGACATTTTCAAATGGAAGCGAGGGGCTACAGTGGCTACGCTGACTTCATCCATCAATATATCTCCGCCATTTTCGGTAAGATGCGCAGAAATCAGACCAAGCGATATCTCCAAATATCCTCCCGGATGAGGGCTGATCGTTGAGGTATTGATGTTACACTCTATCTCGAAGTCATCTGATGGATCTATTGTGTAACGAACACCTTCGTTCATTTCACTAATGTTGTAACCATGGAACTCAATGTTTTCTTCATTGGCAATCACATGAACTGTCGGCTCATTAAATTCAGCACCGCTTGGATGGGTTTGAATGTTATCGTATTTGACCCATTCAACATTGCTGAACGTGACTGCTTTATACTTATGAACAAGGCTTTGGCCGCTTCTGGTACCAAGCTGAAGCCCCACGTTGAAGCCCTGCTCCGTATTTTCACTTGTCACCGGCTGACCAAACCTGGAGATATCCGCCGGGATGTTTTCCCGCCGTATCGGCAAGTCGACAGTCGAGTCTTCCTGACGTGCCTGAATGTGAATAACTCCGTTCACGTCGTAGCTGTATTGAATCCGAATAACCGTTCCAATTTTCTCGCCTCTGTTAACGTGCTTAATTCCAGTCACCACATATTTGTACGTAATTTGGCAATCCAAAGGATTCTCGCTGTCTCCCTGAAGAACATAAATAGCCAGTTCATTAGCAGTTCTGGGAGAAGTATAGAATCTGAATTTTTTCGCAGCGCGAACGGGGCGCGGATGGTTAGCGGGGATAATAATCTCATTGTAATAATGATTGCCTTCGTCGTTAATGGCGATTACACCCATAGCATGGGCTGTGGTTTCTCTGAGAGTAAGCATGCTGAGACTGCTCAGCTTTCTTTCTGCTCTAACGGAAACACGAGAACTCAAACCGCTCTTTGTCCTGTCAGTAGTTTTTTTGCCGTCAACAACTTGAACAGATAGTGCGGCATAGGCTTCGTTCTCTTTTGACGACTGTATGGCGGCGCCAAGTGCTACAGCTTCATCGGGATTAACATGAGACAGCGGGCGCTTGTTAAACAGTCTCTGAAGGTAGGCGGGAACCTGCGGCATCCGTGTTGAACCACCGACAAGAAGGACGTCCGTAACATCCTTCTGGGACAACCCAGCTTCTTCCAACACGGCAAGACATAATGCGCCGGTTCGGTCGAGAAGGTCAGCAGTGTTTTCTTCAAAATCTGCTTTAGTTATGGTAACAGTAGCCTTGCCATATCCAGGAAACGAAGCTGAAACCTTGGTAGCCTGCATATTCTGTGCAGATAATTGCTTCTTGACGCCCTCCGACATTCCGCTGACGATAGAAAGCAATTCACGGTCTCCTCGGATATCGAGACTGGTCTCACTTTCAAATCTCGTGACAAGAATATCCTCAATCCGCGCATCCCAGTCACGACCGCCGAGTTTATGGTTGCCCCTGGTGGTAATTGTCGACAGAACACCGTTTTTCCCCATATGAACAAGGGTAACGTCAAAAGTGCCACCGCCAAGATCATATACGAGAATGTTGGCGTTCTCTCGCCAGTGGTTCAATCCATAAGCCATCGCTGCAGCATTCGGCTCATCGATAATCTTCTTTACCTTGAGGCCGGCAGTTTCAGCGGCGCGGATGGTAGCTTCGCGTTCCTTTGAATAAAAGTATGCAGGAACAGTAATAACTGCATCCTTGATAGTTTCTCCAATCGTCGCTTCAGCTTCGTCTTTCAGATGCTTCAACAGCATTGCGGACAGGTCTTCAGAGGTGTAAGGCTTACCATCAATATAACAATATGGCTTGTCTACACCCATTTCTCTCTTGAACGTAGCAACGCAATCTTCTTCTCCGGCATTGTAGGCATCCTCAGCCTCGCTTCCGAAAATCACATCCCCATCAAGGAACTGAATAACTGATGGTGTGAGTTTGCTGCCTTCGCTGTTAGGAATGATTTGAGGAAGCTTTGTTTTAGGGTCAATATATGCCACCGCAGAGAACGTGGTTCCCAGATCAATTCCGACTGATATACTCATAGAAGAATAACCTCCTCAAATTCTTAAATACTCCGTGTCGTTACATAGACATCTCGTCTTCTTGCTCTACTTCCTGCTCTTTCATTTCGGAAGCAATTCCTTCCCAGTCAGTTGGAGTGTGATAGATGTTTGAAGAACAGTCGCCGTTATCAAGGCTTTCATATTCTTTTTGCATCTTGCTACGTTCTTCAGAAACAAATCGCTCAATTGCCGCCTCATCAGTCACCCCGTGGTCTCTCAGGTTTTCACGATAGTTGTCAAGAACGGTCTCCATGTCGCGCTCCCGACTTGCCCGAATTTCAGGAGTGATGGTTCTTTTTAATACTTTGGGTCTATCCATTTTGATCTGCCATCGCCGCAAAATGCTTTGATGCTTCTATCCAACCCGCAGTATTGATAAACGCAGACTGTTGGTTTAAAAAGTCGATCTGTGCTTGTAAAGCATTTCTGCTAAGCTGTTGTGTCTCACGACCAAGTTTGCTTGAAATTCTGGACACAGCTTCAAAAATTGCTTTTTCTACACGCCTCTGTGATTTATCAGGAGGATCAAACGGTAGCCCCGTCAATGTAAAAAAGTCATTAGTCTGCTTCATCATTAATACCTGCGCTTTCTCAATAGCTATTACCGACTTGGGCGGTAGCCAGTATTGCAACTCTCCTGCGAGAGATGCAATACTGGCTTTTTGCATCAAGTCGAGGCGTGGTTAAATCTGACCGCTGGTCTGAATGCCCTCAAAGCGGCTCTTTGCCTTTTTGAGATCATCCTCCGAGTAGAGAACATCGGACTCAATAACGGTCTTCGCGGATTCGCCCGTCTCGACATTGGTCGCAGTGACTTCGAGACCAATGGTGCTGGAGCGGAACACCACGCGAATGGGAGACCCCTGCGGGGTGTTGGGGGGCAACTGCAGATGCACCTCGCCGATACGTTTTACCTTCAACTCGGGATCGGTATATTGCGGATCACCGTTGGCGTCAAAACACGGGGTAATATGCTTATTTACACGATCTTCAGATACGTTCTCATAAACATTGACGACGATTTCGGGAGCATTCTCGACCCTTGTGCCATATACAGACTCGGCTTCTGCCGGAATCTCATCTCCGATAAAGAGAAGATTGTCGATCATGTAGCTGTCCTCGGAAACGAACACGGCGGGGCCGAGGGAACGGGTGAGCTTATCCTTCACGGTGCTGACCTGCTGCGGAACGTCGATCATCAACTGTGCGGCAGTATCGGACGTAACGGGCGCGTCCACCTCGACGCCAATCACTTCCTTATCCTCTTCGGTGATCTCTTCGCCCTTTCTCACCTTATCCTGAATGTCGGCCAGACGCTCGTTCCACTCAAGTGCGGCCGAGAGCGCCGCGCCCTTGGCGACGGCGAGGTTGGGCTGCTCAACGCGGACCTTTCCGGGGAAGAGAGCCTCGACGGCATTCTTGATCATCGGCATCAGCGTGGATCCGCCAACGAGAAGGACCACGTCGACGTTATCCGGAGTGTAGTTGACGTCGGAGAGAAGCTGGTGGACAAAGTCCATCGTCTGCTGGACAAGATCCTGCGTGAGCTCTTCGAACTCCTGGCGCGTCAGCTCGATCCGGGTGCGATCCCCGTCGTACTTAATGGTGTAGCTCTTCTTTTCCAGCGTGGAAAGGTCCTTCTTCGCCTGTTCGACCTGTGCTCTGATTGTGGCTCTGAGTTCGTCGTCCATATCGGAAACCTCGGTGCCGTTTTCAAAGGCATACTTCTGACACATGTAATCGAACATGCGCGCATCCCAGTCGATGCCTCCAAGACGGTCGTTGCCGCCGGTTTTAATGACATCGATGAGAGCCTTGCCGCTGTCATCAACACTGAAATCAAACAGCGTGATGTCGAAGGTACCGCCGCCAAGGTCATAAACCATGATTTTGCGGCTTTCCTTGAATTCACGAACGCAGTAATTCAAGGCAGCGGCCGTCGGTTCATGAACGATATTCAGAACGTTCAACCCCGCAATAATACCCGCCTGCCTTGTCGCAGCTTTTTCTTCGTTTCCAAAGTATGCGGGGCATGTAATAACAACATTTTTGACATCATGTCCCTGTGCATCGGCATACGCCTTCATCCGCTTGAGAATCAGAGAAGAAATCGTGATGGGGTCATATTTGACACCGTCAAACTCATATGTGGGGGCATCAGGCTTGCCAATGTACCGTTTAACGAATTCAACGACTCTTTCGGGTTCGATATCTTTCTGGTTCTTTGCAACTTCGCCTACGACGGGATCTGCCCCATCTTGGAAATAAACAGCAGAAGCGAGCAGATCGCTGCCTTCATCCTGGTTGGCGATAACCTCCGGCATTCCGTTGTCATCAAGTGTTGAGATGACGGAATACGTGGTTCCCAAGTCAATTCCATAAACCTTTGCCATTTTGCTTTTCCTCCTTATTCTGTGACCGGAGTATCGCCGGCCTCGATAATTTGACCTTCATCAGTTTCTCCAATCGGTACTGCACCTTCATAGATGTAGATGTCAACTACTTCTTTGATGACGGTACGGTTTCCAATATAGAAGCCCGAATTATAGGACTTTGCCACGGTGTCATGCTTTGCGGGGTCGTCAGTCGGAATCCGACCGAGAATCTGACAGTGCCGTGGATTTCTTTTTACTCCCGGTTCGCTTCGCAGCTTTTCCATCCCATACACGCCAAGCAAATCTTCAATATCCATCAGCATGTATCGGATGCTCTTCTTTGCCTTTGGCTCAGCTACCTCATCTGCGAGAGTTTCGTTGTTGCCGTATATTCTGGCAATTGCTGCGAGAATATCATCGTAGGCCCTGCCTTTGTCGATCTTACGGTACTGCTCAAGTTCATCCTGCATAGCTTTCAATCGACCGGCAAACTCTGAATGGTACAGCTTGTGCATCTCTCTCACTTCAGAGAAAAGGCGCTGCTCGGTTCCTGCTATGCTCTCAAGACTTCCTTCAATCCGCTTCAAGCAATCTTCGTCAACAGTTGGCGGATTCGCTTGGGCCGGCGAAGGAGGGGTATCTGATGAGGGCGATTCTTTGGGCGTGATGCCTTCGGCAGGCGTTTGCGTATCTCCCTGATGGAGTTCTGCCTCTGGGATCTCTGCCTCTTCAGTATCAGAAGCAGAGTCGGGCAAAGCAGCATCAGTCGGTTTCTCTTCCGGAGATATGGTATCTCCAACCTTTTTTTCGTCTTCCAATGTTTTGTCCTCCATTCCGATTTAAGAATCTTTTACTTCCGCTATTAATATCCCATCGATACTGTGGATGCACGCCAAGCCATCCGCCAGTTTCCCAAGGGTTTCTGCCCTGATACGCGGTTCGTCAGCCTCATCAACAGATAAGCCGCGCGAATTGCTCGTGTTCATAAATGCATTGTTCTGCGCAATGTTATACCTGATTCTTATCTTTCTGTACTTTCCAAGATGCTCTGACCATTTCTGGCAGGTTGTTCCGGATGCGTGCCGGAATAGCACAGTTGTATTCACATTCCCAGTGATCTCTGAAAACAGATCGTCGCCGCGCTGCGCGCCACCGAAAAGTGAAGATATAAAATCCTGGCTGCTAATCGCATAGGGATGCCCTTGCAGGAGATCGCTGATCTTCTCGTGCCTTGAAATCGGAATATTGTCGAGGAGTATTGCAAATTCTTTGCCTTGGCCTTGAAGCAACAACAAGTGGTTAAGCACCAGTGTTACTAACAGCTCATTTCCAGAACTGCCGACATCAATGGCAATAACTCCCTTTTGGTTCAGCATCCTCTTTGTGTTGGAAAAATTAGAAAGCGGCTTGCCATATATCGCTTCGGATTGCCGATTCAGCCTGTTGAGAAAAATCCTCACAGCATCCGTATCCGATGACCCTGCCATGCAGTAGTGATTGATTTCATCATACTCATCGTCGCTGAGCAGACCGCCCTTATACATGGCATCAATTTTGCTCTTTAACGTAATCAATGGAAACGCTGCAAGATTATGAAGCGTGATCTTACCATCTGTGAGAAGAAGAACCTCAATCAAAGCGCGCAACAGCGACTCGGCAGCGGGAGTGGCTGTTGCGCTCGGCATAGTCTCGTATAAGAGGAACGCTATGTCATCAACCGGCATACCACGAAATACATCATAGAAGACGCCTTTCCGGGAAATAAACTCAGCGGCTCTACTGTGGTTTTGTATCATATATTCAAGGTCCGCATTACCTGTGTGCAGTGCAATTACGGGGATGTTTTCCGCTTGAGCTTTGTGAACAAACGGTATTAATGCGCATACCCTTTCTTTGTTCTGCCCGCCAGAAACAATGACGCTGTTAGGTGTGTTTGTTTCACCCCAGATGTAATCCAAGGCGGCTGTGCCGCTCTGTGATTGATAATCATACACATCATTGTCATTGGGTTCGCCAGAGGTGAGCAAGAGCTGCTGCTTACTTATGCCAGGTAATACGGCAACGGCTCGATTTTGAAAATTTGCATCGGAGGCGTGTTTATATAAAGCACGTATTTCTTTCTTTGTTCGTGCATTTTGAAGAGCGGTATAGATCATGTTGCCTGTCCACATCGAAGCTGATGCAGTTCCTCTTGCAACGCCGCCCATAATTCCCATGGTGTTACCGAACAATCCCATGCAGTTTCACCCCCTACTTAAAAATATCGAACTTGAAACGGAACGGTTCAACCGTTGGAAGGCTTACAACCGCCTCGCCTACAGCAAGTGCAGTCAGATCCCAATCTTCAACCACATAGCCCTCACGTTTCTCGTAATGATTGCTCCCGTTTGCCTCCGGGAAAGACTCTAAGATCATGTTCTTTCCCATCAGCTGGCTGACGTACTCCCTTGTCGTATAATCATTCTGATGAAACGCAAACACAGAAGAAAAGCCGGAAACAGCATTTTTTGCTTTTGTTTCATTGCTGTAATTTGCATTCAGCTGGTCTATGCTTTGAAGTCCAGCAAGAATTTTCACTCCAAGGCTACGTCCAAAATTGATACCATCCTCCAAATGTCTGAGATTAGGCAGGAGCTTTAACTCATCCACAATCAAATACACATTCCCCTGAGAAGCTGTACGACCAAGCGCTTCTTTCAGAGCAAGGTCAAACAACAGGGTATAGATTGGGGACAGAACGTCACCGATCGAAAGGTCATACTCAATAAACGCGATCTTCCCACCCTTTTGGCGAATGAACTTTCTCATGGAAAAGTCGCCAGCATCTGCGAACACGCCGGTTAGTACATCCCTGGTGACAGAGTACATTTCTGATAAAACGCCTTGTGCCTGCGTCCCGGACTTTCCCCCGATGTATGAGGCAACCGATACCAGATCTGGGTGTTTTTCGAGCAAACCACGGAGTGTTTCAACTGATGAGGAGTCTATGTACTGTTTCAAATCCTCATTATTGGGAACTACTCCGTTTTTAATCAAGGCGATGATTATTGATGCAAGTAAATCCCGCGCCGCAATCGGGAAAAAGGGATTACTGCTGTTTCTCTCAACCAGATCGGCAAACAATGACTTGCATATTTCCTGCGTATTCTGGAACACAGAAACAGAGTCTTTACCATCTGCAATGACTTCTTCATATATACTCCAGCGCTCGGACATCTTTCTGTACTGCACGGAGTTGCCGATTACGATATCGCCCTTTGAATAGAACCTGCTGTAAAAGTCCCCTTTGCTGTCAAAAATAAGAACGACATCGTTTGGCGTCAACCTCGCTTTAATTTGCTGCACCATATGATAAAAGAGGTTGGTTTTCCCGCACCCGGTTCCGCCAACAAGGAGAATATGCTTACTCAGCATCTCTTCCGTGAGACCAAAGGATGTCTTCTTGCCTCGAAACTCACCGGGGACATGAATTACAGCCTTTGGCATATCGGGCGGAGGGGTGTTGTTTTCCAACAATCCGCCATATACGATTTCATGACTAATAGGCACGCAATCAGTCTCCTTCCTGTAGTTGTTTTGAACCCTCAAGGTTCAATAGCATACTTACATGCTTAACTCATTTTCTTCTACCTGGGCTACATCAACATCCAGCACGTCCGTTTGTGTAACCGCAGGAGTAGCGGTATCATCGTTTTCGTTATTGTTGGCTGTCTGCTTCTGAGAAGATTGTCTTGACCATAACTCTCCCCGCAGTTCTTTCAGCGTTTGTTTGGTGATCTTTGGTCTGTTCATCTTTCACCTTTCACTTTCGTCTGCAAATCGTGCTTTTTCATTTCAAGGCGATTCCAGTTCATCATTAAATCGCATTATTAAATCAATCGGATATATTCTCAGTTCTTTCATCATTTCGGAAGTATCAGGAATACTGTCAAAGAAAAAGATAATAGCCATATAGATTGGCCAGGACATTTTGCGCTTTCCCGTTTCAATGGCGTAAAATGTTTGTCGGGAAACACCTATAACATTTGCCAACTCCTCTTGTGTGATATTGATCCTTGCACGAAGAGCAGCAAGGTTGTCAAGTAACAGTTCTATGCTCGCTTTTTGATAATCATCAGTAATCAAATATTTTTCTCGTATCACAAAATTATCCTCCCTTCAAGCAGCCATATCTGTCTTGTATGTATCATTTTTTTTCGTAGAGTGCGTTACTCTACGAAACGGCTCACTTATCTTTTTCCAATATTTTACATCAAGACAATTTATTTGTCAATATGCAACAGAATTTTTTGTCAAAAAAGAGCAAATATACTTTTCGGCGATGATAATAGGTTGGGAGACAGTGTGCGTTAACCTTTATACCAATCTTTTGTCCAGAATGCCAAAACAAATGGGCGTCGAAAGAAGGTGAAGGCAATGCCAAAAAAAGGAAACAACATATATCTGAGAAAGGATGGTTGTTTGGAAGGACAGTACCTCAGGGAAAAAACGAATGATAGTATCCGGTGTGGCTATACATTTGGTAAAACTTTTGAGGACGTTGAGAGCAGGATTAGCGAAAATACTACATGCGCCTTAAAGTTTTCCGCAACGAGCGGTGCCTCATTTGAGAATTTATCCATAGAGTGGCTTATAACTCAAAAACCGCAACTTAAAATTTCTAGCGTAGCAAAGTACACAAACATACTCACTTCATACCTGATTCCAAGGTATGGAATAATGCCTCTAGCTTCAATTACACGCAGAGAGGTTATGCTGTACAGTCGTGAACTTCTTGTCACAGGAGGAGTTAAATCCAATGGTCTTTCGCCTAAAACGGTCAACAGTATCCTGTCCGTTATGAAAAACATTTTTGCATATGCAGAAAAGAAAAAAACTCCATGTAGCTGATATCAAGGACATTTCAGTCAAGCAACCGCAGAAGCCAATGCGTGTCCTAAGTCGAAATGAACAGCAACGATTGAGCAGATGTCTCTGTGAGAATCCAACCCCTTGTCACTTGGGCATTTTATTGTGTCTCTATACCGGACTTCGTATAGGAGAAATCTGCGCAATGAAATGGAAAGATATCTGCATCAATGAGCAATATCTTTAAGTCATCAACATGAATTTCCATAAGTTTAGCTGACAGGTACGCCTCACTACAGGGGAATTCAATATCTGCATAATTGTCGTTGTGTTTCACCGTTGCTGTAATCATTCTTTATCACTCCTTTGCTCAAAATGAATTGCACTAAGCCCGAATCTTCTGATTGCCATAGCGTTACAAATAAGGGCAAACATTCTCGGTGGTATCAGCTGCGGATCGGCAAGATCGCTGATTGTGAGATACTCAGTGCCAAGGTATAAATCTTTGGCGGCGCAGAATAATGTGTATCCGTTTTCACTGATTCCGACAGGATGCAGATTTTTGAAATCAATTGTATTGTTTGTAATATGTCGTTTGACGGCCTGCCATAATGCAAACTCTGCTGTCAGAAGATAAATGGCGGACATAAGGGCATAATCTTTTTTGTTCTTTTTTCTGATTGTTTCTGTAAAGGTGATGTTGTGTTTTGAGTTTCTGAAATTCATAGGGATCGTCTCACTTTCGTTTATATATTTTTTGAACCGCTTTTGAAACAGCGGATTGCTTGTATGTGACATGGTTTTTTCCAGTATTTCTTTTTGAGAGACAGCAATGCAATTTTCTTCGGCAAATTCATTTTGGCAGAGAATTACTACGCCGTGTCCTCTTGGAATAAAATTCGGAATCATTTTCATGGTCTTTTCAATTTCCCGTAAGGAAGGTGTTTCTGAAAAATACATAACTTTTTTCCTTTCAATAAAAAAAGCCTTCAGTTTTTGCTGTGATAATCAAAAACCAAAGGCTTTAAAATGATGTGTTAATATTTTATCGCTGCATGCCAACAGGGAGAATAATATTGATTTTGGGCAAAAGAAAAAGGCGTATGGATTTTTAACTCTCCATACGCCTTTCGGTGTGATTTTTGCTATTTGTGGGTTCAAGTCCTGTCAGTATAGGATTTTCGCCGTTTGGCATCTATTCTATGCTGAAAAACTTGCCCTGAAAATGCGAAAAAACCTCGATAAAATCGAGGTTTTTCGCTTAGGCATCTTTTTTAGTGCCCTCTTTTGGTGCGAGAGACGGGACTTGAACCCGTACGGGATTACCACACGCCCCTCAAACGTGCGCGTCTGCCGATTCCGCCACTCTCGCATATACCGTTGCGGCTTTGCAACGGTGATTATTATAGCAAAGGTTTCTTTCGGTGTCAAGGGATTTTTCCAAAAAAAGCGAAGCCGTTTTTGTCTGTACAACTGTTTCTCTCGGTGCGCCAATTTGCATGAGCAGGCGAAAGAAAAATTGTCTTTGTCTACCTGCCTGAATTTTATGAGTACGAGTACGGCATCAACGCCTGAAGAGGCACGACTGTTCCCGCATTATCGACAAGAACCTGAATTTCATTTGCATTATGGAATTGCATCATAAATTCCCGACAAGCGCCGCACGGCGGCAAGACCTGTCCGTTTTTATCGACCGCCACCACCATTTGAATGGCAAATTCACCGTTCGTAATCATTGTAGAAATGGCGTTGCGCTCCGCACACATACCAAGGGAACAGTCGGTATCAATGCAAACGCCGGTGTATAGATTCCCTTCTGCCGTCAGTACCGCCGCGCCTACACCGCCCGAGCACATTTGCGCACTGATTCGTTTGGGATTAACGACCGCTTTTGCCGCGTTGTATAGGACTTCCCAGTCTTTTGTTATGGTTGTTTTCTTTTTTGTAAACTTCATAGCAAAGCTCCTTTGCTTGGCTGGTTGTTAGGGGACTGTCACTCCCGCCAGAATTTGCGGTCAAGACTTCGGTACTGCACCGCTTCGGCAATGTGCGGCACATCTATTTGTTCTGCGCCGTCGAGGTCTGCGATTGTGCGCGCAACGCGCAGGATTTTATCATATGCTCTTGCAGAAAGCCCGAGCTTTTCAAACGCGTTTTTCAAAAGTGTTGCCGCCGCAGGGGTCGGCGTGCAAAATTCGCGGGTCTGTGCAGCATCCATTTTGGCGTTGCAAGTAATCCCGGAACCTTGTAGGCGAGCGATTTGGCGCTCCCGCGCGCGATTGACACGCGCCTGAATTGCGGCGGAGGGCTCGGCTTTTTCACTGGTTGAAAGCTCGTCAAAATCCACCGGCGGCACTTCAATGTGAATGTCCAGCCGGTCTAATAACGGGCCGGAAACCCTTGAAAGATAGCGCTGCGGCGCGCCGGGCGGGCAGGTGCAGTGACGCGTCGGGTGCCCGTAAAAGCCGCAGGGGCAGGGATTCATCGCGCAGACAAGCATGACGGAACACGGATAGGAAAAAGTCGCCGCCACACGCGCGATGGTGATTTTGCCGTCCTCAATGGGCTGGCGCATAATTTCCATGGCGGTGCGCGAAAATTCCGGCAGCTCGTCTAAAAACAAAACACCGTTGTGTGCCAAAGAAATTTCCCCGGGTCGCGGCACTGTGCCGCCGCCGGAAAGCCCGGCAGGGGAGACCGTGTGGTGCGGTGCGCGGAACGGACGCACTTTGATAAGCGAAACATTTTGCGGCAGTGCGCCGGCAACGGAATAGATTTTGGTGGTTTCGAGCGCTTCTTCAAAGGTCATGTCCGGCAAAATAGAGGGAATGCGCTTTGCGAGCATACTTTTCCCGGAACCCGGCGGACCAATCATCATCACATTATGCCCGCCGGCGGCCGCAACCTCCAACGCGCGTTTGGCTTCCTGCTGCCCTTTTACATCGGCAAAATCCGGCAAATCAGGCGGGAGGGTAGTCTCGGTGTAATCATGCGCCGACACCGGCGCAATTGTTTCTTCTTTGCGCAAATGCCGCAAAAGCTCGTCCACCGTTTTCACGGGAAAAACAGAAATTCCCTTGACCACAGCGCCCTCGGAAAGATTGCCGTGTGGAATATAGATTTCGCGAAAGCCTGATTTTCTTGCTTCCATAACCATTGGCAAAACGCCGTTGACGCGCCGCACCTCGCCGCTTAACGATAGCTCGCCTAAGAACGCGCAGCCGTCTGTGTTGCATTTGAGCTGCCCGGTCGCTTTTAAAATCGCAATGAGCACCGGCAGGTCATAAATCGGTCCTTCTTTGCGAATGTCCGCCGGGGCGAGATTGACCGTAATGCGGCTGACGGGGAAATCTAAACCGCTGTTGCGAATGGCGGCGCGCACGCGCTCCCGGCTTTCCGACACCGCCGCGTCGGGAAGCCCCACCATGTCAAACCGCGGCAGCCCCGCCGACAAATCCGCCTCCACACGGACGGGATAGGTTTCCATTCCGAACAGCCCCACGCTGTTAACACATGCAAACAAAGCAACACCCCCTCAAGAGTTGGTGCTATTTTATCATATTTCTCCAAGCAACGCAAATATAGACATTTCTCACGGCATCTGTTGTTTGACACATGATTTTTTGCTTATTATAATGAAAATGCAAAGACCGTGAGAGATGCCGGTTTTTGCATTGCGGTTTGTTGATTGAAGTGTAGTGAGGCTTTGTTTTGAGAAAAGGGTTATGTTTATATGAAACGCTATAAAAAATGGTCATTGGCGAGCGGAGCGTTTTTCCTTGTGGCTCTTTTAGGCCTTGGGGTCTATACTGCCGGGGTTTATTTAAAATCTCAGCCGCTGGAGCAAGTTAAAGAGTCCTTTGCCGCAGAGAGCAAAACGCAGGCGGCGAGCTTTTTGCAAAGCGATGCGCTCCCGCTCGGGAAAAATACCGGGAACAGTTATTTGACCTATGCAGCAGCAGGCCAAACGGGTGATAAGTCCGGGATGTTTCTGATTCACAACCAGCCGTATCTGCGCGTAACGGGTTTTCCGCGTTTTGTGTCGGACGCCCACTATACGGCAGAGCAGCCCGTCGGCTTTGCTGCTGCGCTGCTCGAAAATGTCAACGGTGAAACCGTGCCGACAGGCTTTCTGTATTCTTCCAACCAACTGGAAATTTCCGATATCGACTGTCAGCTGAAAAATCCGAAAACCGGGTTAGTACAAACGGTAAATATCGGTGTCGCTTACGGGCAGCCGTTTGCAAAGGCATTTGCATTGGAAGCGGAAGGCTTGGAAATAGAGACCATGTCTTGTTGTGACTGCCATGGCAATCTTGTTTATTCCGTAGGCGTTTGATTGAGCTGAAGCAGCAGGGCGTATCTGAATGGTACGCCCTGTTTTTCCGTTTGTTGCTGTTCGACAGATTTTATTTGCGTATTTTTTTGAAATATAGTATACTAAATGCAGTATCGCAAAGTTTTAAGGAGGTTTTTCTATGAATGATATTCATGCTTTATATGACCTTTGGTGCGAAAAAGCAACGGCGGATAAAGATTTGCTGCCGGAACTTAAGGCCGTAAAAGGCAATGAAGATGAAATTCTCGACCGTTTTTATAAAAATCTGGAATTCGGCACGGCGGGGCTTCGCGGCGTTATCGGCGCGGGCACGAACCGCATGAATGTGTATACCGTCAACCAGGCAACACAGGGGCTTGCCGACTATCTCAATGCGGATTTTGAAAATCCGTCGATTGCCATAGCCTATGACTCGCGCATTAAGTCCGATGTGTTTGCGCGCTCTGCGGCGGCGGTGCTTGCGGCAAACGGCGTGCAGGTGCACCTGTACCCGGAATTGGTGCCCACCCCCATGCTGTCCTACGCGGTGCGTACACTCGGCTGCAGCTCCGGCATTATTATCACCGCGAGCCACAACCCCTCAAAATATAACGGCTATAAATGCTATGACCCCAACGGCTATCAAATGACCGACGAGGCGGCTGCAAAAACCTATGCGTTCATTCAGAAAGTGGATATGTTCTCCGGCGTGCGCACGATGGACTTTGACGAAGCGGTCGCAGCGGGGAAAATCACCTATATCGGCCGTGAAGTGTTTGAGGGCTTTTATGAGGAAGTGCGCAAAGCGCAGGTCAACCCCGACGCGGCAAACGGCTCTGACCTTTCGGTCATCTACACACCACTCAACGGCACGGGCAACAAGCATGTCCGCGAGATTCTGCGGGAAATCGGCATTTCCGATGTCACCGTCGTTCCCGAACAGGAGCTCCCCGACGGCAACTTCCCGACCTGCCCCTATCCGAACCCCGAAATCCGCCAGGCATTTGAGCGTGCGATTGCACTTTCTGAAACCAAAAAGGCGGACTTGCTGCTCGCAACCGACCCCGACTGTGACCGCGTCGGTATTGCAGTTCTTGACGACGGCGAATACAAACTGATGACCGGCAATGAAGTCGGCGCCATGCTGACGGAATATGTGCTGTCCTCCCTTTCCGAGCAGGGGAAACTCCCGAAAGACCCGATTGTCGTAAAAACGATTGTAACTTCCCGTCTGGTTGCGGAAATTGCCGCAGCTTACGGTGCCGAAACCGCCGACCTGCTGACCGGGTTTAAATATATCGGCGAGCTGGTCACCAAGCTTGAGAAGAAAGGCGAAACCGACCGCTTTGTGATTGGTATGGAGGAATCTTACGGCTATCTGCGCGGCGCACACGCCCGCGACAAGGACGCGGTTGTTGCTTCCATGCTCATCTGCGAAATGGCGGCATATTACAAGCGCAAGGGCATGAGCCTTTATGATTTCATGCAGAGCATCTACAAAAAATACGGCATGTATCTCAACACGCTTTTGAACTTCAATTTCGAGGGCGCGGCAGGGATGCAGAAAATGCAGGACATGATGACATCGCTTCGCAGCAATCCGCCGAAAGAAATCGCCGGCGAGCGCGTGCGCATGGTTTCTGACTATGAAACCAGCGTCACCAAGAATACAGAAACCGGCGAAGAAACGGCAATCACGCTGCCGAAATCCAATGTATTGAGCTATCGTTTGGACGGCGCCACCGGTGTAATTGTTCGCCCGTCGGGGACCGAGCCAAAAATCAAAATTTATGTCACTTCGGTGGCGGACACACGCGAAAATGCACAGGCAAAAGCGGACCGCATTGCTGCTGACATGGAAAAAGCACTTGGAATTTGAAGGGAATAATGCAAAATGATGAACAGTAAAATTGCCGTTCGGGTCATCGCCATTGTTATGGCGGTGCTTATGCTTGCCACGACCGTGACCGTTTTGGTGAGCGTGTTCGGCAATATGTGATAAAAAACAAGAGCTTTCAGCCCGGTTTTCAAACAGGAAAACCGGGCTGTGTTCATTAAAAGGCCTCAAAAAGCCTTTTTATACAGTTTACACAAAAAATAAGTTGACAAAACGGGAAAATATAGTATAATATTTTTCGTACACTTGGTAACTTTTGTAATTTGCCCCTGTGAGGTGAATCTGTTTGGCTGAACCGACTAAGACTGCGTCTGCGAACGCGACCGAAGCGTTGGTTTTGGCTGCACAGCAGGGGGATCACGCGGCATTTTCCCGCTTAATTGCGGACATGCTGCCGCTTGTGCGCCGTCAGTCGGCAAAATACAAAAGTGTCCTGCTGGATTCCGACGACTTGCTGCAAGAGGGACTTTTGGGGCTTATGGCAGCGGTACGCACCTATCGCTTCGGCGGGGATGCGTCGTTCTCAACCTATGCGTGCGTCTGTGTCAATAACCAAATTCGCACGGCGCTTCGAAAGGTATCCGGTGCGAAAAGCGTGCCGACGGCACAGTCCGTCCCGTGGGAGGACAACCTCGGCGCGGCGCCGTCACAGAGCTTGGAAGAATTGCAGGACTTGCGGGAGGAATGTAAACAGATTCTCGATTTTATCGAGACGGGTCTTTCCGCGACGGAAAAAAGTGTGCTCAAGTTATTCCTTAGCGGCCTTTCTTATTGTGAAATTGCAGAAAAGATTGGTTCTTCGCCAAAATCCGTTGACAATGCGCTTCAAAGGGTTCGGCACAAGCTGAAGAAGTAAACTTAGAAACTTCATCGATACGCCCTTTCTCAGCAAGGAGAGCATTGACAACTATGCGGCGGTGCAAATCCGCTTGGGGTAAAAATATTTTTTTCAAGCGAGGTAGCAAAATGTACGAAGACAAGACCATCATCTGCAAAGAGTGCGGGCAGGAATTCACTTTCACTGCCGGCGAGCAGGAGTTCTATGCTGAAAAAGGGTTTGTAAATGAGCCCCAGAGATGCAAAGCCTGCCGTGATGCAAGAAAGAACGCTGCGAGAGGCGAAAGAGAAATGTTCACCGCAACCTGCGCGGCTTGCGGCGGCGAAGCAAAAGTTCCTTTCCAGCCCCGTGACGACCGTCCGGTGTATTGCAGCGAGTGCTTTGCAAAAATGAAAGAGGAACAGGCATAAGGTTTTAACATAGTTTAAAATAAATATGCAAAAAACACCCGCATCGTGTGATGCGGGTGTTTTTTATTTTGCTTTTTCTTTTTGAAAATCGGAAGGCTTGCGTGTAAAGGGAACATACCTTACATTCTGCCATACGCGCACCGAACGCACGCGCAGCTCGCCGCCGGAAAATTCTCCCAAACTTTGTCCATAGGGTCCGATTTTGCCGGGGCGAATCTCGTTGGTGAGCCGCAGAAAAGCCGGAACCTTGCAAACACCGCCGAAGTCTGAGGCCCAGGAAACTTTGCCGTCGATATAAAAGACATATTCCACCGGCGTCCATTTTACCGCAAAAGTGTGGTAGCCGTCATATAAATCTTGTTCCACCGGTCGAATGGCGTCCATGCATTGATGGTAAAGGGGTGAATAGCCGTCAAAATGCAGCGCGTGACCGATTTTGTGCCGGTCCGTGTTATAAAAGGAAGACTCATACACATCGATTTCTGTGCCGTCCTCTCCGGCTGCACCGATTTGTTCTACCGAGTTGCATTGCAGCCAAAAGGCAGACCACATACCCCCGGACTTTGGAAGCTCGACACAGGCTTCAAAAAAACCGAAAGCTTGCTCAAAGGTCGGAACGCTTTTTCCGTTTTCCATGCACCGCGTTTCGATTCCGCTTGTAAAGTCTCCCTGCTTTACATCACAAATTGCGCATTTATGCGCCGTTTCTTTGCGCGCGGTAATAACAGCGGTGTTGTTTTCCACCCGCACCATTTCGTCACACCAGTATTCGCTTACCCGTTTGCCGTGCGGAGAGGGGACGAACGGAAAGGAGAGCTCGCTGCCGGAAAAGGCAATATCTAAAGTTTTATACCAGCCGCTTTCATTAGCGGTTTGCGGAGAATCACCGGCAAAGCTAAGCTCGGGAAAGGTGCAGTCAAATTTATTGCGCCAGTCCTCCGTTTTGTCGCGCCGATATTCCCGGTGACCGCGCAGGAAAGCCAGCACTGTCAGCAGATTTTGTTTGGTTGAATCCTTCATAATGCTACCCTTTAAGCATAAATTCCTGCAAGAATGCGCAGCTTGCCTTTTTTGGTTTCGCGTGCGATGCCGCCGAAAACAAACCGCCCAACCCCGCGAACGGAAATAATATCGCCGTCTTGCGGTAAGAAATCGGACTTTGTGATTTCCCGGCTGTTGACGAATACGCGCCCTGCGGCAATGCGTTTTTGTGCGTCCGAGCGGGAAAGGCGAAATACCGCTGCGCAAAGCGCATCCAGCCTCGTGCCGGAGACAACAAACTCGCCGTATTCCGGCGGGCGTACCGCATCAGGCGGCAGTGCTTTTGCGACTGAGCAGCGCACCGTTGTGTGTTTTACGCGTGAAAGCTCGGAAAGCACGCAGGAGACAACGGTCTGCATGCAAAAGACATAGCCGCAGTTTTCTGTAACCACAATGTCGCCAATCATTTCGCGCCGAAGCCCTAAAGAGAGCAGCGCGCCTAAAAAATCCCGGTGTGTGAGGGTGTCGGCAAATTTTTGCACCGCCGGTTTTATGCAGAGCCATTGCGCCGGAAGTTCCTCTGCCTCCGGTGGCTCTGAAAATCCAAAGCAAGCAATGCGGCGTTCTGCCGTGTCATAGCCGCCACAGAGAAACACCCGCGAAGAAAACCTCGTTTCCTGCAATATGCTTTGCTCGTGCATATCTAAAAAATCAGAAAATACCGGCGCGCGGCGAAGCTCGGCGCGATCGCAAAGCTCTGAAAAGCGTTTGCGGAGCGCTTCTTTTTCGTCCTGCATATTACGCTTCCTTGGCCTTTTCTTCAGGGTTCGCCGTTTTCTTGTGGCGGTGAATGATGAAGCGGTTGCAGGGATAAGTCCAAAGGGAGGGAATCAGCATGCCAATGACTTTAATGACAAAATCCCACAGGTTGCCGGTCAGTTCGTGCGCCTGAGCAAAAGTCGTCATTGCCGAGCCTATCCAACCGTTTGCAAAAATCGTGAACACCACCATAATGATATACAACACCATGCTCAGTGCCGGGTTGGCGTCCGCTTTAAAAGTGATTTTTCGATTTAAAATGAAGGCAATGGTATAGCCGACCGTGGTTGAAATCAAATAGGTATATAAATACCCTTTCGAGGTGATGCCGATCATGTTGAGCGTCGGATTGGTAATGGCGGCAGAGGTCAGCGCGGCAAAAACCGTGTTTAAAAGCACCATATGTACAATCAGTTCAACAGCAGAAGAACCGCCGCCCATGATAGAGAATTTGATGAATTTCCAAATCTCAGGATGTTTTTCTGTAAATTGGCGAAAAGGGTTGGATTTTTTTGTCGTGTTTTCAGGCGTTTGCAAGGCAAAGTCCTCCTTTAATACAGAATTATAAAAACTTAATTAGCAAAACGATGAGTATAATGATTGCAGCCAAAACTGCAAGTGCCTTACCAATCATCGGAATGGCGGCGTCCACGCAGGTGGGGAAGTGCCGGAAAATAAAATCCTTTAACGGCTTGTGAAGCTTTGTGCCGACTAAATCTTTAAATTCAAGCGTATGGGTAGCGTAGGTGTTCGGATTTTCAGCGTCCAGTTCAAACACACGCACACCGCGGTGTATGCCGTTGCCGTATTCATTAAAGCCCGCGCTTTGGGTAAAGCCCAAGTCAACATTGCGGTAACGGCCGACAAAGCTGTTTTTGTGGTCGTGCCCGACAAATACACCCAGAACATCGCCTTTTTCCGCCAACGCGTCAAATTCGCCGGTGTTCTCATCGGGGATTGACGGCGGTTCTAAAAGCACATCGCCGCTGCGGCATGTATCGCCCAGCACATAGTATTCGTTTTTATGGATTCTGTAAGCACGAATGGCGCCTTTTGTGCCTTTTTTCACCTGCTTGAGCACATGGTAATGCTCCTGCAGAGGAATGTGCTGAAAAACAAGAGACGGCACAGGTTTACCGCCGTTTTGGGCAATCAGCGCATCTCGTGTCTTTTTGTACCACTCGATTTGCTCCTTGGTCACGGCCTCATAGCCGCCGCCTTTTTTGTCTGTGCCGGAATCAATCAAATACAGGTTAAAAACGATTTTTTCGCCGTCCGCGCTGTAAATCGGTAAGGCGAAAGTGCCGCCGCCGTCAATTTCTTTGGCCTGCTCGCCGACACAGCCCGGAAAGCTTTTGTAAATATCTTCAAACTGGTCGTGGTTGGAAACGCCCACCTGACGGTCATGGTTGCCGAAGGTTACGGCAAACGGAATACCGCGGTCAATGATGGGGCGCAAAAAGGTTTCAATCGTGGCGGCAACATGCTTTTCCAGTTCTTTGCCCTTGCCCTTATAGGTGATGCCGTAGCCTTTAATTTGGTCGCCGGTCAAAACGACAAGGTCAGGGCGCTCCACTTCTACCGCTGCGTTTAAAAGGGAGAGCGTGTCCGGCGAAATGTTCGGGACTTCCTGAATGTCGGTAATTTGCATGATTTTAAATTTGTTTTGCGCGTTGAATTTCAGCATAAGCAGTGTCCTTTCAATTGTCAGCAGGATTATCGGCGTCATTTTGTGCCGGCATATCGGGGTTAACCGTTTTAAGCGCAGCTTTTTTGTGCCGCAACGCCTGTATGACGGCGGCAACAGCAGCGCCAATGAGTGCGGCTAAAATCAACAGAATCATCAGATTCATGGGGATATAGTCATAAGCCTTGTCGCCGAGAAGTGTGAACAAAATCACGCGCGGCGCAATGCCGAGAAAGGAAAACAGCAAATATTTCAAGAAATTATATTTGCTGCCGCCTAAAAATAAGCTGACAAAATCAATCGGGAAAATAGGCAGAAGCCGCAGAATAAAGACCGAAGCATTCTTTTTATTGTCCTGCAGTTCCAAAATGCGGCGGCCGCCTTTGTTTTGCGCAAGCTTCTTTTGAATGGCGTCACCGCCTAAAAACAGCCCGAATAAATATGAAGCGGTAATTTCAATCAGAATACCGGCTAAATTGATGGCAACTGCCGCGCCGGGCTCAAACGCCATGCCAACGGAAAGGTAAAAAATCGACGCCGGAATAATAAATACAAGCCCTTTAAGCAAATAAACGCCCAACACAGCCAATACCGCAACTGCAAGAGACGGCGCAGCCTGAACAAGCGCGCGGACATCCAAGTTGCGCAATTCATCGTAGTAAATCACAATGACTGTAAATACAATCGCAACGGCGGCAATTTTTGCAGCCAGTTTCAAACAAGTTTTTCGATCTATGGAAAACAGCTCCTTGTGCCAAACTGAAACTATTGTAGCATACTTCTTTCGAAAAATCCGCACATTTCCGGTAGATTTTTTGCGAAACTATGTTAAAATATTGTAAAATCTCGAAAAAAGAAGGAGAATTTATGCGGTATTGTGTGTTTGGTGCCGGTGCAGTCGGCGGCAGTGTGGCAGCTGCGCTTACAGAAGCGGGCTTTCAGACAGATACCATTGCCCGCGGCGCACATTTGAAAGCCATGCGCGAAAACGGGCTGCAGATAAAGCGTGCAAATAAAGCCGCAAAAACGGTTTGGGTGCAGGCGTTTACTGCGGAAGAATACACAGAACAGCCGGATGTTGTGTTTGTTTGTGTCAAGGCGTATGCCCTTGATAGCGCGATTGCGTTTTTTAAGCGCGTTGCCAAACCCGGGTGTGTAGTCATTCCGCTTTTAAATATTTTTACAACAGGGGAAACCTTGCAAAAGGCGCTGCCGAACCTGCTTGTTACCGACGGCTGTATTTACATTGCGGCAAGCGTAGAGGCGCCAGGCGTTTTGGCGCAGCAGGGCGATATTTTCAGAATCGTTTATGGTGTGCGTGACCCGAAAGAGGAGTGCGCTGTGCTGCACGAAATCGAAAAAGACTTAAAGGCTGCCGGTATCACGCCGGTGCTGACCGACCATGTTCGGCGGGACACACTGAAAAAATATGCCTACACTTCACCTATGGCGAGCGCCGGGCTGTATTTTGACGCAGACGCGGCGGCATTTCAGAAACCGGGCGAACCGCGGGAATGCTTTTGCGCGCTGATGCGTGAGATTGCTGCGTTGGCAAAAGCCATGGGTGCTGCATTTGATATCGATATTGTAAAGACCAATTTGTCGATTTTAGACGCCCTCGCGCCGGATGCTTCCACTTCCATGCAGCGGGATATTCGAGCAGGGAAATCGTCGGAAATGGATGGCCTTGTGTTTACGCCGGTTCGGTTAGGGCGGCAATACGGCGTGCCCACCCCGACTTATGAAAAAATCGCGAAGCATTTCGGCTTTTCAGAATAAGGTAAAAAAAGAACACCCGCAGTTTTGCGGGTGTTCTTTTATCTTTAGGTTTCTGTGTCGCCTGACGCGGTTACGGTCTCTGTGGGGGTAGTCACCGTGCCTGTTTCTGTGCCGGTTTCGGGATCAGTCCCGGTTTCGGGTTCAGTCTCGGTCTCCGGTTCAGTTGTCGGTTCAGGCTTTGTAGTGGTTAAAGCCGGGGTGTCAGAAATAATGACGGCCTGCATGCCAAGCGCCTTATAAGCCGCCTGGACACTCGATTTAGAATAGCGGAAATTTTTGCCTTGCAGCGAGTCGTTGAAATAATACCCGCTTGCGTCATATCCGACCAATAACAGGCAGTGCATGGGGCGAATCCAAGTGAAAGTCTCGTCTGTGCCGGTGATATACCAGGTCTTTCCGGGCTCGGCTTTTTTCATGTTTTGCGTCGCCCAAATCAGCACGGGAATGCCTTTGTCAATATATTGCTTGCAAAGTGCGTCTAAAGATACACCGTAAACGGCCTTGACGCTGTATTTGTATTTGTCAATATAACGGTTGACCGCGTTCACAATGACAGGTGCGTAACAGCCCCAGCCTTTTTCACTGTATGGATTGCCGAGGAACACCTTGCGCGGGTCATCGCCGAAGCGTGTGCCCGCAGCATCCAGATAAGGAACAGTGCCTTTTGGCAGATAGCGGTCAATAAAGGTTTCGACTGAAATCGGCATGCCGTAATACTGCATGGCCATGACAGCCGCAACGCTTTCACAGCCGGTGGGGTATTTCTTACGCTGGTCGATAAACGGCACATTCAAACACCGAATCGGGTGATTTTCGTTTTTGTTCTGTGTAACCTTTGGGGGCAGCGCCGGTTCTTCGCGCTCCACGGGCTTAGTTGTGCCCACCGGCTTCGGCGCCGGTTTTTTTGTGGTTGTTTCCGTGGTCGTTGCCGTTTGGGTCTCGGTTGTAGCGGTTGTCGTTTCAGACACAGTGGTTTCCGGCGTCGCCGCAACCGTTTTTGGCGGTTCAGCTGCATTTCTGCGGTGCGTGATAACAGCCGTCAGACAAAGGCAGACAGCTGCCAGAAAAACGCCGGAAGCTGCAATCCATATCTTTTTGCCGTTTGGTCCTTTTAAAAAATCGGCCAGTTTTTGTCGCGCGTCATTTTTCCTCATGCTTTTTCTCTCTTTCCCAAGCGAAATTTCGGTTAAAAATCAGCGGCAATTTCTTTGCAAAGCGCGTCTATTTCTGTAAGGTTTTCAGGCTTTACAGTTGAGCGCAGGTTGACCGATGCTTCCAAAATACGCATATTCTGCATGGTACCGAGCTGTTCGCGCATCAGCTTGCCGCTCTGCGGTGCCCATGAGCCGTTTTGAATGATGCCGACCGTGCGGTTTTTCAATGCATGAGCGGAAAGGTCGTGCAAAAGCGTCTCCATGTTGCAGAAGATGCCATTGTTGTAGGTCGTGGATGCGAACACAATGTGGCTGAAGCGGAACGCTTCCGAGACAATGTAGGACGGATGCGTGACGGATACATCATACATCGCAAGGTTGGTAACGCCCGCGTCCGCAAGCTTTGCCGCCAAAATTTCCGCAGCGTTCTGTGTGCCGCCGTAAACGGAAGCATAGGCAATTAAAACACCTTTCTCTTCCGGCTCATAGGCGCCCCAAAGCTGATATTTTTCAATAAAAGCACCAATGTCTTTGCGCCAAATGGGTCCGTGCAGGGGGCAGACATAAGCAATTTCAAGCCCCGAGGCTTTTTTCAGAAGCGAAAGCGTCTGCATGCCGTATTTTCCGACAATGTTGGTATAGTAGCGGCGTGCTTCGTCAAATCCCTTTTGCGGATAGCCGCATTCGTCGGCGAAAATCGTGCCGCCGAGTGCGCCGAAAGTACCAAACGCATCTGCGGAAAACAGCACCTTGTCCGCCGTGTCATAAGTTACCATGACCTCCGGCCAGTGCACCATGGGCGCCATATAGAATTGCAGGGTGTGTTTGCCCAGCGGCAGGGACTCACCCTCTTTGACAAGCTGGCAGCGCTTGTCCGCTTCAAAGGTGAAAAACTGTTTAATCATGGTCAGCGTTTTGGCGTTGCAGACAATTTTGACCTGCGGATAGCGCAAAATCACTTCGCCGAGGGTGGCGCAATGGTCGGGCTCCATGTGGTTGACCACGACATAGTCGAGCGCTCTGCCGTCGAGTGCAAATTCCAGATTTTCAAAAAACAACTCGGAAACGGACTTGTCCACCGTGTCGAGCAGCGCAGTTTTTTCATCCTTGATAAGATAAGCGTTGTAAGAAACGCCGTCAGGAATGGGAAATACATTTTCAAAAAGTGCAAGTCTGCGGTCACTGCCGCCGAGATACACAATGTCGTTTGTAATGTTTCTTGTGCAGTGCATGTCAGATTCCTCCGATGTATTTAGAATACTTATTTATTGTAGCACAAGCGGGGACGGAATGCTATGTTTATCTTTCCAAAAATCGCCGCTTTGCCATGAAAAAAACGGTGAAAGTTACATTTCACCGTTTTCTTTCTGTCATTATTTTTCAGATTCGGAAACAGAATCCTCTGTCTTCTTTTCTTTATAGAAGCTTGCGACCAGCCAATAGTAAAGCGGAATCACCAAAAAGACAATCCAGGTCGGGCTCCAAAGGTTTGCCAAAATGCCGAAGCACAGGTAAATCAAAAGAGCGACTTCGGGAACCGGCATTGCGAGCAGCCGGGCTTTTTTGCTGCGGATGCAAAGCGCGCCGCCCAAGTGATAATAAATCGGCAGCAGCAGGAATATAAGCCATGCCGGGTGCCACAGATTCGCCGCGAACCCGAAAATCAGAAATACAATGACGACAATCAGCGGGAAGGGGAATTTCAGCATTTTGATGCCCTTTTTCTGCAGCTCGGTCTTTTCTTTTTTTACTTTCTTCTTTTCGTCGTCTGCATTTTCTTCTGCACCGTTTAAAATATACTGGTCGTTTTCCGTGTTGAGCAGAGCGTCTAAAGACATGCCGTAAAGCTCCGCAAGCGCCATTAAATTGTCTGTGTCGGGCGAAGCCTCTGCGCGCTCCCATTTGGAAATTGCCTGGCGGCTGATGCCCAGCTTTGCCGCGAGCGCTTCCTGGGAAAGTCCGTTTTCTTTTCGCAGCTGCACAAGGCGGTTTGCAATTTCAATATTCATAAAGTATTGCTCCTTTTCTGGAAGAATGACAAGTTCATTATACCGGTGGCGAAACGATTTTACAACCAATTCCGGTTTGCAGCACCGGATTTTGGGCGCAACCGGAGTTGCCATAAAACGGTTGCGGGAAGAAAAAACCGGTTAAATGCCCATTTCCTCACAGTTTTTCAGGTGTTCTTCGTAAGTGGCCGCAAAGCGGGATTCATAAGGCGGTTCGGTGTCAATCACAAAATACAAATAGTCGGTGTCGTCCGGGTAAAGCGCTGCGTTGATAGAACTCATGCCGGGGTTGCAAATCGGCCCCGCGGGCAGCGCGTCACAGCGATAGGTATTGTAATAATATTTATAATGGTCAATTTTGTCAGGGTATTGGGTCTCGATAACACCGGTGCAGTATTTCACCGTAACATCGCACTGCAGTTTCTTGCCTTTGTCAAGGCGGTTATAAAGCGTAGAAGCAATCAGTGTGCGCTGTTCGGCGGTGAATGCTTCTTTTTCAATGATGGAAGCAATCGTCAGAATTTCGTGCACGGAATAGCCGAGCGCCTTGGCGCGTGTCTGCATTTCCTGTGTGAATTTTGACGAGAATGTAGATACCATTTTCTGAATTACGGTGTTGGGGTCTGTGTTCTTTTCAAATTCATAGGTTGCGGGGAATAAATACCCCTCTAACGGGAAACAGACATTTTTCGCCGAACGAACGCTGCTTAATATGCTGTATTTAGAAAGGTCGTAATTCTGTGCAGCTTCAATAAACTCATCGCTGCCGCAAATGCCCTTATCCTCTAAAAGCCAGGAAAGCCGCACAAGCGTGTACCCCTCCGGCACGGTGACCGTGACCAGGTTCGACTGTGCAACAGGCTGGGTTACGGGCGCATTGGTGCCGTCGGCATAAATTCCGCCGCTGTATGTGGTCTGCGGCGAGAAAACAGAACTTGTGGTTGTGGTGTCATCTTCTTTCCCATTTGACCCACAGGAAGCAAAAGTCACCAAGAGGACGAAAAGCAACAGGATAGAAATGATTTTACGCTGCATGGCGAACTCCTTAAAGCATAATTTTACTTATTCTATCATTTTTTTTGCTTTTTTGCAACCGAAAAGCAAAACCCGGCGCGTCTTTAGCCGACAATGTTGCGAATCCATTTTCCTTTCCGGTAACGGAAAGCTCCGAGAATGGTTTTATAGACTTCTTCTGCCATAACCATGGCATATACGATATAGACCGGCTGTTTTAAGATGAGCCCGCCGAGGACAGCCATCGGCACGCCGATAGCCCACACGCCGGAAAAGTCCAAAAACAAAGCATATTTTGTGTCGCCGCCGCTGCGCAGAATACCGACGATAATAATGTAGTTATTTGTTTTAAAGGGCAAATACAAAGAGAAAATCAGCAAACAAGTTGCCGCCGCGGCGAAGGTTTCCGCCGGCAGGTCAAAAATAGAGATGATGGCTTTGCGCAAAGTAAATAGCATAAGTGCCAAAAACAGGGAAAACACAACATTGGCGCGAAGCAGTACACGCGCGTGCCGCTTGGCGTCGCTTAAGCGGTTTGCGCCCATTTCGTTGCCGAGCACCACGCCTGTGGCAGACGCGAGCCCCGCGAACGCTGCAATGAACATTTCTTCGACGACCTGTGTCGCTGTTATAGCGGCAACGGGAATCACGCCCATTCTGCCGTAAACCAACGCATACATCGTTACGCCGAGACCCCAAATGGACTCGTTAAAAATGACCGGCAGCGCGATTTTGAAAAAGTTGCGTACAAACGCGCGGTCAAAGGTAAACAATTCACGCAGTTTAGCGGCGCCTGCACTTTTTGTGGCATATACATAGGTCAAAATAGCGATGCACTCAAACAGCCGCGCAATCAGTGTGCCAATCGCTGCACCGCGCAACCCCAGTTGCGGGAATCCGAATTTCCCGTAAATCAGCGTGTAATTGATAACAGCGTTGATGCCAATTGCACAGCCGGTAATGATCACAGTAAACGCAACTTTGTTCACGGCCCGATAAAAATAGGTGTAGCATTGTGAAATTGCCTGAAACGGATAAGAGATTGCCACAATCGTCAAATAGCTGGCGCCCAGCGCGATGGCGTCCTGCTCCGGGGTGAAGATGCGCATGACGCGGGTCGGAATCAATACACCGGCAAGTGTAAAAATGAGCGCCGCGCTGACGCCGATGCACAAAGACAGCCCCAATACCCGCCGGACATTGCGCAAATCTTTTTTGCCCCAAAACTGCGCAGTCAGAACGGTGGAGCCGCCGGCAACACCGAACAGCACCAGAGACAAAACAAAAAATACTTTGTTGGCAAGACCGACTGCGGCGAGCGAGGTCTCGTCCAAAGAGCCGATCATCACCGTGTCAATGACATTGAGAAAATTATTTAAAAGCGCCTGCAGTGCCACGGGAATGGCAATTGCAATCGTTTTTTTGTAAAAGCGCTTGTCATAATCCTGTAATTTCAGCATGGTTCATTCCTGTCCCTTTCTTAGTCATGCCCCGATAGTGTATCACACCCTTTCTGCTTTCGCAAGCAAAATTCTGAAAAAGCAAAAACCGTCTGTGAAAAGCAGACGGTTCAAAGAAAATATTACTTTTAAAGGGTATTTGGCCTTTCATTCTGAAACGCCTCAAACAGCGGCAGGCATTCGGTGAAAAACCGGCGATAGGCTTCGCAGTAATCTTCGCTTTGCCGAGTGCGCTTGCAGCCGCCGGCGCGGCACATCGGGTAAAGCTTGCATGTGCGGCATTTCTCCGGCACAATAAGACTTTCTTTTAAAAATTCTATCGCAGTTTTAGAACTCGCCATAGCTTCAAAATCGTCGGTTAGAATATTGCCGAGCAGATAGTCGTCGGTGCAGTAAAAATCACATGGGTAAATGCTGCCGTTGCTTTCCGCAACAAATTGATGCGAACAGCGTCCCAAAATACCGCATTGCTCTGTCGGCAGCCCCAAATACAGGCGCACCCAGTTGTCAAACTGCCGAACGCTTACATACTGCCCGCGCAGGTAATCTTCCGTATACAGCCGGAATATGCGAATCAAAAAATCACCGTATTGCTCGCTTGTCATAAAAAGCTCGCTTTGCGCTTTGGAATCAAACGGACGAAGACACGGAATGAATTGCAGATATCGAAAGCCGTTGTCCCGAAACCAGCGGTAGATACGCGCGCCGTTTTCAGCGCAATAGCCGGTGAGCACGGTGAGAATGTTGAATTCTACATGGTGCTTATTCAGAAGCTTTGCGGCAGAGAGAACCGCTTGGAAAGTGCTTTCACCGGACGGCGTTTTGCGGAATCTATTGCCTTGCTCGTCGCCGTCAAGACTTAAGCCCACCAAAAAGCCGTGTTCCGAGAAAAAGCTTGCCCATTCGTCGTTTAAAGTGGTGCCGTTGGTTTGCAAGCTGTAAAATACCGGGCTGTTTTTACGGTTCAGGCGTTTCACAGTTTTTGTAAACGCTTGGAAAAAAGGCAGCCCGATAAGTGTCGGCTCGCCGCCCTGAAAGGTAAATGATACCGCCTGTCCGTCGGCAAAGCGAAGAGATTTTTCAATCAGCCTGTCCGCCGTCGACTCGGTCATACAGGCAAAACGCGGACTTGCTCGGTGTTTTGCAACATCACGGTAAAAACAGTAGTCGCACGAAAGATTGCAAAGGGACGACGCGGGTTTAATCATCAACGAAACACAGGGCACAAAAACGCCTCCTTTGCTCTTGCTGTGTTACAGCTGTTTTGCCTTTGTATTTCTGCCCGAAACGGACTGCCGTAATCATAGCACAGCGGCTTTTTTTCGTCAAGAAAGCAAAAAAATCCCCGCCCGAAAAGGGCGGGGCAAAATATCAGTTGTATTTTTTACGCGCAACATAAGAGGTGTGCAGAACCTCATGCGCTTTGTGGCTGCCGGGCTCGCCGAGGAATTCGGCATAAAGCTGTTTGATAGCTTCGTTTTCGTGGGACTTGCGCTTCTGATTTTTTGCGTCGGCATCATAAAGTGCCTGTGCGCGTCTGGCCTTCAAATCCACGAAGTTGCGAACGACTGCGTGCTGAATCGGCTGACCGCCGCCGTTGATGCAGCCGCCGGGGCAGCCCATGATTTCAATGAACTGATAGTCGGCAGTGCCGTCTTTGATTTTGTCCAGAATCACCTTGGCGTTTTTGGGGCCGCTTGCAACAGCTACTTTAATTTTGGTGCCGTCCACATCGTATTCGGCTTCCTTGACCTCTTTCATGCCGCGCACTTCTTTGAAGTCAACGCTTTCCAGCTCTTTGCCGGTCAGGGTTTCCACCGCGGTGCGAAGCGCCGCTTCCATAACGCCGCCGGTTGCGCCGAAAATGGTGGCTGCGCCGGTGGACTCGCCGAACGGATTGTCAAATTCCTCATCGGGCAGATGCTTAAAGAAGATGCCTGCGCTCTCAATCATCCGCGCGAGCTCACGCGTGGTAATTGCGATGTCCACATCCGGGTAGCCGGATGCCGCTTGATTCGGGCGCTTGGTTTCAAACTTCTTTGCCGTGCAGGGCATAACGCCTACGACAACCATGTCTTTCGGGTCAATGCCCATTTTCTGCGCATAATAGGTTTTCATGGTTGCGCCGAACATCTGCTGCGGCGATTTGCAGGTGGAAAGGTGCGGAATAAGCTCGGGGTAATAGTGCTCGCAGTATTTAATCCAGCCCGGTGAGCAGGAGGTGATCATCGGCAGAACGCCGCCGTTCTGAACGCGGTCTAAGAATTCGTGTGCTTCTTCCACAATCGTAAGGTCAGCGGCAAAGTCGGTGTCAAACACCTTGTCGAAGCCTAAGCGGCGCAGTGCGGCGACCATTTTACCCTCGACATTGGTGCCGATGTGCATACCAAACGCTTCGCCGAGCGTCGCGCGAATGGACGGCGCGGTGTTGACGATGACGAATTTCTCCGGGTCATTGATGGCTTCCAGCACCTTGCCGGTGTCATCCTTTTCAACGATAGCGCCGGTCGGGCAGTTAACGATGCACTGTCCGCAGGAAATGCACGAAACATTGGCAAGGTCTTTGTCAAACGCCGAGCTGATGTGCGTGTCAAAGCCGCGGGCGTTTGCGCCGATAACGGAAATGCCCTGTGCGTCGCAGGCAGCAACGCAGCGGCGGCAGAGAATGCACTTGTTGTTGTCGCGCACCATGTGTGCGGCGGAGTCATCGAAATCATAGTGAATCATTTCGCCTGCAAAAGCGTTCTCATCATCTACGCCGAATTCCTTGCAAAGCGCCTGCAATTCGCAGGTCCCGCTGCGCACGCAGGAAAGACATTTCTTGTCGTGCGTGGAAAGAATCAGCTCAAGCGTGGTCTTGCGGGAATGGCGTACCCTTTCGGTGTTGGTGAACACTTCCATGCCCTCGCTTACCGGGTACACGCAGGCGGTCACTAAGTTTCTTGCGCCTTTCACCTCAACCATACAGATGCGGCAGGCGCCGATTTCGTTGATGTCTTTTAAATAGCAAAGCGTCGGAATCTCGATACCGGCATATCTTGCCGCTTCGAGAATGGAGATTCCTTTCGGCACGCTTAAGGGCATGCCGTTAATTTGAATATTGACAGTTTCCATTTGGCACACTCCTTATCTTTTCACAACCGCGCCGAATTTGCAGGTTTCCATGCAAACGCCGCACTTGATGCATTTTGTGATATCGATGGTATGGACTTCTTTGACCTTGCCGGAAATGGCGTCGGCGGGGCACTTTCTTGCGCACGCCGTGCAACCGCGGCATTTGTCAGCATCAATGGAATAAGTTGTAAGCGCTTTGCACACGCCCGCAGGGCAGTGTTTGTCGCGTACATGCGCCACATATTCTTCGCGGAAGAATTTGAGTGTGGCAAGCACGGGGTTCGGCGCCGTTTGACCAAGTCCGCAAAGGGAGTTTGCTTTGATATAGTTGCAAAGGTCTTCCAACCGGTCCAAGTCTTCCATGGCGGCTTTGCCGGAAGTGATTTTATCCAGCATTTCCAAAAGCCGCTTTGTACCGACGCGGCAGGGGGTGCACTTGCCGCAGGATTCGTCGACTGTGAAGTTTAAGAAGAACTTCGCGATGTCGACCATGCAGTTGTCCTCGTCCATAACAATGAGACCACCGGAACCCATCATGCAGCCGATTGCGGTCAGGTTGTCGTAGTCAATCGGTGTGTCCATGAGCGAAGCAGGGATACAGCCGCCGGAGGGGCCGCCGGTCTGCGCCGCCTTGAATTTTTTGCCGTTCGGAATGCCGCCGCCGATTTCCTCGATGATTTCACGCAAGGTCGTGCCCATCGGGATTTCGACAAGGCCGGTGTTTTTAATTTTGCCGCCGAGTGCAAAGACTTTGGTGCCTTTGGATTTTTCTGTACCCATTGAGGCGAACCAGTCCGCGCCTTTTAAGATGATTTGCGGAATGTTGGCAAAGGTCTCCACATTGTTTTCGGTGGTGGGCTTGCCGAACAAGCCTTTGACTGCCGGATAGGGCGGGCGGGGTCTCGGCTCGCCGCGGTTGCCCTCAATGGAGGTCATCAGCGCGGTTTCTTCACCGCAGACGAAAGCACCTGCTCCCAGGCGGACATGCAAATCAAAATCAAAGCCGGAATCAAATATGTTTTTGCCCAAAAGCCCGTATTCGCGCGCTTGCTCAATGGCAATCTTCAAACGCTTAACGGCAATGGGATATTCCGCACGAACATAGACATAGCCCTCGCTCGCGCCGGTCGCATAGCCGCAAATCGCCATTGCTTCGACGATACAGTGCGGGTCGCCTTCCAAAACGGAGCGGTCCATGAATGCGCCGGGGTCGCCCTCGTCGGCATTGCAGACAACATATTTCTGGTCCGCTTCGTTCGCCGCCGTAAAGCTCCATTTAAGACCGGTCGGAAATCCGCCGCCGCCGCGTCCGCGAAGCCCGGAGTCCTTTACAATTTGAATGACCTCGGCCGGAGTGTATTCTTTCAAGCACTTTGCAAGCGCCATATAGCCGTCAAACGCGATGTATTCCTCAATATTTTCAGGGTCAATCACGCCGCAGTTGCGCAGCGCCACACGGTGCTGTTTCTTATAGAAATCTGTTTCCTGCAAGGACTTGACATCGTCCATTGTGACAGTCTCATCATAAAGCAGACGCTTGACAAGACGGCCTTTCAAAAGGTGCTCTTCAACGATTTCAGGTACATCGGAAACCTGTACCTGGCTGTAAAAGCTGCCTTCCGGGTAGACGATCATAATCGGGCCGAGTGCGCAAAGACCGAAGCAGCCTGTGCGGACGACCTTCACTTCGTCCTGCAAGCCTTTTTTGGCAATCTCCGCTTCCAGCGCTTCGATGATCGCCAGGCTGTTTGAAGAGGTACAACCGGTACCGCCGCAAACCAGAACATGGGAACGATACATTGTTTTTCCTCCTTCTTATTTGGTGGCTGCGCCGACCGTGAAATCTACAATCGGGTTGCCGTTGACGATATGGTCGTTGACGACCTTAACTGCTTTGTCCGCAGTCATTTTTACATAAGTTACCTTTTCCTTGCCGGGCTCCATGACCTCGACAATCGGCTCATACTGGCACATGCCGATACAGCCGGTCTGCGAAACGGTAACGCCTTTGATGCCGCGCTTTGCTATTTCATCAACAAAAGCGTTGAGCACCGGGCGTGCGCCTGCCGCAATGCCGCAGGTCGCCATGCCGACCACGATACGAATATTGTCGTCGCCCGTGTCTTCCCGGACGGTCATTTTCTTTTTGGCGTTGTCGCGGATCGCCATCAATTCTTCAATCGATTTCATTTGTAGCACCTCCGTACAAATCTTTCGTGTTTTCCTCTAAATATCCTTTAATCCATTGCACAACAGCGGGCTCGCTTAACGGCACGCCTGCCAAAACGCTTTTCACTTCAGCTGTATCCAGCACAAATTCGCGTTCGTCGCGCTTTCGGCGAAACAGAAAATCGCGGTCTGTATTCATGGTGACAAGCGTGACGATTGTGGCATTTATATCCCCAAGCGGCGTGAAATCTACATGATCTGTGTTGAAAACCGCCTGTACATTGGTGCCGAGGCCGACCTTTGAGAAAATGTAAAGGCTGCCGCCGGTCTGTTCCGCCGCCATTTTAAAAAGCGGAATCCCCATGCCGACCTTGCGGGTGGTGCGGGTCGTGTAAAACGGGTCCTGCACGGCTTTCAGCTGCTCTTCGGTCATGCCTTTGCCGTCGTCGTAAATGCCGATTGTCAGTGTGTGTGCGTCGGTGTTTTCCAGCACCTCAATGCGTATGGTCGCCGCGTCTGCGGCAATGGAGTTTTGTGCAATATCCAGCACATTCAACGACAGTTCCCGCATCAGACTTGATATTTTGCCAAAATGCCGGGGACATCGTCTTCGGTGATTTTGCCGTAAACTTCATCGTTGACAGTAAGGACGGGCGCTAACCCGCACGCACCGATGCAGCGGCAGGCTTCCAGCGAGAAGTTGCCGTCTTCTGTGCACTCGCCGGGTTCAATGCCGAGCACCTCGCTGATTTTGTCTAAAATCAACTGGGAGCCTTTGACATAGCAGGCCGTGCCAAGGCAGACGGAAATGTTGTTTTCCCCTTTGGGGGACAGTGAGAACTGCGCGTAAAAGGTGGACACACCATAGACTTTTTCCAGCGGTACATCCATGCCCTCCGCAATCATGATCTGCACTTCGTAAGGCAGGTAGCCGTAGATTTCCTGGGCTTCCTGCATAACATGCATCAGCAGGCTTTTGTCGCCTTTGCATTCCGCAATGACCGCCTCCAGCTTTTTAGCCTGTTCGGGCGTGCCCTTAAACGGAATCGTACTGATTTTTTTGAGCATTTATGTTTTCCTCCTTTGCGAAAGATGCGCGTTGCGCGGACAGAAACACATCGTTCCGAAAAGGGAGCGCTTGTTTCCGCACATACAAGACATATTATAGCAGAGTGTCTGTTAAAAATCTATCATTTTTTACAAAAAAAACAATCAGTAAATTAATACTGATTGTTAAAAATTTTACACTTTTCGACAAAAATACAAATATATAGAGGGATTATTGACAAATCTGTATCAAATGAAACAGTTATTTCTTTCCGGTATCAAACAGGCTTGTCAGGAGATTCACAAATTTTTTTCAAAATGGTGAGCGCCGCCGAAAAATCTTCGGTGCGCACACCTGAACAAGAGAGCAACAGAGCGGTTTTGCCGCCGGGAAGGTTCTGTGCCTTTACAGCCACCCCGGCTTCCGCAGCACGGCGCGTCAGGTCGGCGGCACGAAGCGTGGTGTCCGGCTCAAACCGCACAACAAAACCGGTCTCCCCGGTGTAGACGCGCGAATCTTCTCCGAACACCTGCCGCACGGCGGCTTCCAAACGAAGAGCCTTCTGTGTGTAAAGCTTTCTTACTTTCCGGATTTGACTGGCCAAATGCCCGTCACGGATAAACTGGCAAAGCGCAATTTGCTCGACCTTGGAGGCGGTTTGGTTGTAGAGCGGCGCAATTTTTCGATAGGCGGGCAGAAGCGCGTCCGGCAAAACCATGTAGCTTAAGCGGATAGACGGCAAAAGCAGCTTGGAAAAGGTGCCGAGATAAATCACGCGGCGGCCGCCGTCCAGACCCTGTAACGCCGGCGCAGGGCGGGAGAAATAGTTAAACTCGTTGTCGTAGTCGTCCTCAATCAGAAGCACCTCTTTTTTCGCGGTGTCGCGCAGCAGGGCAATGCGCTCTGCAGTCGGCATGGCATCGCCCCACCGATTGATGTGCGAGGGGGTTGTGTAGATAAGCTTTGCGTCTTTCGCTGAAGCGCAAATCGGAAAGCCGTGATCCCGAAATACGGCAACACCCTGGGTAAAAGCGGCGCCGAGAAACGCGACCGGGCAGGGAGCGCCTATAACGGCGCATAAGATATGCAAAAGGCTTTGCACACCCGCGCCGATAACGATTTTGTCCGGAGTGCAAACCACATTACGCTTTTCAGTGATATATTGTGCCACCGCTTCGCGCAAATCGGCTTCGCCCTGTACCGCACCGTAGGAAAGCAATCGTTCATCCTGCCGCAGCGCGCTTTTCAAATACCGCCGCCACAAATTAAAGTCAAAGCTTTCATGGTCCGCGGAAAGAGAAGCAAAATCAAAGTGGATTTCCGGCTTTTTAGCAGGCGCAGCTGCCGGAGCCTGTGGGCGCGGCACATATAAATCTGTTACATAATAGCCGCTTTGCGGGCGCGAAAGCACATAGCCGTCGGCGCACAGCTGCAAATAGGCGGCTTCGGCGGTCGTTCGGCTGACGGAAAGCGATTCGGCGCAACGGCGAATCGATGGTAATTTGGTTGCGGGCGGTAATTTCCCTTGAGTAATCAGCGCTTTATAGTAATTGTAGACCTGCATATACAGCGGTATGTTGCTGTTTTGCAGCGGTAAGAAATCAAAATCCGGCGCCTGTTTCATAACTGTCCCCTTAAAAAATTAAAATATTGTGTATTTTTTTAAAGACAACTTTGTCTTATTATATAAGAAACACATAGAATATGCAAGCGCCGCGTTACGCCGGCGGTTAGCAGAAAGGAAGCAGTTCTCTGTGACAGAAATTGTTTATACATTAGGCGGTCAAGTCTATCTGAATTTAACCAACGCCTGCCCTTGCCGGTGTGCGTTTTGCATTCGGGAAAACGGCGACGGTGTGGGAACGGCGGAAAATCTTTGGTTTTCCGAGCACGCGCCGTCGTTTGCGGAAGTCAAGGCGGCGGTGGATGCTTGGGATTTTTCTGCCTATGACAAAGAGGTCGTTTTCTGTGGTTACGGCGAGCCGACCTGCGCTTACGAAACGCTGCTGCGCACCGCGGAATATTTAAAGCAAAAAGGTCTGCGCCTGCGCTTAAACACAAACGGGCTTTCGGATTTAATCAACGGCAAACCGACCGCCAAAGAACTTTGCAGATACATCGATACAGTTTCCGTTTCCTTAAACGCGCCGACCGCGGAAAAATATGAAAAACTTTGTCACCCCGCGTTCGGCGAAAAGGCGTTTGACGCGATGCTTGCGTTTGCCCGCCAATGTAAGGAACTTGGCGCGAATGTCAAATTCACTGTGGTCGATGTTATTCCGCCGGAAGACATCGAAGCCTGCAAAACGCTTGCGAACAGCATGGATATTCCGCTTCGCGTCCGGGCGTATATTGCAGAATAAAGCAAAACAGAAGCCCGAAAGGCACTCGAACAGCAAAGAAAACACAGCGGGGCAGACTCAAAAGACAAGTCCGCCCCGCTGTGTTTGTGTGTGTATAGAAAGGAATAGGGGAAATCAAAAATCAGAAAGCCGAAGCCTTACGCCACATGAAACGAGCCGTCCGGTGCTTTACGCGGAGAAGCTGTGCCGTTTACCACGCGGAAGTCGCGGTTTTTCTGCATTTCGGCATATTTCTTTTTGCGTTTATAGCGTCTGTAATTGACGAACAAAATCCGCCAGACTTTTTGTTCAAACGCAATGACTTTTTCTTCTTTGATGAAACCGTATATCAGCAGCAAAACCACTGCAAGCTCAATTGTGGTGCGAATTACAAGTGCTGTTGTCATAAGGATAACCTCCGTCCTTGAACATTTGTTCTGCATCGTTACACCCTTATTATAGCAGGTATTTTCGCTTTGTCAAGACAAATGTTCGATTTATTTTGAAGTAAAGTCCCAAAAAACGGACTTTGCAAAGAACCCATATATTTTTCTTTCGCCTGCAGCTTTATACTAACACAATATATTGTATATGTCAAGAAAAACAACCACAATTTATATGATATATTCCGACAACTCCCGACGATTTATACTGAAATCCGATTTTTAAAAATTCACTATTTATCTTTGCTTCGGTTTTTGCTATAATAATATACATTCTGTTTGTAAATATATTATTGTATAGAGATTGAGACAACGAGGGCAGACTTATGTTTGTAGATATTGCAAAAATTCAAATCAAAGCGGGCAACGGCGGCGACGGCGCAGTTGCGTTCCACCGCGAAAAATATGTCGCGTCCGGCGGACCGGACGGCGGCGACGGCGGGCGCGGCGGCAATATTGTGTTTCAGGTGGATGACAACCTTTCGACCCTTGCGGATTTCCGCTATAAACGCAAATACAAAGCCGAGAACGGGCAAAACGGCCGCGGTGCGCGCTGCAACGGCAAAAAAGGGCAGGACCTTGTAATTCGTGTGCCGCGCGGCACAATCATCCGCGAATGTGAAAGCGGCGTTGTCATGGCAGATATGTCCTCGGACGAGCCGTTCATCGCCGCAAAGGGCGGCAAAGGCGGCTGGGGCAACCGGCATTTTGCAACTGCCACGCGCCAGACCCCGCGCTTTGCCAAAAGCGGTGCACCCGGTGAGGAGTGGGAGGTTTCTCTCGAACTCAAGCTGATTGCCGATGTCGGGCTTTTGGGTTTTCCGAATGTCGGCAAGTCTTCGTTGATTTCTGTTGTCAGCGAAGCAAAACCCATTGTCGGGGATTATCATTTCACGACAATAACGCCGGTTTTGGGCGTTGTCACAATGGGACCGGGGCAAAGCTTTGTTATGGCAGATATTCCCGGGCTTATCGAGGGCGCCGCGGACGGCGTAGGCCTTGGGCATGCATTTCTTCGGCATGTCGAGCGCTGCCGCATGCTTGTGCATGTGGTGGATGTCGCAGGCAGCGAGGGGCGCGATCCGATTGAAGATTTTGAAAAAATCAACGAGGAGCTTGTGAAATTCAACCCCGAGCTTGCCAAGTGCCCGCAAATTGTCGCCGGCAATAAAATGGATTTGGCCGACGACGAACAGCTTGCGCGTTTCCGCGCCTATATGAAAGAAAAAGGCTTGGAATATTACGAAATTGTCGCCCCGATTCGTTACGGCACGCAGGAGCTTATTAACGCCGTGGCGCGAAAGCTTGCGACGCTCCCGCCGGTCAAACGCTATGAAAGCGAAGAAGTGCCCATGGCGGTGCTCGAAAAGAAAAAGAACGACGGCTTTACGATTACCGAGGAAGACGGCGTTTATATCGTCGAGGCAGAGTGGCTTTACCGCATTTTGAGCAAGACTGATTTAGACGATTACGCGTCTTTGCAATATTTTCAAACCGTTTTGCAGACCAGCGGCATTTTAGACGCCTTGCGCGAAAAAGGCATCCAGGAAGGCGACACCGTCAGCATTTACGATTTGGAATTTGACTATGTGCCGTAAGAAAACGATATGTTAAACTATAACAAGGATTTGATTGCGCGTGCAAAAGCACTTCGTAAAAACATGACGCCATGGGAAGTCAAACTTTGGACTTGTTTTTTACGCAATTACCCGGTAAGGTTTCAACGGCAAAAGGTCATTGACAACTATATTGCGGATTTTTATTGTGCAAAAGCCCGCCTGGTTGTTGAGTTGGACGGCGGTGAGCATTATACGGAAATGCAGCAGGCGCACGATGAGAGCAGAACAAGCGTTTTGCAAAGCTATAATCTAAAAGTAATACGATTTTGCAACACAGATATTGATAACAATTTTTATGAGGTTTGTTCAGCAATAGACAGGGAAGTGCAGAATACGCTGTCAAAAAAATAAGGGTGTTTATGACTTTTTTGAGTTCCAAAACAAATAAAGAATGAGCTTTTTATCCTCCCTCTGACGAGGGAGGTGGCATGCGCTTTGCGCATGACAGAGGGAGAGACCTTTTGTGTGTCGTTTAGAAAAAGCTTTTTTCTGTACGACAGCGCCTCGGTTACTCTCTCCCTCAGTCTCGCTGCCGCTCGACAGCTCCCTCGTCAGAGGGAGCAAAGATAAAAATAACTTTTGGATAAACAGGTGTAAAATGGAAAACACTATGAACAATTACAGCCCGCTTTCGCTGGCATTTTTGGGCGATGCAGTTTATGGCCTTTTGGTGCGTGAGCACCTTTTGAAAACTGCGAACCAAAAGCCCGGCAAGTTACATACCCTTTCAACCGCTTGTGTGAATGCACAGGCGCAGGCACAGGCCATGCGGGCGATTTTTCCGCTTCTTACCGAGGAGGAGCTCGCCGTGTTCAAACGCGGCAGAAACGCCCACCCGCACCACACGCCGAAAAACCAGTCGGAAGGGGATTATCACTATGCCACGGGGCTGGAATCTTTGTTCGGCTATTTATATTTAAAAGGCGAAAATGACCGGCTTCGCGCTTTGTTTGATGCGATTTGGCAAAACGGGGTAGATGAAGCTGAAAACGATGCAAAAAACGGCCGGCAAAACGGCGCTTGATATTCTTTTTTATCTTTTGGGCGGCACAAGTTATGCGCTCTCAATTAATGTGTTTTTAGCGCCGA
Organism: uncultured Eubacteriales bacterium; assembly: GCA_949292775.1. GTDB lineage: Bacteria > Bacillota > Clostridia > Oscillospirales > Acutalibacteraceae > Fimenecus. The sequence continues at coordinate 118,899 of CASFBL010000002.1, forward strand.
ACCAAATCCTTTTGGGCGGCTTTACCGGCGTTGCGACTATTTTAAACTATTTGTTTCACACGCCTATAGGCACAGTTGTGTTCCTTTTGAATATTCCGCTGTTTATTGCGGCTTACCGAAAATTCGGGCTGCAATTTATTTTGAAAACGGTGTTTGCCACCTTTTTGGCATCCGTTTTAATCGATATAACTGCGGCTTTGGTGACGGTGTATTCCGGCGACCGGCTGCTTTCAGCGCTGTTCGGCGGCATTTTGAGCGGCACGGGGCTTGGGCTTGTGTTTTTGCACGGCGCGACCACCGGCGGCACGGATATTCTGTCAAAACTCCTACGCCTGAAATTCCCGCAAATGTCTATGGGGCGCGTGGTGCTGCTGCTTGATTTTTTAGTTGTTGCCGCTTCGTTTTTGGTTTACAGAAGCCTTGAAAATGTTTTATATTCGCTGGTTGTCATTTATGTGAGCGCCCAGACCATTGACCTTGTGCTGAGCGGATTTTCCCACGACAAATTGTTGTTTGTGGTGACGGGGGAAGGCGAAAAAGTCGTGCGCGAAATCACCGAAACGCTCGACCGTGGTGTAAGCGTTCTTCCGGTGCGCGGCGGTTACACAAAACAGGAGCGCAGCATGTTGTTTTGCGCGGTGCGCGCTGTCGATGTGGCACGGGTGACTGCCTGCGTGCGCGAAGCGGACGAGCACGCTTTTGTTGTGGTCTGCGAGACTTCCGAAATCCTCGGCGAGGGCTTCCGGAAACGAGGCACAGAAAACTAATTGACAATTATTTTTCGTTCTGAAAGGACAAAGAAAGTATGCTTAGATATGAAAAGGGCAAAGGCACAAGTCCCGCGCTGTTTTTGGCTTTGCCGGTGCTGTGCCTGATCATCGGCATTGTGCTGGTTTCGTTAGGCATTCGTAACGCGGTTTCCGACAGCACGAAAGGTTACGAAAAAACCACCGGCTGTTTGGTCGACTACACCTTATATGAAGCGGGCGGATACGACGCGGCGCGCAAAACCGAATCCGCCGATACATATCGATTGATTTACAGCTACACCGTAAACGGCGAGGCCTATACGCTTTCAACGGATTACGGCACTTCGATTGTGCCGTCTGTCGGCAGTGAAACAGAAATTCTTTATAACCCCGAAAATCCCGGTGAAGCGGTCGTCGGCGGGCCGAATCAGTCCGGCAACCAGCTGATTTTTATAGGTCTGTTTTTTGCGCTCGGCTCCGTGCCGTTTTTCCTGCCGTTTCTGCCGAATAAGAAGAAGGAGAAAAAGGAAGAACCTGCTTGGGAAGGGAAAAAGCATGAGTTTGACTGGGTCGCGGTCGGAATCGGACTGTTTTTTGTCGGCGTGGCTTACGGTGCGCTTGCCATGATTTCGAGCTCCTATTCCCTTGCCGGAATCGCGCGTTATTTTGTCAACAACTTCCATTTTATGCTGCTTGTTCCGGTTTTGATGGCGCTTGGAGGCGTGGCGATGACATGCCGCGGGTTGTTTTATGGGAAACTCAAGCCTAAATCCGAAGAAGAACGCCCAAACCGCCGCAAATAAAATTTGTTTTTGATTCCATTAAAAATATAGAGGTACCCTATGGCAAAAAAAGAAAACATCCGAAATTTTTCAATTATCGCGCACATTGACCACGGCAAAAGCACTTTGGCCGACCGGCTTTTGGAGCTGACCGATTCAGTTCAGAAACGCGATATGGAAGAACAGCTGCTCGACAACATGGATTTGGAGCGTGAGCGCGGCATCACCATTAAAGCGCATGCCGTCAAGCTCGACTACACGGCAAAGGACGGCAATACATACGCCCTGAACCTCATCGACACGCCCGGCCATGTGGACTTTAACTACGAGGTGTCGAGAAGCCTTGCCGCCTGCGAGGGCGCAATTTTGATTGTCGATGCGTCGCAGGGCATTGAAGCGCAGACACTTGCCAACACCTATCTTGCACTCGACCATGACTTGGAAATCGTGCCGGTTATCAATAAAATCGATTTGCCGGCCGCCGACCCCGAACGCGTTGCCGAAGAAGTGGAAGATGTCATCGGCCTTCCCTGTATGGAAGCGCCGCGCGTCTCGGCAAAAACCGGCGAAAATGTGGAACAGGTGCTCGAAGAAATTGTAAAACTTGTGCCGCCGCCCGAAAACCGCGACAGCGAACCTTTGCGCGCGCTGATTTTTGACTCGGTGTATGACAGCTATCGCGGCGTTATCGTCTATGTGCGTGTCATGGACGGTAAAATCCGTCCCGGTGACACCATGCAGATGATGGCGACCGGCGCAAAATTCACGGTTGTAGAGACCGGCTATATGCGCGCGACTTCTATGGAACCGACTGACGGGCTTTCCTCCGGCGAGGTCGGTTACATTACGGCGTCAATTAAAACCGTGTCTGATGCGCGCGTAGGTGATACCGTAACACTCGCCGACGCTCCTGCGAAAGAACCGCTGCCCGGCTACCGAAAGGTAAACCCCATGGTGTTCTGCGGCGTGTACCCGGCGGACGGCGCGGATTATGAAAACCTGCGTGAAGCACTTCAAAAATTACAGCTTAATGATGCGGCATTGTCCTTTGAGCCGGAAACCTCCGGCGCACTGGGCTTTGGCTTCCGCTGCGGATTTTTGGGACTTCTGCATTTGGAAATCATTCAGGAACGCTTAGAGCGCGAATATGACCTTGACCTTGTCACGACGATTCCGAGCGTCATTTATAAAATCCACCTGACCGACAAATCGGTGGTGGAAATCGATAACCCCTGCAATTACCCTGACCCCGCAACCATTGATTATGCCGAGGAACCGGTTGTGGAAGCGCATATTTTCTCTCCGCCGGACTATGTCGGGCAAATTATGGACCTTTGTCAGGACCGCCGCGGTACCTATTGCGAAATGACCTATCTCGCGCCCGACCGCGTGGATATGAAGTATCTTTTGCCGCTCAATGAAATCATTTACGACTTTTTCGATGTGCTCAAATCCCGCACGCGCGGCTATGCTTCGTTTGACTATGAAATCAAGGAGTATCAGCGTTCGCAGCTCGTCAAGCTCGATGTGCTTTTAAACGGCGACACAGTAGACGCGCTTTCGTTTATCATCCACGCCGACAAAGCCTATGCGCGGGCGCGCAAGATTGCCGAAAAGCTCAAAGAAAATATTCCGCGGCAGATGTTTGAAATTCCGATTCAAATTGCCATTGGCGGCAAGGTGATTGCGCGTGAAACGGTCAAAGCCATGCGCAAAGATGTGCTTGCCAAGTGCTATGGCGGCGACATTACGCGGAAAAAGAAGCTTTTGGAAAAACAAAAGGAAGGAAAAAAACGGATGCGCCACTTCGGAACGGTAGAAGTCCCGCAGGAGGCGTTCATGGCGGTGTTGAAATTAGATGAATAGTCGGGAAAATATATTTGAAAGATTAAAAGAACTGGGCATCCACTATGAGCTCGTCGAGCATGCGCCTGCCTTTACAATGGACGAATACAATGCGCTTGGTTTTAACCCCAACGACGAGATTTGCAAAAACCTGTTTTTGCGCGATTACAAAGGCACGCGGCATATGCTGGTTGTTTTAAAAGGGAGCAAGCACGCCGATTTGCGGCTGATTCAGGCGGAGGTCGAGTCCTCAAAGCTGAGTTTTGCTTCCGACGCGAGACTTGAAAAATATCTCGATGTGAAAAAAGGCTCGGTGTCTCCGCTGGGACTTATCAACGACCAAAGCGGCGAGGTCGAAGTTTATTTTGACGAAGACTTAAAAAATGCGCCGCGTCTCGGTTTTCACCCCAACGACAATACGGCCACGGTGTTTTTGCCTTATGCAGATATTGAAAAATATGTGCAAAGCACCGGCCACACCATTCGGTTTATAAAAGTATGACACCGCGCACACCCATTGGGCTTTATTTGCACATCCCGTTTTGCCGCTCGAAGTGCCCCTATTGCGATTTTTATTCGTTTCGCGGGGACACGGCGGAAATGGACGGCTACTGCGCGGCGCTTTCTCAAAAAATCTCGGAAAGCGCCGGAACTTTCAATCGTAAAGCCAACACGCTTTACATAGGCGGCGGCACACCGTCTGTTTTGGGCGCAGAACGCCTATGCACCTTGATAAATCAAGCAAAGCAAAGCTTTTTGCTGCCGCAGTCCGAAATCACGGTGGAGTGCAATCCTTATAAGCTGCCGCCGGATTTTTTTGAAACGCTGCAAAATGCGGGCGTGAACCGTGTGTCCATTGGTTTGCAGTCCGCGGTGGATGAAGAACGCCGTGCGCTCGGGCGTCTGTCTGACAGGGCGGGAGTTGAAAAAACCGTGCGCGCCGCACAGAATGCCGGAATTTCTGAAATATCACTCGATGTCATGCTCGGTGTGCCGAAACAGACGGAACGGTCCCTTGCCCAAACGCTTTCGTTTTGCCTGTCGCTCGGCGTCGGGCACATCAGTGCCTATATTTTAAAATTAGAAGAAAATACTTATTTCTATTCCCACCGGGACACTTTGCAGCTGCCCGACGACGACCAAACCGCCGACTTATATCTGCAAATGTGCGAAACGCTTGAAAGCGCAGGATTGTTGCAATATGAAATCTCGAATTTTGCAAAGCCCGGTGAAGAAAGCCGTCACAATTTAAAATATTGGCACTGTGAGGAGTATTTGGGGTTAGGCCCTGCGGCACATTCCTTTATAAACGGCGATCGGTTTTATTTTCCGCGAAACACGGAAGCGTTCCTTTCGGGCTGTACGCCGGTAAAGGATGGAAAGGGCGGGGATTTTTCCGAATATGCCATGCTCGCGCTGCGGCTTACCGAGGGTTTACAGGAAGATAAGGTGCGCGCGCGTTTCGGCCACGGCATTCCGAAAGACCTGCGCAAAAAAGCCGAAGATTTAGAAGCACACGGGCTTTTGCTCTGCGATGAAAACGGCATTCGCTTAACGCGAAACGGCTTTTTGTTGTCAAACACCGTGCTTGCGGAACTTCTCTGAAAAAGCAGTCTTTAAGGCTGCTTTCCTTTTTTCTGCACTCTTGTTTCCCCATACATTTTGTTGCATTTCCCACAAGTGTGTGCTATACTATATGTTCTAAAAATTGTTTTAGCCCTACGGCTCAGAAAGAAGAGGTGAAAGCCATGCCGATTAAAATTGATGATCAGCTGCCCGCGCGGCACAGCTTAGAGCTTGAAAATATTTTCGTGATGACAAACGACCGCGCCAGCCGGCAGGATATCCGTCCTTTAAAAATCCTCCTTCTGAATCTGATGCCGACCAAAATTGAAACCGAAACACAGATTTTGCGGCTGCTTTCCAACACGCCGCTGCAGGTGGAAGTGGAGCTTTTGCAGGTGAAATCACACATTTCCAAAAACACCTCCAAAGAGCATATGCTTCAGTTTTATAAAACGCTCGACGATGTGAAAGACGATAAATTCGACGGTATGATCGTCACCGGCGCGCCGGTGGAACTGATGGATTTTGAAGAGGTCGATTACTGGGACGAGCTTTGCGAAATCTTTAAGTGGGCGCAGTCCCATGTCTATTCCACCTTTAATATCTGCTGGGGCGCACAGGCGGCGCTGTATTACAGATACGGTGTTCCGAAACACCTTTTGCCGGAAAAAATGTTCGGCGTGTTCCGTCACCGTCCTTTGGATTTATATCATCCGCTTTTGCGCGGGTTTTCCGATGTTTACTATGTTCCCCATTCGCGCCACACTGAAACGCGCAAAGAGGACATCGCCCGTGTCAAAGATTTACAGCTGCTTTCTTATTCAGACGAAGCCGGCGTGCACTTGATTTCCGACATGGAGTGCCGCAACTTTTTCTGCACCGGTCACTGTGAATACGACAGCGACACTTTAGCGCGCGAGTATTTCCGCGATTTGCAGAAAGGCTTGGATATCCAGATGCCCTGCAATTATTTCCCCGACAACGACCCCAAAAAGACGCCGCTTATCACCTGGCGCGGCGCGGGTTCGCTGCTGTTCCAAAACTGGCTTAACTACTTTGTCTATCAGCGCACACCCTATGAGCTGAGCGCAATTAAATAAACAAAACCAATCAATGATTTGTGTATGAAGGAGATAAAATATGGGTGGTTTTTTTGGCGTAGCGTCTAAGCGCGACTGTGTGTTTGATTTGTTTTTCGGAACCGATTACCATTCCCACCTCGGCACACGCCGCGGCGGTATGGCGGTTTATGGCGAACAGGGGTTTGAACGCGCCATTCACAACATTGAAAACGCGCCGTTCAGAACCAAGTTTGAACGCGATGTAGATGAAATGCACGGCAACCTCGGCATTGGTTGCATTTCCGACACCGAGCCCCAGCCGCTGATTGTCCGTTCGCATCTCGGCAATTTTGCCATTACCACGGTCGGGTGCATCAAAAATTTGGACGCGCTGGTTCGGCAGGCGTTTTCCGACGGCACCACGCATTTCCTTGAAATGAGCGGCGGCGAAATTAACGCTACGGAGTTAACGGCGGCGCTTATCAATCGCAAGGATTCTATCACCGAGGGAATTCGTTACGCCCAAAGCCAAATTGAGGGCTCCATGTCTATTTTGGTGCTCACGCCCAACGGGCTTTACGCGGCACGCGACCGGCTCGGCAGAACACCCGTTGTGCTCGGTCAAAAAGAAGACGCTTTCTGCGCGTCGTTTGAATCATTTGCCTATTTGAATCTCGGCTACAAAGCTTATAAGGAGCTTGGCCCCGGCGAAATCGATTTTATCACGCCCGAAGGCGTTGAGGTGGTTTCCCCGGCGCTTCAGGAAATGAAAATCTGCACCTTTTTGTGGGTTTATTACGGCTATCCCACCTCGTGTTATGAGGGCATGAATGTGGAGCAGATGCGCCACAACTGCGGCGAAATGCTTGCACGGCGCAATAAAGTCGAAGTGGACAGCGTTTCGGGCATTCCTGATTCCGGCACAGCGCACGCCATTGGCTATGCCAATTATTCCGGCATCCCGTTTTCGCGCCCGTTCATTAAATATACCCCGACCTGGCCGCGGTCGTTTATGCCCCAAAAGCAAAGCCAGCGCAACTTGATTGCCCACATGAAGCTTATTCCCGTGGACGCACTCATTCGCGACAAGCGCCTGCTTTTGATTGACGACTCATTGGTGCGCGGCACGCAAATGGGCGAGACGACCGAGTTCCTTTATAACAGCGGTGCAAAAGAAGTCCATGTCTGCCTTGCTTGCCCGCCGCTTCTGTACGGCTGCAAATACCTCAACTTCTCCCGCTCCAAGTCGGAAATGGATTTGATTACCCGCCGGGTCATCGCAGAGCTGGAAGGGGACAAAGCGGAAGAAAAACTGCCGCTGTATGCCGACCCCGATACACCGGAGTATGCAAACATGGTAGAGGAAATCCGCAAGCGGCTGCACTTCACTTCTCTCCAGTATAACCGGCTTGACGATTTGATGAAAGCGACAGGCGTTGCGCCCTGCAAGCTTTGCACCTATTGCTGGAACGGCAAAGAATAATAGAAAACAGAATATGCAAATAAAAAACGCTCTTTCATTGGAAAGAGTGTTTTGCCATTCTGAAAACAGATATTTTATTTTAAAAACAAGTCGCGCAAAACTTCTTTAGCTTCAGCGGCGGAGTAACCGCCGGGGGAGTTTTTAAAGTTCTTGAGCGTTTGCCAGCGTTCGCAGTAAGCGTCAATTTGTTCTTCGGTCATCACGATGCCGGAAAGGTCGGTAAGCGACAGAATGATTTTTTCAAATTCCGGGTAGTTTGTGCCAATCATCGAGAAAAATTCCATGGCGAGCGGATTTTTAAATTCCATGCCGCGTTTTACATAGGCGGGCATGAACGCCGCGCAGGCACGCCCGTGCGGAAGCGAGAAATCTTCTGTGAGCGCATAGCCCATGCCGTGCGGGAAGCCCGCGCCGCAGATGTTTAATTCCATACCGGCGTAAAGCGAGGCATAATATAAATCGTTGCGCCCAAGCTCGTCCGGCAGTTCCCCGGTTTCATAAAAGCGTTTGAGCGCTTCCCACAAAACCGGAATCGCCTTTTGCCCGAACAGCTTTGCCATGTCGTCAAACCGGTTGGAGAACCACCCCTCGACGGCGTGCGCAAACGCGTCCAGTGCGGTCGAGACCGTTACGCCGTAAGGCACGGAATAGGTGTATTTCGGGTCGGCAAACGCCACTTTCCCATAAAAATTCTGGCCGCTGACGCTCTGCTTGCGCCCGTTTTCCCGGGTGAGCACCGAAACGCCCGTCACTTCGCTGCCGGTTCCGGCGGTCGTGCCGATTAAAATCAGCGGCAGGGGCGGGAGTATGAAGTCGTAGTCATAGATTCCCTCGGCGGAAAGCGTTTTGTTCGCCGCGTAAACGGCAATTGCCTTGGCCGAATCGAGCGCAGAACCGCCGCCGACGCCCAAAATAAAGTCTACTTCAAAATCTCTTGCAAGCTGCCCCGCGCGGTGGCAGTCCGCCGCCAAAGGATTGGGTTTTACCTCGTCAAATATGGTGTATTGGATTCCCTGCTCATCGAGTGCTGCCAGCACATCGGCTTTTGCGCCGCTTTTTTCTGCGGAAGAGCCGCCGGTGACCAGCATGCACTTTTTGCCATAGGCTGCAAACAGTGCGGCGTGCTCACGAACAGCGCCGATGCCGCCGATGACCTTAACGGGCATATTAAAATTGAAATTCATAAGCATTTCACCTCTCTTTTTATTGTATCAGCAAAGCCCGGCGGAATGCAACAATTTTTATAACTTTATGGTTAGAAATTGATATTTTTTAAACAATTCTTGAAGAAAACAACGGATTATAGTATGATATACAAGTAAATGTCTGCATTGCCGCAACCGGCGGAAAGGGAAAATCATGCAAGGGAAAAAATGGTGGGTTTTGCCGACTATGGCGCTGCTTTTTACAGGGCTTTTGTGCGCTTGCACGCGTGCACCGAAAACCATCACCCAAAATGCCGTTTCCATGGGCAGTGTGGTTACCGTGAAAGCCTATGGCGACAAGGAAGAAACCCTGCAGACCGCAGCAGACTGCGTTCTTTCTGAAATTGCGGCGCTTGACGAAAATGTGCTTTCCAAAACACTGGATTCCTCCGAGCTTTATCAGTTAAATCACGAAGCGCATACAACCGGCGTGAAAGTGAGCACGGAATTATTCCAAGCACTTTCGGAAACCAAGGCGATTTATGCCTATTCCGGCGGGAAAGCGGCGCTCGCAAGCGGTGCGCTCACCTCCCTTTGGGGCATGGATACCGATGAATTCCGTGTACCCTCGGCGGATGAAATCGAACGCGCCCGCGCGCTTTGCAGCGACGATACCGTTACGCTTTCCGATGACGGCTTTGTTTCTTTCGCCGAAGGGCAGCAGCTAAATCTTGGCTCGGTCGGCAAAGGGCTTGCCTGTGACAAGGCGGTGCAAGTTTTGCGTGAAAACGGCTTTGGTTCGTCTGTTACCGGTGCGGTCGTTTCCGTGGGCGGCAGTGTCGCCACACTCGGCGAACCGGAAAAAGGGAAACAGTGGACGGTCGGTGTGCGTAACCCGTTTGGGAACGCAAACGATTATTTCGCGACGCTTTCTGTGGGCGACGCGTTTCTTTCCACCTCCGGCACCTATGAAAAACAGTTCACCGCTGACAGCAAGACCTATCATCATCTTTTAGACCTTACAACCGGCTATCCTGCCGAAACCACGCTTTGCTCGGTAACGGTGTTGGCACAGACCGGTCTGCAAAGCGACGCGCTTTCGACCCTTTGCTTTTTGTTGGGGGAGGAAGCATCCGGTGAAGTTTTAGAGCTTTACAGCGCCGAGGCTATCTTTGTTTATCAAGACAAAACGGTTTCTGTGACCGACGGCTTGCAATCGGCGTTTCGCCTGACAGACGAAAGTTTTCAGTGGGTGAACACATGAAACGAAAATGGCTGTCGAAACCGGATTTGATTATCATATTGATTTTAGCGGTCGTCGCGGCCGGGGCTTTGCTTTGGCAAAACACCGCTTCTGCGGACGGCGCGGTCGCCGAGGTGACCATAGACGGCGAAACGGTGCTGGAACTGCCGCTGTCGGATGTGACCGAAGCGCAGGAAATTACGCTTGCCAACGGCGTCCAACTGGAAGCGAAGGAACACACAGTTTGCTTTTTGCATTCAAACTGCCCGGACGGTCTTTGCATAAAGGCCGGGGTGCTTGAAAAGCCGGGCGATGTGGCGGCGTGTTTGCCGAATAAGACCGTGGTCAGTATTCGCGGCGGCGACAAGAGCGCAGTGGATATTTTAACCTATTAAGGCGTACTTATGAAAAGAAGAACCTATCAAATCGCATTGTACGGCATGCTTGCCGCGTTGGCGCTCACGCTTTCTTATCTTGAAAGCCTGCTGCCGACCACGGCGTTTTTGCCGCCCGGCGCAAAACCCGGGTTTTCCAATATTGTCAATATGTTTGCCGCTTCCTCGCTCGGCTTTTTGCCGGCGATGGGCGTTGCCGTGTTAAAAGCCTGCTTTGCAGGCATAACGCGCGGCGTGACGGCGTTTTTTATGAGCCTTTGCGGCGGTGTTTTAAGCACCGTGGGCATGTATTTGTTGTTCCGCTTTACAAAGCGGATCGGCTTTGTCGGCATCGGTGTTATCAGCGCCGTTTTACATAATGCCGGGCAGCTCTTGGTTGCAGCCGTGCTCGTGGGCAACCGTTCGGTGCTGGGCTATCTGCCGGTGCTTTTGCTTTGCGCGCTTGCGGCAGGTGCGCTGACAGGCTCGGTGCTCAAGGCTGTTATGCCAAAGCTGTTAGCAGCGACAAAACATTTGAATTTGCAGAAGTAAAGCGCGGAATATCCGCGTTTGCTGTAAAAGAAAGGAGAAAGGGAATGCACTCTGAAATCATCAAGCCAAAGAAAAAAGTCAGAGGCGGCGTCATGGTTTCTCATGAAAAGCACACCAAAGACATGCCGGTGAAGCGCATCCCCGCGCCGGAAACGGTCACACTGCCCATGCGGCAGCACATCGGCGCACCGTGTGTGCCGACCGTCAAGGTGGGGGATACGGTAAAAATCGGGCAGGTCGTTGGCGACACGGACCAATATGTCAGCGCACCTGTGCATGCGTCTGTGTCTGGCAAGGTGACGGCCGTAAAAGAAGTAAAGTTAGCGAGCGGCCTTGTTTCACAGGCGGTCATCATTGAAAACGACGGGGAAAATGCTGCGATTGATTTTGAACCGCCGAAAATCGAAAGTAAAGCGGACTTTGTCAAAGCGGTGCGCGCTTCCGGCCTTGTGGGCCTTGGCGGCGCAGGCTTTCCGACGCATGTAAAACTCAATGTGCCGGACGACAAGCCGGTTGATACTTTAATCATCAACGCCGCGGAATGTGAACCGTACATCACGGTCGACTACCGCGAATGCATTGATAATTCGTGGGATGTCTTTAACGGCGTGCATTTTGTAAAAGACATGCTCGGCGTAAAACGCGTGGTTATCGCTGTGGAGGACAACAAGCCCGACGCCATCAAAATTTTGGAACGCATTGCGGAAAAACAGGACGACAAGGACATTGTCAAGGTCATGCCCTTAAAATCCAAATATCCGCAGGGCGCTGAAAAAATGATGGTGCTTTCCGCTACGGGTAGAAAAGTCCCGCCCGGGAAACTGCCTGCGGATGTCGGCTGCGTGGTGATGAATGTTGCCTCTGCGGCGTTCATTTCGCGTTACTGCAAGAGCGGCAAGCCGCTTGTCAGCCGTTCGCTGACGGTGGATGGTTCCGCTGTTGTCCAGCCGCAGAATGTCCGCGTGCCCGTTGGTACGGAAATTGACTATATTTTGAAGGCTTGCGGCGGCTTCCGCGAAGAGCCGGAGAAAATCGTCTGCGGCGGTCCGATGATGGGTATGGCGATTGTGGACACGCACCACCCGATTTTAAAAAGCAATAATGCCATTTTAGCGTTTACAAAGCAGGATATGAGCATTAAAAAGGAAACCGATTGTATTCGCTGCGGTCGCTGTGCCAAAGCCTGTCCGCTTTCCTTAATGCCTACGCTTATCCACCGCTACGCCGTGGCGAAAGATGTGAAAAAGCTGGAACACGCCGGTGCAAATGTCTGTATGGAATGTGGTTCCTGCGCGTATTCCTGCCCGGCGGGCAAACCGCTTGTGCAATATATGCGGCACGCAAAAGCCGTGCTTCGAGAGGAGGCGCAGAAGAAATGAGCGACACCACCATTTTGAAAAAACTGACCGTCAGCGCCTCGCCGCATAAAAAGACAAAAGACAGCACCCGCGGCATCATGCTGGATGTCATCATTGCGATGCTGCCGGCGCTGATTCTTTCCGTTGTGCTGTTCGGGCCGCGCGCGCTTGTCGTGACCCTTGTGAGCGTCGCTGCGTGCGTCGTGTTTGAATTCCTTGCCCGCAAGGCAATGAAACGCAGCAACACGATAGGCGACTTGAGCGCCGTGGTGACCGGCATGCTGCTGGCATTTAACCTGCCGTCCACCATGCCGCTTTGGATGGTTGTCATCGGCGACGCAGTTGCAATCATCGTCGTTAAACAGTTCTTCGGCGGCATTGGGCAAAACTTTGTCAATCCCGCGCTTGTCGGGCGCATTGTGCTGATGGCTTCTTTCTCGGTGCAGATTTCCGATTATCAAGAGCCGTTTGCCTGGCGCGAAACGGCAGTGGATGCCGTCACGAGTGCAACGCCGCTCGCGGAATTCCCGAGCGTTTACGGCGCGGAAAATATTCAGGCGGCTATGGATGCGGCGGGCTTGCCGTCTTTAACCGATATGTTCTTCGGCGTGCGCGGCGGGTGCCTCGGCGAGACCTGCGCGGCGGCACTTTTGGTAGGGCTTCTCTACCTTTTGGTGCGCCGGGTCATTTCTCCGACCATTCCGCTGACCTTTGTTTTGACCGTCGGCGTGATTATGCTCATAGAAGGGCAGGGGAATTTGAATTTTGTCGCGTATCAGTTGCTGTCCGGCGGTTTGCTGCTCGGCGCAATCTTTATGGCGACCGATTACACTACTTCGCCCATAAGCTTTAAAGGTAAAATCATTTACGCAATCGGCTGCGGTGTCATTACGGCGCTTATCCGAATTTTCGGCTCGCTGCCTGAGGGCGTTTCCTTCTCCATTATCTTAATGAATATCTTGGTGCCGCATATTGAACATATGACGACCCCCAAGCCGTTCGGCACGCTTAAGAAAAAGAAACAGAAAAAGGAGGCGGCGGAATGAAAAATTCAAAAGCAAAAGAAATCCTCGTCCCTGCCGTTTCGCTGTTTTTAATTTGCGTGGTCGTCACCGCGCTTTTGGCGCTGACAAACTCGGTTACTGCGCCGAAAATCGACGCGCTCGCCGCAGAAACTCAGGAAGCGTCCAAAAAACAGGTGCTTTCTTCGGCGGCTTCGTTCTCTGAAGAAAAACAGATTGAAAAAGACGGTGTTTCTTATACTTATTATGAGGGGCTCGCTTCTGACGGCAGCATTTCGGGCTATGTGTTTGTCACCTCCGCAAAAGGCTACGGCGGCGATATTTCCGTTATGGTCGGCGTGCTCGGCGACGGCACGGTTGCCGGCGTCAACATCCTTTCGATTAACGAAACCGCAGGCCTTGGCATGAACGCGAAAAACCAGAGCTTTTTAGACCAGTTCCTCGGCAAATCCGGTGAAATCGGCGTGGCAAAGAACAACCCGTCCGACACCGAGATTCAGGCGCTGACCGGCGCAACAATTACCTCGCGCGCCATGGCGACCGCCGTCAACACCGCTTTGAGCTTATATGCAGAAATCGGAGGTGGGCAGAATGGCTGACAAAAAGCCCTTGTATAAGGAATTTACAAAAGGTCTGATTAAGGAAAATCCGGTGCTTCGGCTGGTGCTCGGTACCTGCCCGACGCTTGCGACGACAACTTCTCTCGAAAGCGCTATCGGTATGGGCCTTTCCGCGGCGCTGGTTTTGGTTTGCTCGAATATCGTTATTTCGATGCTTCGCAAGGTCATTCCGCAGAAAGTGCGTATTCCCTGCTACATCGTGGTGATTGCGGGCTTTGTGACGATTGTGCAAATGCTTGTTAAAGCATTTTTGCCCGCGCTTGATGAACAGCTCGGTGTCTATCTGCCGCTGATTGTCGTCAACTGCATCATTTTGGGTCGTGCGGAAGCGTTCGCCGGGAAAAACGGCGTGGTCGCGTCTGCACTCGACGGCCTTGGCATGGGCGTCGGCTTCACAGCAGCGCTTATCTTAATGGGCGGTGTGCGTGAACTGCTTGGTTCCGGCACACTTCTCGGCTTCCAGATTTTGCCCGAATCCATTTCTCCGATGACCATTTTCATTTTAGCGCCCGGCGGTTTCTTTGTTTTCGGTATTTTAATGGCGTGTGCAAACCGCCTTGCCGAACGCAAAGGCAAACCCAAAGCCACACTCGGCTGTGCGGGCTGCCCGCTGGCTGAAACCTGCACCCAGGCGCAGAAAGTGTCCTGTGAAAGCAAAGGGAAGGAGGAAACGAAATGAAGCTGTTCCTTTCCATTTTGTTGACGGCAATTCTCACCAACAACTATATCCTTTCCAAATTCTTGGGCATCTGCCCGTTTTTGGGCGTTTCCAAAAAGCTGAATACCGCCGTCGGCATGAGCGCCGCCGTTATTTTCGTTATGGTGCTCTCCTCCGCGGTTACTTATCCGCTGAATACTTTCCTTGATAACCACGGCCTCGGCTATTTGCAGACCATCGTGTTCATTTTGGTCATAGCCGCACTTGTGCAGCTTGTGGAAATCGTATTGCGCAAATACCTGCCGGCGCTTTACAATTCGCTCGGCATTTATCTGCCGCTGATTACGACCAACTGCGCGGTGCTCGGTGTTGCGATTTTGAACATCGACTCCGGCTACACCTTCTGGGAATCCCTTGTCAACTCGTTTGGCGCAGGCGTGGGCTTCTTGGTCGCTATGGTCATGTTCGCCGGTGTGCGCGAGCGTTTGGAGTCCTGCGAAATCCCGAAATTCCTTGAAGGGCTTCCGATTACGCTGGTTGCAGCAAGTCTTGTGTCCCTGTCGTTCTTGGGATTCACCGGGCTTGTGGAAAATATGTTTGCTTAATAAAGGAGGACGAAACGCATGAATTCCATTCTTTTAGCTGTCGTTTTGGTTGCCTCCATTGGGCTTATCGCCGGCGTCGGCCTTGCCGTTGCTTCGGTTGTTATGGCGGTGCCGAAAGATGAAACCGCAGAAGCGGTTCGTGAGTGCCTGCCCGGTGCAAACTGCGGCGCGTGCGGTTTTTCCGGCTGTGACGGTTACGCGGCGGCGCTTTCCAAAGGCGAAACCAAAGAAACCAACCTCTGTGCGCCCGGCGGCAATGAAACCGCAAAACAGGTTGCCGCGATTTTGGGGCTTTCCGCCGGAGAAATCAAACCGATGGCGGCGGTCGTGCACTGCAATGGCACCGGGGACAATTCGGTGATTAAACTGCAATATCAGGGCGTGCAAAGCTGCACAATGGCTTCGCAGCTATTCGGTGGGCAAAAAGCCTGCGTCTATGGCTGCCTTGGCTACGGCGATTGCGTAAAGGCGTGCCCTTATGACGCCATTCAGATTTGCGACGGCGTTGCGCGCATAGACCCGCTGGCCTGCAAAGCGTGCAAAAAATGCATTGCGACCTGCCCGAAAGGGCTTATCGAGCTTGTCCCGCTGTATGAGACCAAAGCGGCGGTGCTTTGCAAAAACCACAACAAAGGCGCCTTTACCCGCAAAGAGTGCAAGGTCGGCTGTATCGGCTGTATGAAATGCACCAAGGTTTGCGAAAGCGACGCGATTAAAGTCGAGAACAACACCGCGCATGTCGATTACGAAAAGTGCATCGGCTGCGGCAAATGTATGGAAGCCTGCCCCGTGGGCGCAATCCATATTATGACGCTCGGCAAATAAATTTACATTTCAAACAAAATACAAAAAGAAAACCGCGGCCTGAAAGTCAGACCGCGGTTCTTTATTTACGCGCAGACGCCGCAATTAGCAGCCGCAGCCGCAGCCACAGTTGTCGCGCGTGTTGGCGCAGCCGCAACCGTTATCCGCCGAAAACAGGATGATGAGAATGACAAGGATCAGAAGACTGTTATTCCCGCAACCACCGCAGAAGTTCATCGATGCTCCTCCTTTCCTGGGGGACTGAAAGCCGCCGCAAGCTTTGCTCTCGGCGCTCTCATTACATCCTATGTGCAAAACAAAAATTGGTTCATGATTTTTAGAAAAACGGCATACACTAACCTTACCGGAAAGAAAAAAGGAGGAAGTGCATATGCCGTTTATCTATTCATCTCAAAACCAGCCGGGCTATGAGACCGAAGAACTTTTTGAAACAGAAGATTTGCCGGACGAAGCGGCAGAGGGGCAGACTTTTTCTGCACTGCAAAGAAAATTCGAAAACAAAAGAAAATCAAAGGAAAACGAAGAAAACAACTGGTTTGACTAAAAAATCGGAAAAGTTAAAACATTTTTGACCTTTTTTGACCTTTGACTTTTATTTGAAAAACAGTATAATGATAATCGTCAAAGGTCAAAGATAGTCAAAGTCAAAAAACAAGAACATAAAAAGAGGTGAGCCGTAAAAATGAATCTGAGCAAAGAAATCACCAAAATGATTTTGGATATGCTCTCGGACAGCGGCACAACGGAAATCAAGCGCAACGATTTGGCGGAACAGCTTGGATGTGTGCCCAGCCAAATCAATTATGTGCTCGCTTCCCGTTTTACACCGGAGCAGGGGTACATCGTTGAGAGCCGGCGAGGCGGCGGCGGATACATTAAAATCACGCGCGCGTCTTACACACCCGAAACGCTGATGATGCATCTCATCAACTCGATCGGTGATTCTATGGATGAAAACACCTGCCGGGCAAATATTCAAAATCTGTATACCCGCGGCATTCTGCCGCAGCAAACGGCGCAGGTTATGTGCGCCGCCATTTCCGACAATGCTTACCGTGACATTCCGCAGGAACTGCGCAACACGGTGCGCGCGTCGGTGTTTAAGCAAATGTTGATTACCACCATGCAGTAAAGGAGTGTTTTTTATGTTGTGTCAAAATTGCGGTAAATATGAAGCAACTACCCATATCAAAAGAATTGTAAACGGTGAGGCGACAGAAGCGCATTTGTGTTCCGAATGTGCCAAAAGTCTTGGCTATGCCGGTGTGTTTCCGGATTTCGGCTTCGGTTTTTCCGACATGCTGAGTTCTCTTTTTGAACCGGCAGGCATTGGCGCTTTGAGCAACAGCGTTTTGCGCTGTGACAAATGCGGCTGTTCTTTTAACGACATTGTTAAAAGCGGCAAGGTCGGCTGCTCGAATTGCTATGAAACCTTTTACGACAAGCTGACCCCCTCTTTGGAGCGAATCCACGGCCGCACCCACCACGAAGGTAAAATTGCAAACGGTTCGCCGGCGCAGAAAAAGAACAGCAAAATCGAAGAGCTGAAAGAAAAGCTCGATGCAGCTGTCGATATACAAGATTACGAAACCGCGGCAAAGCTGCGCGATGAAATCAAAGCCCTTGAGCAGGAGGAAAACGGAAATGAGTAAATGGTATCTCGGCGAAGGCGAGCAAAACGATGTTGTATTAAGCACCCGCATCCGCTTAGCGCGGAATTTGGAGGATTATCCGTTCCCCGCAAGGCTGGACACGAAAACCAGAGTACATGTCAACGAAATCGTGCGCGACGCGATTCCGAAAAGCGAAGGACTGCACTATGTAGAAATGAAAACGCTTACGCAAGCGCAAATTGTTTCCCTTGCTGAAAAGCATGTAATCAGTCCCGAATTCGCATCATCTGCCAACGGGCGGGCGCTGCTGCTTTCCGACAGTGAAAACATCAGCATCATGCTCAACGAAGAAGACCATATCCGTTTGCAGGTCATGACGCCGGGCTTGGCGCTTTCGCAGGCCTATGAAATTGCCGACCGGCTGGACAATGAAATCAATGAAAAGGTACGCTTTGCCTTTGACGAACGGCTCGGCTATTTGACGCAGTGCCCGACCAACATCGGCACGGGTATGCGCGCCTCTGTTATGCTGCACCTGCCGGCTTTGACGGCAACGCGGCGCATGGGAACGCTGGCGTCTACTGTTTCCAAGCTGGGGCTTACCATTCGCGGTGCCTACGGCGAAGGCAGCGCTCCGATGGGTGACCTGTATCAGCTGAGCAACCAGGTCACGCTTGGTATTTCTGAAAAAGCGGCGATTGAAAACTTGAAAACAATCGTTTTACAGCTTGCCGCCCAAGAACGGGCTGCGCGTGCGGAGCTTGTCAAAACCGTAGAAAGCGAAGACGCCATTTACCGTGCATATGGGCTGTTAAAATCGGCAAGACTGTTAGATACAAAAGAATTTATGGAGCTTATTTCCAAAGTGCGTTTGGGCGCCGTGGGCGGGGTGCTGGATGTGGACCGGAAAGTGATTGATGAACTGATGGTCTCTTTGCAGCCTGCCAGCATCAATGCGCAGGTCGGAAAAACCCTGACCGCCCGCGAACGCGATATGGAGCGCGCAAAAATTGTGCGGGAAAGACTGTAACAAGCGCCTTTCCCGAAGAAAGGACGATGCCTTATGTTTAAGTTTACAGGCTTTACAGAAAAAGCAAATAAATCCCTCAATAAAGCGGTGGATGCCGCACAGGATCTCGGACACACCTACATCGGCAGCGAACATTTGCTGTTAGGGCTTTTGTCCGATACCTCAACTGTTGCGGGCGCGGTTTTGGCTGCCCGCAAGCTGACTTATGACCAGGTGGAAAATTATATCAAGCAAACCGTCGGCGTCGGCGTGCCGACCGAGCTTGTTCCCGACGATTTTACGCCGAGAAGCAAAAACATCATTGAAACCGCTGTTTCCTTTGCCCGCAGCATGGGGCAGAGCTTGGTCGGCACAGAACATGTCCTGCTTGCCATTGCGCGGGAATCCTCGTGCTGTGCGGCGCAGATTTTGATGCAGGCCGGCATTTCTTTGCAGGACCTTGTCAATGATGTTTCCAAAAATATGATGAACGGCGGCAAAGCCGGTCAGGCACCCGGTGCGGGGAATGCCGCTTCGGACAGTGACGACACGCTTTCCCAGTTTGGCCGTGATTTGACAAAACTTGCGCGCGACGGCAAAATCGACCCGGTTATCGGCCGTCAAAAAGAAATTGAACGCGTGATTCAAATTCTTTCCCGCCGCACCAAAAACAATCCTTGCTTAATCGGTGAACCCGGCGTCGGTAAAACTGCTATTGCCGAGGGTCTTGCGCTGAAAATCGTCTCCGGGGAAGTGCCGGAAATGCTGAAAAACAAACGCATCATTTCGCTTGACCTTACCGGCATGGTTGCCGGCACCAAATACCGCGGCGATTTTGAAGAGCGGATTAAAAAGGTCATTGACGAAGTGAAAGCGGCGGATGACATCATTTTGTTTATTGATGAAGTCCACACCCTTATTGGCGCCGGCAGTGCCGAGGGTGCAGTGGACGCCGCCAACATTTTAAAGCCGTCTTTGGCGCGCGGGGAACTGCAGGTGATTGGCGCAACCACGATTGAAGAATACCGCAAACACATTGAAAAAGATGCGGCGCTCGAACGCCGGTTCCAGCCGATTACCGTTGGTGAGCCGACCGAAGAAGAAGCCGTTGAAATCCTCAAAGGCTTGCGCGACAAATACGAGGCGCACCACAAGGTAAAAATCACAGACGAGGCAATAAACGCGGCCGTGAAACTTTCCACGCGCTATATCGGTGACCGTTATCTGCCGGATAAGGCAATCGACCTTATCGATGAAGCGGCGTCGAGAGTAAGGCTTCAAACCTTTACAGCTCCGCCTGAGATTAAAGACCTCGAAGAAAAGCAAAAAGAGCTCGAAGCGGAAAAACAATCTGCGGTTAACGCGCAGGAATTTGAGCGTGCCGCCGAATTGCGGGATAAAGAAAAGAAAGTATCTTCCGAGCTTGAGCAAAAGAAGAAAGAGTGGATGCAGCAGACCGGGCACAGCCGCGATGAAGTCACGGCAACCGATATTGCCCAAATCGTGTCTGCATGGACCGGCATTCCGCTGACCCAGCTGACCACGGAGGAAAGTGAAAGACTTTTACACATGGAAGAAGAGCTGCACCGCCGTATTGTCGGGCAGGATGAAGCCGTCAAGGCTGTGTCGCGCGCGATTCGCCGCGGCAGAGTGGGCTTAAAAGACCCGAAAAAGCCGATTGGCTCGTTTATCTTCTTAGGTCCTACCGGTGTCGGCAAAACAGAGCTTTGCAAAGCGCTTGCAGCTGCGATGTTCGGCGATGAAAACGCGATGATAAGACTCGATATGTCCGAATACATGGAGAAACACACAGTTTCCCGTCTTGTGGGTTCGCCGCCCGGCTATGTCGGGTTTGACGAGGGCGGTCAGCTTACCGAAAAGGTGAGAAGAAAACCCTATTCCGTTATTCTGTTCGATGAAATCGAAAAGGCGCACCCCGATGTGTTCAATGTGCTTTTGCAAATTTTGGACGACGGCATTTTGACCGATTCCCAAGGCCGGCGTGTGGACTTCAAAAACTGCGTAATCATTATGACCTCCAATGTCGGCGCGAAACTGATTACCGCAAAACAGGCGGCGTTCGGCTTTACGGATTCTGCCGAGGAGCAGGAAAAGAACGACGAAAAAATCAAAGAAGCGGTCATGGGCGAGCTGCGCTCGATGTTCCGTCCGGAGTTCCTAAACCGTGTGGATGACATCATCGTCTTTAAACGGCTGACAAAACCGCAGATTCAGGAAATCGCCAAACGCCTTTTGGAGAACCTGAAAAAGCGCATCGCCTCTATGGATATCACCGTCGATTTTACGGACGAAACCGTCGAAAAGATTGCAGATGCAGGCTTCGACGAAGTTTACGGTGCGCGTCCCTTGAAACGCGCCATTCAAAGCAAAATCGAGGACGCACTCTCCGAAGCCATGCTGCGCGGCGATGTCGCAGCCGGCGGGCATTATGTCTGCGAGCCGGAAAACGACGCTTTCGTGTTTCATACAGCCGAACCTAAAGCAACGGAAAAATCCGAATAATCCCTCTTGACAAAATCCGTTTTTTCCCTAATAATAGAATATGCAAAGCGAACAAATGTTCGTAAATCAACAGCACTCAAATGCGTTTTCGCATTTGGGTGTTGTTCTTGTTTACGGGCAAAAAAGGAGGAGATCTATGATTACAACTGTGCAGCAAGCGCCGATTCCGCTAACGGAAGATGAATACTTTTATCTTTCCGAACGGTTCGAGCCGCTGTCTGCTGCCGAATTGGAACAAGGCGTGATTCCGAAGTTCTTGGTTACGCAAAAAAGCGAAACCATGCGACGGCTTGTGCGGTACGCGCTGGAGACAGAGCTTTCCCAAGACGAACGCCGCGTTGCGGAGCTTTTGCTCATTGGGAACAACAGCGTCTCGGAAACCGCGCGGCTCTGTAAGCTTTCGCGCCAGCGGGTCTATACGCTGTCCGAAGCGGCAAAACGAAAGCTGCAAGCAAGTCTTCGCTATCCGTTCCTGTTGGATTTTAGCCTTTTGCATCCGCCGAAATCCTTTCAGGAGACTTTGAAATTTTACGGAGGGAGAGCATGAAACAAAACATTGTAGAAATTCAGGTGCCGGAAGGGCTTCCCGAAGCGCCCGAGGAAGCACAGGGCGGCGTGATGTATGAGCATAACGCCACAGCGCTGCGATTCTTACTTGACCCGGTCTATATCGCGCCGGAATATCGCTATTATTTGGAGTTTGTCACCGTGAACGGTGTCCGCCGTACCGACTATCTCACGCCGGACGAAGAAAACGCGATAGAATTTTCTATTCCTGCCGACATTACTTCGCAAATGACGGCGCTTTGCTGTTTGAATATTGTTTCGGTAAACGAAGCGGGCAAGACCGAACAGCTTATCAAAAGCAAAAGCGTGAATTTATATTTTTCAGTGTTTGAAAATACCGAAAAGAAACTGAACGCCGATTACGCCTTTTCGGTTAATGCGCTTTTGGAAGCGATTCAAAACGGCACATTTAAAGGCGAAAAAGGCGACCGCGGAGAACAGGGTGAAAAAGGCGATAAGGGTGACAAAGGCGACCCGGGCGTTACGGTAGACACTTCTGTCACCGAAACTTCACAAAATCCGGTTGCGTCTTCCGGCATTTTTGATTATGTCAACTTGAAACGCGAACGCGTGCTGGCGCGTTTGGAAGTCGGCGAGGGGGAATCTGTACCGGATGTCGTTTTTTCCAAAGATCTCCAGAATAACAGCTTTCTGTTAGATGAAATCAAAGTATACGCACATTTGGTTTATGATTCAGAGGCTGCGTCCAGCAATTTGCGCATAAGTACCGATGGCGGCCGTCGATTTCTGACCTATTTAGATAACCAGGCTTCGTCCGGAACGCTGGATGTTTTTGTGATGGCAAGCGCCTCTGAGCTTTTCACCGCGGCGCTTTCGATCTATGGAACAGCAACCCAGGGAACAATGCCAAACAGCAGTTTTGTCACAATTTGCGATCGTGTAAAATCCGGTTTTTCCGATCTGTGGTTGTCTATGAATGAAGAACGAGGCTTGGTGCGGATTCCGCTTCTGCCGGGCAGCAAAATTCTGGTGACAGGCACCGATATGTATGTATAACCCACGCTTTGGCAATTTGGAAGATAGGACAATATAATGAAAAAGGAAACCCTTTATACGCACAAACATGTTGGGGGTTTCTAAATCTAACAGAAAGGATGCAAAGTATGCAAAACGGTATTGATGTCAGCAAATATCAGGGTAAAATTGATTGGCAAAAGGCGAAAAAAGCCGGTGTGCAGTTCGCTATGATTCGCGCCGGGTTCGGCAGATTCCCCTCTCAAAAAGACGAGTGCTTTGAAGAAAATTATAAGAATGCCGCGGCGGCAGGCGTGCCGGTTGGTGCTTATCATTACAGCTACGCCAAAAGTGCAGCTGACGCTAAAGAAGAAGCTCGCGTCTTTTTAAGCTGGCTTGCGGGTAAACAGTTTTCTTACCCGGTCGCCTATGATATTGAGGAAAAAGCGCAGGCTGATCTCGGCAAAGCTGCGGTTTCCGATATCGTCCGTGCGTTTTGCGAAACGGTCGAGGCGGCAGGGTATTATGTCTGCATTTACGCCAACAAGTTTTTCCTTGACAACTTTGTAGATGACGACTGCAAAAAACGATATGATGTCTGGGTCGCGCAGTGGGCGGCGAAAAACACCTACGAAGGCAGCTACGGCATTTGGCAGTATTCGTCTACCGGTTCTGTCGACGGCGTGAACGGTCGGGTTGACCTCGATTACGCCTACAAGGATTATCCGGCAATTATGAAAGCAAACGGCTTAAACGGTTTTAAAAAGACCGGCGGTTCTGAAACGGGAAGCAGCAATCCGTTCCCGCCCAAAACACTGGTTTCTTTGCAAAACACGCCGCTTTATGTGTCTGCGACGGCGAAAACGCCGGCGGCATATAAGACCGGTTCGTTTTATATCTATGACGGCAAGGAAATCTCGGGGCGTTACCGCATTACTTCTTCTCCGGAGCGTGTTGGTAAAAAGCCTATCGCAGAAAATGTTACAGGCTATGTCAACAAAACGGATTTGAAGTGATTTTGTGCCGGAAAAGGATTTGTTTGAGCATAGAATTACAAAACTTGAAGAAGATGTGAAAATACTGTATTCCAAGGTCAACAGCTTTGCTGTCGCAAGTGCGGAAATGCACATCAAGCTTGACAGCATGCTGGTGACGCTCGGTGAACTGAAAGAAAGCATTCAATCGGTCAAAGAGCGCCCGTCGAAGTTCTGGGATAAGCTGGTTGTCGCCATGCTCACGGCAATCGGCACCGGCGTCGGCGCGGCGCTTTGGCTGATGCTCGGGGGCAGGGGGTGAAGAATTGGAAGCTTTGACTTACATTTTGGAAAAAGGCCTTGTCTTGATTCCCATGCTTAATATTCTCGGCGCGCTGATAAAAGGCATTGAAAAAATTCCGGACAAGTACATACCGCTGATTTTGCTGGTGTTCGGTGTTTTAGGCGCATTCGGAATAATAGGCTTTTCGGTGGATGCGGCCATTCAAGGTGTTTTAATCACCGGTGTCGCCGTTTACGGCAACCAGCTTGTTAAACAGCTTAAAACAGAATAAGATTTTGCCTTGGCGGAGAAGCGTTTTGCTTCTCCGCCTTGCTTTTGGAAAAAGACAGAAAATTGCCAAAATGTTACGGGTATATCGGCTGTTGTAATGTTGAGCCGACTATTGACTTTTCACCCTAAAAAAAGTATACTTTTAATGTATACGCGTGGGCTGATATTTTGAAGGAGAGAGTTTGTTGTATCGTAAATTCAAGCGATTATTAGATGTTTTGGCTTCGGCTTGTGCATTGTTCTTGCTGTGGCCGCTGATGGGAATTGTCGCTTTGCTGGTTCGGTGCACTTCCGAAGGTCCGGCTATTTTCCGGCAAACGCGACTTGGCAAAGACGGCAAAGAATTTCAAATCTATAAATTCCGCTCCATGTGCGTTGGTGCTGAGCAGACCGGCAGCGGCGTTTATTCCGGAAAGGGAGACGCGCGCGTCACGAAAATCGGGCGGATTCTTCGCGCAACCAGTATCGACGAATTGCCGCAGCTTGTGAATATTTTAAAAGGTGAAATGAGCTTTATAGGTCCTCGTCCGCCGCTCACTTACCACCCATGGCCTTTGGGCGAGTATTCCGACGCGCAAAAGCGGATGTTTGAAGTGCGACCCGGCATTACCGGCTGGGCGCAAATAAACGGCCGCAAAGAGGTTGAGTGGAACCGCAGAATTGAACTGAATGTCTGGTATGTGGACCATATGTCTTTGTGGCTCGACATTAAAATTTTGTTTGTGACCGTGTTCAAAGTGTTTACGAACGCCGATAATGAAAATACGGCCGCGACTGTGCAGCCCGTGAAAAAAGAAACTGTTGAAAGTGTGAAGAAATAATGCCGCTGAAACTGATGTATCTGACCAATGACGCCGAAGTCGCCGAACTGGCGCAGGCGGCAGGGGTCGACCGCATTTTTCTGGACTTGGAACTGCGCGGAAAAGAAGAACGGCAGGGGCACTTAGATACCGTGATTTCACACCACAGCATAGAAGATGTCCGCCGTTTAAAAACCGTTTTAACTTCGTCACAGTTGCTTGTCCGCGTGAACAGCATGTATGAAGGTTCGCGGGCGGAAATTGAGAAGGTTATCGAAAACGGCGCAGATATCGTCATGTTGCCGTATTTTAAAACCGTAAAAGAAGTTTCTGACTTTGTTGCGATTTGTGCAGGACAGGTGAAAACCTGCCTGCTTTTTGAAACACCGGAAGCCGTCGAGCAGATTGACGAGATTCTGGCCGTTCCCGGGATTGATGAAGTGCATGTCGGTATTAACGACCTGCACCTCGGCTATCATTTGAACTTTATGTTTGAATTGCTGGCAAACGGTACCGTAGAGACACTTTGCCGCAAGTTTGCCGAAAAGGGAATTCCCTACGGCTTCGGCGGCGTCGGCAGACCGGGCAGCAATGTTGCACTTCCTGCAGAACGGATTTTGGCGGAGCATTACAGGCTCGGTTCGAGCCAAGTCATTCTTTCACGCGCGTTTTGTGATATGTCTAAAATCCATGACCGCAGTCGTCTTGCGGAAGATTTTAAAACCGGCGTTGCCGATATACGCGCATGCGAGGCAAAATGTGCCGCTATGACAAAGCAGGAGCAGAACGACAATCATGCACAAGTACAGATAATTGTTGCGGCAATTACAGGAAAGCACAGGGGGTAAAAATGATTTATTTTGCAACAATTCTACGGGCGCTTGCAGCGATGCTGATTACAAACTCACATTATACCGGCGTGTATCCGATAGATTTGCTTGCCAACGGTGGCCTTTTAGGAAATGTGATATTTTTTGCGGTCTCCGGCTTTTGCCTTTGCAATCCGAAACAGAGCTTTCCGCGTTGGTACGGGAAACGGATCGTGCGTATCTACCCGCAGGTTTGGATGATAACCGCGCTGTATCTTTTGCTTTCCATATGTGACGCCGGCGGCAAGTCGTGGCTTGAACTCTTCATCTATCCGACGCGGTTCCGTTTTTTGGCCGATATTCTTATTTTATATATTCCGTTTTATATTTTAATGCGATGGAAAGCTGCCCAAAAGCGGTTGGGTTGGATTTTGGCGGCGGTTGCGGTCGTGCATTTGCTTTTCTATCTTTTCTTGTTTGACAAAACCTATTATCATATCGATGCGGCAGGCGCAGCATTTATTCTGTTCCTTTATGGGGCTTCCATGTTACTGGGCGCATATTTTCGACTGCATCTTGATCGATTCCGGAACCGCAATAAGGTCATAAATTGGGTGCTGTTGGCTTTCTTCTTTTGTGGTTATTTTGCAAGCAAAATGCTGTTTGTAAAAATCGAAGCGATCAGTGCTTTTCAGATTATCAATCAATATATGCTGTTTTTGCTATTATATTTTCTTGTCCGTTGCTTCGCCGGCATCGACGCAAAGCTGGAAGCGCTGCCGCGCTGGATAAAACGGTTTTTGGATTTTATCGCGGAAATCACGCTGGAAATTTATTTGGTGCAGATTGGCATTATCCCGTTTTTTGCAAAGCTTTTGCCGTTCCCGTTGAACTGGCTTGTGCTGACTTCAGTCATTGTGGCGGGCGCCGCCGTTTTGCACTTCGGCACCCAAAAACTTTTAGAGGGAATCCAGCTTCTTTTCAAAAAAATGCGGCGTACAAAAGCCGAGTGAACCGCGCGTCTCTTGCCAAAAAGAAATGTAACAAAGGCGATGTTTCTTCATGAAAATCCTTTTGACAGGTGCATATCCTTACACAGAACCTCAGCTTGCGAAGCTTCGCGGGCTGGGGCTTGAATGCATTATGATGCCGGATGAGCGCGGCGACCTGCCGGAAGGTGCCACAGACGCGGAGTTTACTGTCTGCAACAACCTGTTTTTATATCATGAATTATCTCTGTTTCCCCGCCTTCGCTGTGTGCAGCTGACAAGCGCCGGGCTTGACCGTGTACCGGTTGCGAAAATTCGGGAAAAGGGGATTGCGCTTTATAATGCACGCGGAGTGTATAGTATACCCATGGCTGAGTTCGCGCTTTGGGGCGTTTTGTCCCTTTATAAGCAGGCGAACTTTTTTTATAATAACCAAAAAGCCCATGTTTGGGAAAAGCATCGCGGCCTTTTGGAACTTTCCGGCGGGCGCGTCTGCGTTGTCGGCTGCGGCAGTGTCGGACAGGCGTGCGCCGATTGCTTTCACGCTTTGCATGTGCAAGTTACGGGTGTCGATCTTGTGGACCCGAAAAAAGACTGTTTTGACCGGTATTTTCCG
This sequence comes from uncultured Eubacteriales bacterium, assembly GCA_949292775.1. Lineage (GTDB taxonomy): Bacteria > Bacillota > Clostridia > Oscillospirales > Acutalibacteraceae > Fimenecus. Next base: position 146,236 of record CASFBL010000002.1, read on the forward strand.
GTTTCACAAATCAAACAGGCTGTTCGGGACGCCGATGTTGTGATTTTAACTGTGCCGCTGACGGAAGAGACCAAACACTTGATTTCTGAAAAAATCTTAGAGGGCTTTAAGCACGGCGCGGTGCTTGTGAATATCGCGCGCGGCGGCGTGGTGGATACGGAGGCACTGCTTGCGGCTTTGCAAAACGGAATTTTGGGCGGCGCGGTTTTAGATGTGTTTGAAGAAGAACCGCTCTCGCCCGACAGCCCGCTTTGGAATATGCCGAATGTGCTTGTCACGCCGCATAATTCTTTTGTTTCTCAAAACAATAAAGACAGGCTGTTTTCTGTCATTTATCAAAATTTAAACACATTTTTAAAGGGGGAAACCGACCAATGAAATTTATTTTGATTTCCCCGAAGAACCGAACTGCCTATAATTTCCGCGGGGATTTGATACGGGAAATTATCGCCTGTGGCTATGAGGTGATTGTCACAGGTCCGAATCGGGACAATGTAGAAAAAATTGAAGCGCTCGGCGCGCGGTTCGTGGAAATTCCGATGGAAAAGAACGGTGTCAATCCGGTTTCGGATTTGCACTATCAAAAGGCGCTTTGTGATTTGTTTTTACAGGAAAAGCCCGATGTTGTGCTCGGCTACACCAGCAAGCCCGTCATTTACGGCTCTATCGCCGCCAAAAAAGCCGGCGTGCCGCATATCGCCGCTATGGTGACCGGCGCGGGGTATGCGTTTACCGCGAAGACTACAAAAGCGAAGATCATTCGCACAATTATGTCTGTGCTTTATAAAAAAGCGTTTCACTGTGCAGATGTTGCAATTTTCCAAAACAAAGATGACCGCAAGCAGTTTGTCGACTTACATTTGGTAAAAGATGAAAAATGCGTGGTAGTCAACGGTTCCGGCGTCAACACCGAAAAATTTGCCGTTGCGCCGTTGCCGGAAAGAACAAGCTTTTTTATGCTGTCAAGGGTGATGTATTCCAAAGGTATTCGCGAATACCTTGCCGCTTGCCGCTTGGTAAAACAGAAACACCCTGAGGTGCGGTGTATGCTTTTGGGCGCGTGTGAGAATATTCAGGATTCGCTTTCTGAAGCGGATTTGAAGCCCTTTATTGACGACGGCACGATTGAGCATTTCGGCGAAACCGATACCGTGGCGGATTATTACAAGCAGTGCTCTGTCTATGTTCTGCCGTCTTACCGTGAGGGAACGCCGCGCACAGTGCTTGAGGCCATGTCCATGGGTCGCGCGGTGATTACGACTGATGCGCCCGGTTGTCGGGAAACGGTGATTGACGGCAAAACCGGTTTTTTGGTGCCGGTGCAAAACGCCGAGGCGGTCGCCGAGAAAATGTGCGCGTTTGTGGAAAATCCGGATCTAATTGAAAAAATGGGGCAGGCAAGCGCCGAATATTGCAGGCAAAAATTTGATGTCCGCAAGGTCAATGCGGACATGTGCAGATATTTGAAAATCAAGGGGAATGAAAATGATGAATCTGTATGAGAAAATCGTAAACGGGGAAGAAAAAATCTCGCTGGTGGGCCTCGGCTATGTCGGTATGCCGATTGCAGTTGCCTTTTCTAAGAAAGTCAAGGTTATCGGCTATGACTTAAATGCCGCAAAAATTGAATTATATAAAAACGGCGTTGACCCGACCAATGAAGTCGGCAACGAGGCGATTCAAAATTGCACCGTCGAATTTACCGCCGATGAAACGAAGCTGCGCGAAGCGAAATTTCATATTGTCGCTGTGCCCACGCCTGTAAACGACGACCACACGCCGGACTTAACGCCGGTCGAGGGCGCATCTCACACCGTCGGCCGCAACCTCACGAAAGGCTCGGTCGTCGTCTATGAAAGCACGGTTTATCCCGGCGTGACGGAGGACATCTGCGTGCCGATTCTCGAAAAAGAGTCAGGGCTTAAATGCGGCGTGGATTTCAAAATCGGCTATTCGCCCGAACGCATCAACCCCGGCGATAAGGTGCACCGCTTAGAAACCATTACCAAGATTGTCAGCGGTATGGATGAGGAAACTTTGGACACCGTGGCGAAGGTCTATGAACTGGTCGTTGAAGCCGGCGTGCACCGCGCGGAAAGCATCAAGGTTGCCGAAGCGGCGAAAGTCATTGAAAACAGCCAGCGCGACATCAACATCGCCTTTATGAATGAGCTTTCAATCATCTTCAACAAAATGGGGATTGACACCCAGTCCGTCTTGAAAGCCGCGGGCACAAAATGGAATTTCCTGAAATTCTATCCGGGGCTTGTCGGCGGGCACTGCATCGGCGTTGACCCCTATTACCTTACCTATAAGGCGGAGGAACTCGGTTATCACAGCCAGATTATCCTTTCCGGCCGCCGCATTAACGACGATATGGGCAAATATGTCGCGGAAAACACCGTGAAGCATTTGATTAAAGCCGACGTGTCGATTAAAAACGCGCGTGTTGCGATTTTGGGCTTCACCTTTAAAGAGAACTGCCCCGATACCCGCAACACGAAGATTATCGATATTGTCAAAGAACTCGGGGAATACGGCATTACGCCGGTGATTACCGACCCGACTGCCGACCGCGCCGAAGCGAAGCGGCTTTACGGCGTGGAGTTTGTCGACATGGATTCGATCAAAGACTGCGACGCCGTGATTCTCGCCGTGGCGCACGAAGCATTCAAAGGTCTTACACAGGCGGACTTTGACAAAATGTTCAAAGCTGTCGACAACAGCAAGAAAGTGCTGGTCGATATTAAAGGGCTTCTCGACCGCAAACAATATGAGGCGGCGGGCTATCAATATTGGAGACTGTAAAATATGACTGATACAACACGCCTGAAAAGCGAGCTGAACCAAAGAGAAGATTTGCAGCATTTGCTTTTCAGAAGAGGCTATCTTTTTTCAAATCGTCCGGATATTGATTTGTCGGGGTATCCGTTTTACAACCATTGGAACCGAGAACAGGTCAATTCTGAATTTTATTTGTATTTGCATAACGAACAGCACAAATACATTTTCCGCCGTGACGGTCTGACGCTGGTGCTTGTCGGTCATGCGTATGACCCGTTTGCTATGGTGTCGGATGAAAATGTCATTTTGGAGAATTGCGCAAATGCTTATTTAAGCGGCAAAGAAACTTTCCTGGATGCGGTCAGTTCGCTTACCGGCATACATTTAATTGCGGTTTTTTCCGGGCAGGAAAATTTGTTTGTTCAAGACTGCTCCGGTATGAAATCCTGCTATTACGGCGCTTGCGGGGAAAATATTTATATCACTTCGCATTGCGCTGTCATCGGCGATATTGATGCCCCGAAAAAGAACGCCTTTGCGCAAAAGCTGCTGCAAAGCCGTTCCTTTACACACGGCAGCAAATATCTTCCGGGGGATTTGACGATTTACGAAGGTTTTTCGCGTTTGGGGCCGAACCTTTATCTGCGCCTTTGCAACGCCCTGTTTTCCGTCAAAAGATTTTACCCGGCTGCGCCGCACCCCGAAGTCTCGCAAGACGACCGGGAGATAGCCGAGAAAATTGCAAAGCTGATTAAAAACAACACAGCGTTGTGTGCCGAAAAATGGAAACGTCCTGCAATCTCACTTTCCGGCGGGGTGGACAGCCGTACAACGCTTGCGAGCGCAAACGGCAATTATGATAAATTTCAATATTACAGCTTTTTCAGTAAGCCACAGGAAAAAAGCGACGCGCAGGCGGCACATAATATTTGCCAAGCGCTGGGGTTAGAGCATAAGATTTATCCGATTGCCGAAGAAAACGAGGCTTATCCGGATTTTGACCTTTACCGGCAAATTGTTTTGCACAACAGTGCCGGAATCAGCCCGTTGAAAGATAATGAAGTTCGTAAATATATTTTCTTGAGTACATTAAATGATTTTGATGTGGAATTAAAATCCTGGGCTTCGGAAATCGGCAGAGCGTTTTGGGAAAGAAGATATGGCTTTCAGTTGCCCGATAAGCTCGTCCCGAGGCATTTCAGTATTTTCCAAACGCGGTATTTCGGCGCGCCGCTGCTTTTGCGGCAAAGCGATAAAGCCTATGCCGAGTTTCTTGAGAAATCCTCTTTTACTTATCCGATGTATAATTATGAAAATTCGGATCTGTTTTATTGGGAATACCGTTTCGGTTCCTGGGGGACGATTGTAACAAACGGACAGGATATTTTTAATTTTGAAGTTACCATGCCGTTGAACAATCGAAAAATTATGGATATGTTTTTATGGTATCCGCACGCGTTCCGAAGAGCTGACGGCGTAAATCAGGCAGTCACTGTCATAAATGAACCCAAAATGCAGGAGATTGCTTTTAACGTGCACAATGACTATCTGAACAAAAAACGGTTGCTTTTGGAAACCGTTTACTATCGGTACAGAATGTTTTTAAAATAAAGAAAATACATTCTGTGCAAAAATACAGAACAGCCTTTATCGGCGTGCATTTTTACCGGGCGCTTCTCAAAAGAGCCGTAAAAAAATTGCGTGAGATTCCGATTGCGGTATTTCTGTTGTTAACGTAAAATAGCGGTAAAGAGGGCTGATTTTAAGAAGCAGTATTTTCTGTGCTGCTTCTGGATTACCGTTTTAAGGAGAGGACTTTTATGAGCGTACTTCATAAATTGCATAATGTTTGGACACAAACGCGGAGCGACGCGACAGAAATCGTTAAAAAGAACCACGGGTCTCGACTGAAAACCGAACTGGATATTTTATATTGTTTGCTCAAATATAAAGCGAGTCCGAGCAATTATTTAAAGTTTGAATTTTACAATTTGAACGCGGCGCAGCGTGCGACCTATGTCACTTACGGCTTAAGCTGTAAGATGATTCAAAAATTCAATGACCCGAAAGATATCGACATTTTTGAAGATAAGCTCCGATTCGCCGAGGTGTTCCGAGATATGTTCGGCAGAGCGTATTTGGATGTTTCCAAAATGACGTTCGAGGATTTTCAAACTTTCTGCCGGGGGCAGGAAAAGTTTATCTGCAAGCCTGTCGACGGCTCGCAGGGTGCGGATATTTTTGTGTACCATATAGAAGACCGCGACTTACAACAGGTATATGAAGAAATCAAAAAAGAACACGCAACCGGCTATATGCTGGAGGAATGGATTCAGCAACACCCGGTGTTGTCGGCGATCTATCCGAACGCGGTGAATTGTCTGCGTGTTATTACGGTTTATGATGGAAAAACCACTGACTTTTTAACCGGCGGCGTTACTTTCAGTCTCGGTTCGGAAATTGCGAACGGCAGCCAGCCTTCCATTGTGGCGCCTGTTGATTTTGAAACCGGAATTTTGAACAAGCCGGCCGCAACTTTCGGCAGTGAGCTTTATGAAAATCACCCCGTGACCGGGGCGCGGATTTTGGGCGTGCAGTTGCCGTTTTGGAAAGAGACGCTGGATTTGCTTCGGCGCGCAAGCGAGCGCGTGCCGTCCGTCGGCTATATCGGCTGGGACGTGGCAATTTCAACGACCGGTCCTGTTTTGATTGAAGGCAACACGAAGCCGGGCTATAAATATTATCAGATTCCCGCGCACTTGGAAAACGGGATCGGCAACCGTGCAATCTATGAAAGAAAACTGAATGCATAATTCCCGATAGGGAAATGCAGTTTTGCGCGATGGTTTGGTTCGGTCTCAACCCGACAAACGTCGTGCGACATAAATTTAGAATAACAGAGGGTATCAGAATGGGCTATCAAGAAATTCAATTTCCTAAAAATACAACGTTTTTAGTGACCGGCGCCGCGGGCTTTATCGGCTCCAATCTTTGTGAGGCACTTCTCAACAAAGGGTGTAAAGTAAAAGCCCTTGACGACCTTTCCACAGGGAAACAGGAAAATATTGATTTGTTTTTAGACAATCCGAATTACACCTTTATTAAAGGCGATATTAAAGACTTGGAAGTTTGTGTGAAAGCCTGTGAGGGCGTAGATTATGTTCTCCATCAGGCGGCGTGGGGGAGCGTGCCGCGTTCTTTGGAAATGCCGTTGTTTTATAATAAAAACAATATCGAAGGCACGTTGAATATGCTCGAAGCCGCACGGCAAAACGGTGTGAAAAAATTTGTTTACGCGTCAAGCTCGTCCGTTTACGGCGACGAACCGAACCTGCCGAAAACGGAGGGCCGCGAGGGCAATTTGCTTTCCCCTTATGCGCTGACCAAGCGCTGTGATGAGGAATGGGCAAAACTTTACACCAAGTTTTACGGGCTCGACACCTACGGTATGCGCTATTTTAACGTGTTCGGCCGTCGGCAGGACCCGGACGGCGCTTATGCCGCGGTCATTCCGAAATTTTTAAAACAGCTGATGCACGGCGAAACCCCGACCATTAACGGCGACGGGAAACAAAGCCGCGACTTCACTTATATCGACAATGTCATTGAAGCGAACTTAAAGGCTTGCCTTGCGCCGCACGAAGCGGCGGGCGAGGCGTTCAATATCGCTTACGGCGGCCGGGAATTTTTGATTGACATTTACTACGGCCTTACCAAAGCGCTCGGCGTCAATATCGAACCGAACTTCGGCCCCGACCGCAAAGGGGACATCAAGCACTCCAACGCGGATATTTCCAAGGCGAAAAAGCTGCTTGGCTATGACCCGGATTACAGCTTTGAAGACGGCATCGCGCTTGCGATTGATTGGTACAAAGCCAATTTGTAATTATGCACTTTAAAAACATTTTGCAGAGAGGGAACGGAATGGATAGCACAGCACAGGGAATAATGCCGAAAGTCTTTGTCATTATTCCGGTTTATAAGACTGAAAAATATTTACAAGCCTGCGTGGAGTCGGTTGTTGCGCAGGATTACGCCGACTTGCAAATTCTGCTTGTGGACGACGGTTCGCCTGACGGTTCGCCGAAACTTTGCGATGCTTTGGCTGAGCAATATGCAAATGTCCGCGTGATTCACAAAACCAACGGTGGGCTTTCTTCCGCGCGAAACGCAGGACTGGAGTACATTCCCGAAGACACAAAATATGTTCTGTTTTTAGATTCGGACGACCGGCTTGCCACGGGGGCTGTTGCTGGCTTGGCGGCGGAAGCCTTGCGAACAAAAGCCGAAATTGTTATGCCGGACCGTTATGAAAAAGTCTTTGAAGAAAGCGGAAAAACCCAAACCGCATTTTTGTTTTCAAAGCAGTATCAAATCGAAGACCCGATACAGTTTGCTTTAGATGTTGTGATTGAAAACGCAAGGGCTTGGCGCGCCACTTCTGTTCTTTACAGCTATGATTTGCTGAAAAGAACCGGCGCACGGTTCCCGGAAGGCTATATTTCGGAGGACATTGTCTTTAATTTGCAGTTATATGGCAGTGCCAATCGAATTGCTTTCTATCCGCACGCAACGCTTTTGAACTTGAAACGGACAGGGAGCATATCCAGTTCGTTTACGCCCGGACTTGAAAAATCGTTTTTCTATATTGATATGTGTGCGCGGGAATTTACAAAAAAAGCGGGGGTGGACCCTGCCGTCGCCGACCAAAAAACAAATGCGCTTTTGTGCCGGAACATGGTTGTGTTTTTCTTTTCGATTATGTCTTCTAAAAATCCGATGGATAAAGCACAGAAGCAGAAATACATTTTCGATTTGCTCGATGACACGCGTGTAAAAAAAGCAGTGCACCAAAAGCATAAGGTGCCGAATTTTGAGCGGCGTACCGTTCGCGCTGCATTTGCCATAGTTTATTTTTTGATGCGGCACGGCTGGAACAAAGCGATGATTGCTTTGCTGGAAATGGTCCGAAGATGAAGGGAGAAGTATGCGGATTTTAGTTTTGTCAAATACGGCTTGGGATGACCAAAATAGCTTCGGCAGTTCTTTTTCCAATATTTTTTCCGGCATACAAGGGCTGCAAATTGCAAATATTTATTGCCGATACGGAACCCCCAACAATACCGTAGCTTCCGAATACTTTCAAATTACAGAAAAATCTTTGCTACGCAATTTAAAGTCCAGGTCCCATCCTTCCGGAAAACGGGTTTTGGTTGACGAGGCCGGTATGCAACTTAACGCACATGAGCAAGCCACATTCGATACGGCACGCAAGAAAAGATGGAAAATATTTTTCTGGTTGCGCGATTTAATTTGGCTTGTCGGACGGTGGCGTTCGCCACAGTTGCAGGCATTTATCGATGATTTTAAGCCTGATTTGATTTTTCAACCGGTGTATTATTCCAACTATCTGTTGCAGATAGCGCAATATCTCAAAGCCTATACCGGTGTTCCGATGGTCGGTTATATTTCTGACGATTGCTATACCCTACGACAGTTTAACCTGTCGCCGCTGTATTGGTTAGACAGGCTGCACAAGCGAAAAAAAGTGAAAAAAGTGATTCGGCAATGTGAACTGTTGTATGTCATCTCCGATATTCAAAAGCAGGACTATGAAAAAGCATTTGGAGTTCCGTGTAAAATTTTAACGAAATCCGCCGACTTTTCCGGCGAACCACCCGTGAAAACCCAATACAATTTCCCGTTGCAGCTGGTATTTACCGGCAACATTGGCACAAACCGCTGGAAAAGCCTTGCCATGATTGCAGAGGCTTTGGAGCAAATCAACCAAAACGGCGTGCGCGCCCAACTGCGGATTTACACCGCCACGCCGCTGACCGCGAAAATGGAAAAGGCGCTCAAGAAAGGCGACTCTTCTTTCATCATGGGCAGTGTTCCCGCAAGCGAAGTGCCGCAGCTTCAGTCTGACGCCGATATTCTTGTGCATGTGGAAGCCTTGGATTTGAAAAATAAGCTGGCGGTCCGTCAATCTTTTTCTACAAAACTGGTTGACTATTTTAAAGCGGCGCGCCCGATTTTGGCGGTTGGCCCGCGCGATGTGGCTTCCATCGACCACTTGATTCGCAATGACTGTGCGCTGACGGGTGAAACGGTGGAGGAAGTGAAACAGGCGCTCCTGTCTGTTTTGGACAACCCCGACAAGCTCAAAGACTTGTCACAAAAAGCCTATGCTTGCGGTAAGAAATACCACGATAAGGACAAGATGCACCAAATGCTGCAAACGGATTTGGAAACAATTGCAAGGGGAGAAAAGGCTTGAAGATTTTGCAGATTAACGCGGTCAATAAAATTGCAAGCACAGGCAGAACCACATCTGAAATGGCGGCTTTTTTACGAAATGCGGGTCACTCTTGCGTGGTAGCCTATTCTGTAGGACCGCAAGAAAACTCTAACTGGGAATATCAAATCGGTTCTAAAGCCGACGCAAAGCTGCACGGGCTTTTCTCCCGTATTTCCGGCAAACAGGGCTATTTTTCCATGCGCGCCACCCGAAAGCTGTTGGACTTTACAGACCGGTTTGCGCCGGATATTGTTGTTCTCCGTAATCTGCACGCAAATTACATCCATTTACCTATGCTTTTGCAGTATTTGGCACAAAAGAATATTGCAACGGTTGCCGTTTTGCACGACTGCTGGTTTTACACCGGAAAATGTTGCCACTATACCGTAGCGGGGTGTTACAAATGGCGTGAAAGCTGCGGAAATTGTCCGGCACTAAAAAAATATAATACAAGCTGGTTTTTTGACAAAACAGCAGAAATGCTGGCGGATAAAAAAGCGTTGTTCAGTGCAATTCCTCGGCTTGGTGTTGTCGGTGTATCCGACTGGTTGACAAATGAAGCCAAAAAAGCACCGGTATTTCAAAATGCTAAAGTGATTGAGAGAATCTACAACTGGGTCGATACCAAAACTTTTGCGCCGCATGAAACAACAGCGCTTCGGCAAAAGCTGAATTTGCAGGATAAAAAGGTGATTTTGTGTGTGGCGAGCGGCTGGACAAAAGACAAAGGGCTTGATACTGTTTTGCAGCTTGCCGACCGACTTACTGATGAACAGCGGTTGCTTCTTGTCGGGTGCGTCCCGGAAGGCGTTGTTTTGAATAGCAATGTCCTCCACATTCCGCAAACACATAATATAGAAGAACTGGTTTCCTATTATTCCATGGCGGATGTGTTTTTTCAGCCGTCTCTGGAAGAAACATTCGGGAAAGTCTCGGCGGAAGCGCTTTCCTGCGGAACGCCGGTGGTGTGTTTTAACTCGACCGCGAACCCCGAACTTGTCGGGAAGGAATGCGGCGCCGTGGTGTCAATCGGCGATGTGGATGCGCTTATAGAACAAATCGGCAACATTCTCGGAAACGGGAAAGATGCATATGTGAAGCCGTGTCGGGATTTTGCCTTGCAAAATTTCGACTTGGATAAGAATATGCAGCAATATATACGGCTGTTTGAAACTCTAACTCTATGCGAGAATAAATAGCAGCAAAATGCCTCATGGAAAAACCGCCCGATAAGGCTGTATTATTAACATACCATATATGAATACTGAGGGAAAAATGAAAACGATTTTACTGGTGACCAATTCGTTCCCGTTTGGGATTGCCGAGGCGAGCTTTATCCGCCCGGAAATAAGAATACTCAGCCGTGACTTTCGGATTTGTATTGTAGCAAGGAATGTGAAAGAGGAACAGACCACACGGCTTCCAGAAAATGTGTCTGTAGTGCGATATGATGCGAAAGCGGGTTATTCCGTCGGCAGATTGTTTTTAAAAACACTTGGCTCCAAGGATTTTTACCGCGAGCTTTGGGAACTGTGCCGTCACGGCAATTTTCGCGGGTTTAAGCTCAAAAAGTTAATGCGCTACTGTATGCGTGTGTTCCATTTTACACAGTTTTTGGAGCCTATCCGCGCAAAACTGCCTGAGTCGGTCATTCTTTACACATATTGGAACGATTATTCTGTTTATGCCTTATCGAAAATTAAGCGGCCGGGGGACAAGTTGGTTTCCCGCCTGCACCGGGCAGATATTTACCTGACGGCGAGCAATCGCCATTATTTTCCTTTGAAAGTCATTTCCAATGCGAAAACAGACCTTTTGGCTTTTATCAGTGAACAGGGTATGCAATACTTTAAGGAGCACTTCTGTTCTGAAATTCCGGCACAAGTTTTTTATTTGGGCGTCAAGCCGCAAAAAAGCCAGGCGCCGTTTTCTGAAAAAGAAAGCTTGAATATATTGAGCTTTTCTTACCTTTCTCCGGTGAAGCGTGTCTCTCGTATTATAGAGTGTCTTGGGAAATTAAATGACATTCCTGTGCACTGGGTGCATATCGGCGACGGAACCGAAAGAGAAAAAGTGACAATGGAAGCGCAAAAGTACCTTGCAGGAAAAGAGAATATCACTTATACTTTTAAGGGCGCTATGGAAAACGAGGACGCTTTGCGCTATATTTCAGAAAATGAATTTGATTTTTTACTGAATGTGTCAGAGTCCGAGGGAATTCCGGTCACGATGATGGAATGTATGTCGTTTGGCGTGCCGGTGGTTGCAACCGATGTCGGCGGCGTTTCCGAGCTTGTTGAAGACGGGCAAAACGGATATTTGCTTTCTCCGGAATTCTCTTTTGAGGAGTTTTATAAAACACTCCAAACTTATCAAAATTTATCCTATGTTCAAAAATGCACATTGCGTAAAAATGCATTGCAAACATGGGAAAATAAGTTTAACGAAGAAACCAATATTTGCAGATATTCTAAAACGCTGCAAAATCTATAACAACATTTTGAAAGGGTTAAAATATGATATATATTTTAACAATGTGGGCGGGGTTTGCGGTTTTGGCTCCGCTGTTCCCAAAAAAATATTATAAATTTTATTACTTTCTCATGGTGTGTGCATTAAGCTGGCTGGCCTTCAATGTGCAGCCGCTTCCGGCAATGGATTTGTACCGCTACTACAACACCATGGACTTATACCGCACCGTCGGATGGAATTGGATTGTTCAAAATGATTTTTCCAGCAATCCATTGGCTTCTGTATATTTCTATTTGGTTTCTCTTTTAGGCGACAACCGCTTCTTACCGGCAATCACTGTGTTTTTGGTCTATGCTTTTTCGTTCTCGGTGCTTCACAAAGCTTCCATCCGCTTTAACAGCAAAAAATCGGAAATCATCGTGGCGCTTTTGTTTTTTATGCTGAACTTCAACTACTTTTATGTGGTGGATGTCATTCGAATTTATCTGTGTTATGCGATTATGGCCTATTTCCTGTATATGGATTTGGTCGAGAAAAAGCACAGGTGGCTTTGCGCTATAGTGTATGTCGCCGTTTGCTTTATACATTATGTCATACTTTTAATCGTCTTTATCAGGCTTTTGATGATTTTTGTCCGTTATATTAAGGGGCCTATTGCCAATATCGGGCTTTTGTTTTTCCCGCCAATCGTTTGGGTAGCCTATAGAATTTTCATTCAAATCCCAACGCTCAGCGGCATTTTTGAACTGGCGGGCAGAAAAGGTCTTAGCTATTTGAGCTATGATGTGTTTGGCATTTGGCAGTTCCTGAATTCTTTGGCGAGACTGATTTTGTTTTTGCTCATTGGCGCCTTTACTTTGTGGCTGTGTAATCAGTTAAACCGGCGCGCCGTCAAAAACGGAATTTCTTTGCTGGTGAGAGAATGCTCGGTCGTGTCCAATTACACATATTTCTGTTTGCTTATTATTATGGCGACGCTGGGCTTTATCTCCAACTATCAAATGATGCTTCGCACACCGAACTTTATTCAAATTTTGTTTTCACCGGTTCTTTTGTATGCGTTAAGCAAGCTGCGTGAGAATAATAAGACATATCACATGGTGCTGACTTTTGTTGTTGTGCTGGAAAGCCTCATAAACTTTGTGTATCTTCTGGTTTATGTTTACAGTTCAGCAAAATTCTTTTAATCATCCGGAAAGGAAACTGCAATGAACAGAAAAGTTGGAGTTATTTATTCCAATATTTTGATGATTGTGGAGATTTTATCCACAATGCTGTTTACACCGTTTTTAATCCGCACCCTCGGGCAGGCGGAATACGGTGTATATCAGTTGGTTACCTCCATTACTTCTTATCTTGTGCTCTTGGATTTAGGCGTCGGAAATTCTGTGATTCGCTATGTGGCAAAATATCGGGCGGACAATGATATTCAGGCGCAAAAGAAGTTTTTAGGGATTACAACGATTTATTATTTGCTGATTGCTGTTGTGGCAATGGGTATCAGCGCGGTTATTTTAGCGTTGTTTCCGACAGTGTTCGCGAAAGGGCTTTCTGCTGAAGAAGTACGGCTTGCTGAAAAGCTGTTTGGCATCACAATGTGTGCCGCGGCATTTTCTTTGGGTACATCTGCTTTTTCCAATACTGTAATTGCTTATGAACGGTTTACGGTTTCAAAGGGTACAGTTATAATCTTGACCATTTTAAAAATTCTTGTGTCTGTCGTTGCCTTAAAAATGGGCTTTGGCAGTATGGGAATCGTGATCGTTAATTTCTGTATTACCATTCTGACGCGCAGTATATATGTTGTATATGTGCTGTATGTTTTAAAACTGCGACCGTCGTTTAAAAAAGTAGAATTTTCTTATGTGAAAGAGATTGCTTCTTTTTCTTCTTTTATCCTGTTGCAAATGGTCGCCAGCCAAATCAACGCGATGTCGGACCAGATTTTGCTCGGCATTTTTGCCAAAGGTGCTTCGGTTATTATCGGCATCTATGGTGTGGGCGCGCAGATCCTGCAATATTTTAAAACTATCGGTTCCCATTTTACGAGCGTACTGATGCCCGGGCTTGTCCGGCTTGTGGAAGCCGGCGCCGATGCGAAGCGGTATGAATCGGAAATGATACGAATAAGCCGCATCGTATTTATGGTGCTTTCTGTGATTTGGGTTGTTTTTGCTTTGTTTGGCAGAGATTTTGTCTGCCTTTGGGCAGGGAAGGCGAACGAACAAGCTTATTTTGTGGCAGTGCTGCTCATGCTTCCTACGATTTTTTCCTACTCGGAAGGTGTCGGTTACCAGCTTTTGCAATCCATGGCGAAGCACCGGATCCCCGCCATTGTGCAGGTGATTTCCGCTGCACTAAATGTGGTATTAACCATTGTCCTGATTTATTGGAACCCGTTAAAAGGTGCCGTTATCGGTACATTTATCGCATTATTTGTTTGTGACATTATAATTATGAACATTATGTATAAGCGGCAGATTGGAATTCGGTTGACTGTCTATTTTTCCGGGATGTTCAAGGGAATTATTCCCTGTTTGGCATTGACCGCGGCAGCCGGCGGTTTAATGAAGCTTGCACACCTTGACAGCTACGGCTGGCTCGGCTTCGTTGCAAACTGCGGCGTTATGGTTTTGGTGTATGTGCTTTCCATGTGGCTGTTCGGCATGAATGCTTATGAAAAGACTATTATTCTTTCACCGCTAAAAAAATTGCAAAAAAAGATTTTGAAGTAAACCGGTGCTTGGTGCGCCGGATTTCACGCACAGGAAAGGGATAAGTTATGAGTCTGTTTACAAACAAAACCTTATTGATTACCGGCGGGACGGGTTCGTTCGGGAACGCGGTGCTGAACCGTTTTTTAGACACTGAAATTGCTGAAATCCGCATTTTTTCGCGCGATGAGAAAAAACAGGACGATATGCGCCACGAGTTTCAGGCGAAGATGCCCGAAGTCAGCGATAAAATCAAATTTTACATCGGCGATGTGCGCGATTTGCAAAGCGTGAAAAATGCAATGCACGGTGTCGATTATATTTTCCATGCAGCGGCACTCAAACAGGTGCCGTCCTGTGAATTCTTCCCGATTGAAGCGGTCAAAACCAATGTTTTAGGTACAGAAAATGTCCTAACTGCTGCGATTGAGGCAGGCGTTAAGAGCGTGATTTGCCTTTCAACTGATAAGGCCGCTTACCCGGTCAACGCAATGGGTACCTCTAAGGCGATGATGGAAAAGGTCATCGTCGCGAAATCCCGCACCGTTTCGCCGGAGCACACAAAGATTTGCTGCACACGCTATGGCAATGTACTGTGTTCGCGCGGCAGCGTTGTGCCGCTTTGGATTGAGCAAATCAAAGCCGGTAACCCCATCACCATAACAGAGCCCGCCATGACGCGTTTTGTTATGAGCTTGGAAGAAGCGGTCGATTTGGTGCTGTTTGCTTTCGAACACGGTGAAAGCGGCGACATTTTGGTGCAGAAAGCCCCGGCGTGCACCATCGAAGTGCTTGCCGAAGCGGTCAAACAGTTGTTCTGCCCCGAGGAGGAAATTAAAATCATCGGCATTCGCCACGGCGAAAAAATGTATGAAACGCTTCTTACAAACGAAGAGTGCGCGAACGCTGTGGACATGGGCAATTTCTTCCGCGTGCCCTGCGACAAGCGCGATTTGAATTATGACAAATATTTCAAAGACGGTGATATAAAACGAAACACCTTGACAGAGTTTAATTCCAATAATACCGAGCTGATGACCGTGGAACAGGTAAAAGAAAAGCTGCTTTCGCTTGCCTATATCCGCGAAGAGCTTGAAAACTGGGAGCAGGCACGATGAAAATTTTGGTAACCGGCGCAAAAGGGTTTATTGGCAAGAACCTGATTGCGACACTCGAAAATATTCGCGACGGCAAGGATAAAACCACCGTGCTGTCGCCTGATATTACGATTTACGCCTGCGACATCGATACACCTGCGGCAGATTTAGACCGCTTTTGTCAAGACTGCGACTTTGTTTTTAACCTTGCCGGTGTCAACCGTCCGAAAGAGGAAGCCGAGTTTATGCAAGGCAATTTTGGCTTTGCTTCCCGTTTGCTCGACACCTTAAAAAAACACAACAACACCTGTCCTGTGATGCTTTCGTCCTCGACGCAGGCGGCGCTTTTAAACCCCTACGGGGAAAGCAAAAAAGCAGGGGAGGATTTGTTCTTCCGCTATTCTAAAGAAACCGGCGCCAAGGTGCTCGTGTATCGTTTCCCGAATGTATTCGGCAAATGGTGCCGCCCGAATTACAACAGCGCCGTAGCGACATTTTGCTATAATATCGCGCACAATTTGCCGATTACCGTTAACGACCGCAGCCACGAAATGACGCTTGTTTACATTGATGATGTTGTCTCAGAGCTTGTACGCGCGGCGAACGGCGAGGAAACGCGCGACGGCGAATTCTGCCGTGTGCCTGTTGAGCATCATGCCACGCTCGGCGAGATTGCGGACTTGCTGTATAGCTTTAAAGAAAGCCGCAAAACGCTTGCCGTGCCGGACATGAAAAACGATTCGTTTTCTAAAAAATTATATTCGACATATCTCTCTTATCTGCCGGAGGACGGATTTTCCTATCCGCTGACGATGCATGAGGACATGCGCGGCTCGTTTACAGAAATTTTGAGAACAGAGAACTGCGGGCAGTTTTCAGTCAATATTTCGAAACCCGGTATTACGAAAGGCAACCACTGGCACCATACCAAAAACGAAAAATTCCTCGTCGTCAGCGGGAAAGGGGTCATCCGTTTCCGCAAAATCGATGAAGATCAGGTTTATAGTTATTATGTCAGCGGGGAAAAGCTCGAGGTTGTGGACATTCCCACCGGCTATACCCACAGCATTGAAAATCTCGGCGACACCGATATGGTCACCTTTATGTGGTGTAATGAATGCTTTGACCCCGCGCACCCTGACACTTATGCATTGGATGTTATTGTATGAAGCATAAATTTTCTGTTGCAATTTGCGTGATTCTCATCGTCTTAACCGTTGGCTTTGTATTCAACAATTCTGCGAAGCCTACGGCGGAGTCCCAGCAGGCTTCAGCAGTAGTTGCCGAGACCATTCAAGAAGTCGCGCAAAAGACAACTTCCAACGAAGCGCAGACAACCCTTGTATCAGTGCGTTATCTCCGCAAAGCGGCGCACGCCGTGGAATTTTTTGCGCTGGGGCTGGAGCTTGCCGCGTTTTCTGTTATCATTGGCCGCCGGAAATACAGCTTTCAGAAATTTTGGAATGTGCTTTCCATGGCACTTGCCGTCGCTGTTGCAGATGAGTCGATTCAAATTTTCTCGGGCAGAGGACCGAAAGTGCAGGATGTATTGATAGATCTCGGCGGTGCAGCGGTCGGAATATTGCTTACACTGCTTGTGCATTACATTTGGATTTCTTGCAGGAAAGGAAAAAGAAGATATGGCAAAAATTAAACTGATGACCATTGTCGGTACGCGCCCGGAAATTATCCGGCTTGCGGCAGTCATAAAAAAATGTGACCGGTATTTTGACCAGGTCTTGGTGCATACCGGGCAGAATTACGACTATGAACTCAACCAGGTCTTTTTCGAAGATTTAGGGCTTCGTGCGCCGGATTATTATCTTGACGCGGTCGGCGGCAATCTCGGCGAGACCATTGGCAATATCATTGCAAAATCCTACACGCTGATGACAGAAGTCAAGCCTGACGCGCTGCTTATTTTGGGCGATACCAACTCTTGCCTGTCTGCGATTTCCGCGAAACGCCTGCATATTCCGATTTTTCATATGGAAGCGGGCAACCGCTGTTTTGACGAGTGCCTGCCGGAAGAGACCAACCGCCGAATTGTCGACCATATCGCCGATGTGAATATGTGCTATTCCGAGCATGCGCGCCGCTATCTCAATGCCGAAGGCACCGCGCGCGAGCGCACCTTTGTGACCGGCTCGCCGATGGCAGAGGTGTTGCACGCAAATCTCGAAAAAATCAAAGCGTCCGACATTCTCTTCCGTTTAGGGCTTGAAAAGGGGAAATACATTCTCCTTTCGGCGCACCGCGAGGAAAATATCGATACCGAAGAAAACTTCTTCAGCCTTATGAATGCAGTCAATGCGTTAGCGCGGCAATACAATATGCCGATTTTATATTCCTGCCATCCGCGCAGTGCCAAATTCATTGAAAAGCGCGGCTTCGTGTTTGATCCGCTCGTGCAACAGCACAAACCGCTCGGCTTCCACGATTACAACCATCTGCAAATGAACGCCTTTGCCGTTGTATCCGACAGCGGCACACTGCCCGAGGAATCCTCTTATTTCCTCTCTGTCGGCAATCCGTTCCCCGCGGTTTGCATCCGCACTTCCACCGAACGCCCCGAAGCGCTCGACAAGGGCAATTTCGTGCTTGCGGGCATTACAACCGACCAGGTGCTTTCCGCTGTGGAAACCGCTGTCACAATGCAGGAAAACGGCGATTTCGGCATTCCCGTGCCGGATTACACCGATGAAAATGTTTCGGACAAGGTCGTCAAAATCATTCAGTCTTATGTCGGTATTGTCAACCGCATGGTCTGGCGCAAAAAAGAGAATTAAACACAAAAAAGGCCGCCCGATTGGGCGGCTGTTTTTTTATCTTATAGACCGGACTGCCGGAAAATCTTCTGCATGGCTTCGGCGCTTTTTTGGTCGGCGTTTATAAGGGCTTCTCGTTTTTTTACAAGGGATTTGTCTTTGGTGAACGCATACCCCAAAAGCCGCCAAATCCAAAAGAACGGTAAAAGGAAGGGGAGCTTTTTTAAAATTGGATATTTTGTTTTCATGTGCTTAAAACTTGGAAATGCCGCAGAAAACAACCGGTGCGCTTTGGATTGCGTTCCCAGCTTCTCATCCGCCGCGACCGCCGCATTTTTGACCGGTGGGCCGAGCGTGACATAGTTTTCCATCAAAAGCAGCGTATCGTCCTTCGGCGCGTTTTCGAACATGCAAAGTCCTAACTTTCGGATATTTTCCGCAAATTCAGAAATACCAAGTTCCGCAAATTGAGCGCGGATATAATCAAAGTTCAGATTATCGCCCAGTTTTTTCTCCATTAAATAAAGGTCCATAACCGGCCGGAAACACGACCCCGCGGTTTCATAGTGTTCGGCGAGGTGGGCGAGGGTATAGACATATAAATCATTGTCCGTCATTTTGTATTCGTGGTTGCCGACCAATGCAGCGCGTTCCCAAACGGAAAGAAAATACGGATACATCCGATATTCTTCCTGGAACAGCGTTCGATGCAGCTCCACAGTCAAAAACGGTTTTTTTAGAAAAACAATATCTTTGCCGTTGTCAAAATCCAGCACAAAGCCGTTTGCAAGCAAGATTTCTTTCGCGCGCGGCTGGTCTTCCTCACGCACCAAAATGTCCATATCCACCATGAACCGCAGCTCCGGTGCGGGGTAAAGCGCTTTGAGGTGGGCGCCTTTCAAAAGCAGAAAATCAATGTCTGCGGCGTTCAACTGTTCGCGCAAAACAGAGAGTATCTGTGTTTGTGCCGCGTCACGCAAAACGGCGGCCTGAAAGGATTTTTTCAGCCGTGTAAACAATGCTTCCGGCAAAGCGTCGGGCTTTTCAGAAAACGCCGCATAAACCATGCCCTGTACTGCGTTTGTAAACGCCAGCCGAACAAATTGGTTTATATCCAACTCCTGCGGCATTGTGGGTGCTTCCTGCCCGTTTAAAATCGCCGCCACGACAGAAAGCAAATATTCTTTTGTCGCCATTGTGCTGTTTGCCATAATTGCTCCTTGTTTATTCTTCGTTGCCGGTCAGCGTCAGACTGACAGAAAGCGGGAAATGGTCGCTCGGGTAAACGCCGTCATAGGTGTTTTGCACCACGGCGTAGGAATTCACCGTAAAGCCGGTTTTTGAAATCATCACATAATCAATGCAGTCGCTGTTAAGCTCTGCGCCCCAGTTTTGATAGGTGGCGCTCGTCATTGTGTTTTCAGTAAGATATTTCACATCGTCAAAACTTTCTGTTGCGCTTTTATAGGTCTCGGAATCCTCCGCTGCGTTAAAGTCGCCCATAATCATTGCCGGGTAGCCCCCGAACTGCGCGATTTTGTCAAGCACGACGGAAATGCCGTTGATGCGCGCTTCGTCACTGACATGGTCTAAGTGCGTGTTGAAAACGACAAAGGTTTCCTTGGTTTCTTTTTCCTCTAAAATCACATAACTGCAAATACGGTAGCAGGCGGCGTCCCAGTCCTTGCTCATTTGGTCTGGTGTCTCAGACAGCCAAAACGAGCCTTTGTCTTTCAGATTGTAGAGGTCCTTTCGGTAAAATACCGGGCAGCCTTCCGAGTTTACCGCGTTGTCGCGATAGGTGATGACAGAATCATATTCCGGCAGAGTGTCACACAAATAAGCATACTGCCACTTGGTCGCTTCCTGGAACCCGATGATTGTGGGTGCTTCGGTTTCAATGTTCTTTAAAATCAAATCCGCGCGGTAAAACCAGCTTTTCTTGCCCACATCCAAAGGATTCAAGCACCGCAGGTTGCAGCTCATCACGCGTACTTCGCCGGGTGCCAACGCTGCCGTACCGGTTGTTACGGTCTGCTTTGCTTTGCGGTAGTGCGGGTAATAGCCAAATACCAACACACCCCAAACCAAAAGGGCGGCTAAGAACAGACAAAATACAGAAAGCAGAATTTTTTTCAGAATTTTCATCTCATCACCCCGTTTTTTTCATTGTAGCATACGAAAAGGGCAATGTCTATGTATTTTTGATGCGTGTGTTTATTTGTCCAACACCATTTGCAAATACGGCAGAAATTGAAAACCAAGACGCTCATAAAGGCGAATGGCGCGGGTGTTTTCGGCTTCAACTTCTAACCGGATGCGCCGCACACCTTCAGGCGGATTTTGGCAAAGCGACGCTAAAAAATCACTGCCGATGCGGTGCGCGCGAAAGGCGGGACGAATGTATATCTCCTCCACCCAAAGCACCGCGCCGCCCGCTTCCGGGGAATAGGATTTTGAGAGAAGCGCATAGCCCGCGGCGTTTTCTTCCCATTCTAAAATATAGCAAAGCAAATAGGCTTCTGACCTTAGGCACTCTTTGAATGTGTTTTCAAAAAAGAATTCTGGTACGGGCTTTAGCACGGCGTCGCTGTGGTAAAATTCATCCGCCATTTTTAAAAACACTTCCCGGTCGGTTTCCTGTAACTTGTGAAACTGCATACATGCTCCTTTCTAAAAAACAAGCCCGCGTTCACGGCAAAACCGTTTGCGCGGGCAGTTCTATTTCCAAAAAGGCTTATTCGTAATCCTCTTCGTTTTCCCAGTTGTGGTAGACTTCCTGAATGTCGTCGCTCTCGTCAAACATTTCAAGCATTCTGCCCATATTCTGAATATCGTCGGGGTTTGTAAGCTTGGTGTAAGTCGAGGGGATATATTCCACCTCGGCAGAAACATATTTGTAGCCTTTTGCTTCCAAATCGTCGCGCACAAGACCCATGTCGTTGGGCTCTGTGCGGATTTCATAGACTTCGCCGTCGGAAAGGAAGTCGGAAGCGCCCGCTTCCAGCGCGTCTTCCATTAACTTGTCTTCGTCGATATCCTCTTTTTCAATGATGATAACACCCTGGCGGCTGAACATAAACGAAACGCAGCCGGTGGTGCCCATGTTGCCGCCGAATTTGTCAAATGCGTGGCGCACATCTGCGGCGGTACGGTTGCGGTTGTCGGTCAGCGCTTCAATAATTACAGCGATGCCCGACGGACCATAGCCTTCATATACAATGTTTTCGTAGTTATCCGCGTTGCCTTCGCCGGCAGCTTTTTTAATGATACGCTCAATGTTGTCGTTCGGCACATTGGCGGCCTTTGCTTTTGCAATAACATCTTTCAGCTTGGAATTACCCGCAGGGTCAGGGCCGCCCGCTTTTACGGCAACAGCGATTTCACGCCCGATTTTCGTAAACACCTTGGCACGCGCGTTATCAGTCTTTTCTTTTTTGCGCTTAATGGTGCTCCATTTGGAATGTCCTGACATAGTTTCACCTTCTTATAAAATTACGCACAATAGTTTACCATAGTATTTTATTTTTCGCAAGATGCGTTTGTAAAATCGCGTCGGCTGAAGTCCGGCTTTTCACCTGATTTTTTGCTTTTCAGCGGCTGCAACCTTGCATAAGCGAAAAAATGTGGTACAATAATTTTGTACATTCGTTTTTTTAGGAGGACGCGTGATGAAGAAGTTTATGGATAAGGATTTTTTGCTGACCACCAAAACCGCCAAGGAACTTTACCGCCGCGGCGCGGAAAAAACGCCGATTTTTGACTGGCATTGTCACCTGTCGCCCAAAGAGATTTACGAAAACAAACAGCCTGCCGACATTGCGGAGCTTTGGCTTTCCGGCGACCACTACAAATGGCGTGTGATGCGCTCGTGCGGCATCTCGGAAGAATATATCACCGGGCAGAAAAGCGGCTATGAAAAATTCAAAGCGTTCGCAGCAAGCCTGCCTTACTGCATCGGTAACCCTATGTATCACTGGACACATCTCGAATTGCAGCGGTATTTCGGCGTGGAAACCCCGCTTTCAGAAAAGACCGCAGACGAGATTTATCAGAAATGCAACGAAAAAATCAAAGCGGGCGGCTTTACCCCGCGCGAACTGATTGAAAAATCCAATGTCGCGTGCGTCTGCACGACCGACGACCCGGCAGATACCCTCGAATACCACGGGCTTCTGCGAAAAGAAAAGGATTTCAAGTGCCGCGTGCTTCCCGCATTTCGCCCGGACAAGGCGCTGGGGCTGGAACTGCCGACCTTTATCCCGTGGATTACTGCGATGGAAAAAGCAGTCCGCCGCGAGATTCACACCTTTGCGGAGCTGAAAGCGGCGCTTTTAGAGCGTATGGATTGGTTCGGAGAAAACGGCTGCTGTGCAAGTGACCACGCGTTTACCTATGTGCCGTATGCGCCTGCCACGGATTCTGAAATCGAAAAGATTTTCAAAAAAGGGCTTATCGGCGGCACGCTTTCTACTGCGGAGCTCAACAAATACCGCACGGCGCTGATGCTGTTTTTGGGCGCGGAATACGCCCGCCGTGGTTGGGTTATGGAGCTGCATATGGGTCCCATGCGCAACAACAACCGCAAAATGTTTGCACGCTTAGGGCCTGATACCGGCTTCGATTCCATTGACGACCACGAAATTGCACAGGGGCTGTCCGGCTTTATGGATGCGCTGGAAGTCAAGGGCAATCTGCCGAAAACCGTGCTGTTTTGCTTGAATCCCAAAGACAACTATGTGCTCGGCACAATGCTCGGCAACTTCCAAAGCAGTGAAGTGCCTTCCAAGATCCAGTTCGGCTCGGCCTGGTGGTTCAACGACAATTACGACGGCATGCGTGAACAGATGAAAGCGCTCTCAAATCTCGGCGTGCTCGGCAAATTTGTCGGCATGGTCACCGATTCGCGCAGCTTCCTTTCCTATCCGCGCCACGAATATTTCCGCCGCATTTTGTGTGAACTGATAGGCGACTTGGTGGAAGAGGGGAAATACCCCAATGACCTCGAGTTTTTATCTAAAGTGACTGCGGACATTTCCTATTACAATGCCGCGAAGTATTTCGGCATCGAATAAGATAAACGCAAAAGGCAAGAAAAAACAGCGGGAAAAGCAAGCGCTTTTTCCGCTGTTTTCGTTTGTGCGTATGTTACTTAACAAGATCAATGAGCGTCAGCACTGCGCCGGGGTCGCCGTTTACGGCAACCTTGCCGGTGGTGTAAGCGATGACCGGGTTGAGCTTGCCGTCGAGAATCTTCAAGAGATTGGTCGGCGCAACGGTAACGACCGCTTTGTTGTCGTGATAGTCATAAGGCTCAACATTGACCTTGCCGTCTTTGGCCTCGATGTAGAAAATACCCTCTACATTTTTTCCGACCAGATTTACCTGAATGGCGAGTGTGCCGTTCACACTGGAAGCATCAACATTTTCATATTTTGCCTTAACCTTGGCAACCACCTGTTCGTATGTCATTGGAAACAACCTCCTTTACATTCTTATTTTAGCATATGCCTTTCGTTCCTGCAACGCTTTTTCATCGTGAAAAAGCCGGTTTTTTCGACCGTGTTTTCAGGCTTTTTAGACAGAATGACGCACAAAAGCGCAAAAACTCGTCTGCTGTTTTTGAAACGCAAGAAAATGAGTGACAAAGCGGTGATTTTATTGTATAATACATTCTGTATGAAAAGATTCATCTGTAATCGGATTTCGGAGGTATCATATGGCGATTGTCAGAACAGAAGCATATTTTAATTCTTCTACCGGACACAACAAAATCCGCACGCGCATTTGGCAAGAAGACTCCCTTTCGCCTATTGGCGTATTTCAGATTGCGCACGGCATGGCGGAGCATATTGAGCGCTATGATGACTTTGCCTGTTTTCTTGCAGGCAACGGTTTTGTCGTCTGCGGCAACGACCACCTCGGTCACGGCAAGTCTGTAAATGACCACGCTGACCTCGGCTATTTCGCCGAAAAAGACGGCGACAAGCGCCTGGTTGACGATATGCACATTTTAACGAAAATCATGAAAAAGAAATATCCGGATCTGCCCTATTTCTTGTTCGGTCACAGCATGGGCTCGCTTTGCGCGCGCGTTTACACCACGCACTTCGGCTATGAGCTTTCCGGTGTCATTTATTGCGGCACAGCGGAACTGCCCGCCGTTGCGGAAGCAGCGCTGCCCGCCGTGCAGGCGCTTTGCGAAAAATTCGGTGCTAAGACCGATGTTTCTGCGCTCGGCGATGTGTTTAACACCGTTTGCAATCTTTCCGTCCGCGAAAAAGACAGTCTGCCTGTCGCGTGGCTCAGCCGCAACCGGAAAAATCAGGAAAACTATTTAAGCGATCCGCTTTGCGGCTTCCCGCTGAAACTGGGCGGCTACCGCGATTTGTTTGCACTTGCCGTGGAATGTGGTCGGCGAGAATGGGCGACGCTTGTCCCGGAAGAGCTTCCTATTATGATTATTTCCGGCGCGAAAGACCCGGTCGGCTTTAACGGCAAAGGCACGCTGTCTGTGGCAGATAATCTGGTGCTTGCCGGGCACGAGCCGACGGTCATCCTTTACCCCGGCGACCGTCACGAGATTTTGCTGGAGGACGACCACGAAATCGTTTATAACGACATTCTTTCGTGGCTGCACTCGATTTATCTTTCCTAATTTTCCAAACAGGAGTTTATGATTTTGGCACAGAAAACACAGATTTCAGAAACCGAGCTTCTCTCGCAGCAGCAGTATGCCATGCAGGTGCATTCGATTTTGCAAGACCGCCTGCAACGCGCGCCGAAAGCGTTTGTGCACACTTATGGCTGTCAGGGCAATGTCGCCGACAGCGAGCGCATGAAGGGCATGCTTTGTGAAATGGGCTACACCTTCTGCGCAACCCCTGCCGAAGCTGATTTGATTTTATATAATACCTGTGCGGTGCGTGAGCACGCAGAGGACCGGGTGTTCGGCAATGTCGGCGCCATTAAGACTTATAAAAAACAAAATCCCAATCTCATTATTGCGCTTTGCGGCTGTATGATGCAGCAGCAGCATGTGCGTGACCGCATCTATCAAAGCTATCCGTTTGTTGATTTGGTGTTCGGCACGCATGTGACGCACCGCCTGCCGGAACTGCTTTACAAAGCCCTGACCGGCAAAAAACGGGTTGTCTGCGCACCGGACGACAGCTGCGCCGTTGCAGAACACCTGCCGGTTTACCGCGACAGCGGTTTCCGCGCATGGCTGCCGATTATGTACGGCTGCGACAATTTCTGCACTTATTGCATCGTGCCGTATGTCCGCGGTCGGGAACGCAGCCGTGAACCTGAAGAGGTGTTGCGCGAAGCGCGCGAAATCATCGCCGCAGGTTATAAAGAAATCACCCTCTTAGGGCAGAATGTCAATTCCTACGGCAAAAACAACCAAACGCCGATGAATTTTGCAGAGCTTCTGCGCGCAATCAACGACCTGCCCGGCGACTTTAAAATTCGCTTTATGACCTCCCACCCGAAAGATTGCACCAAAGAGCTTATTGATACCATAGCTTCGTGTGAAAAGGTTTCCAAGCACCTGCACTTGCCGTTTCAGTCCGGCAACGACCGGGTGCTAAAAGCGATGAACCGCCACTACACGCGCGAAAAATATTTGGAACTGATTCGCTACGCCAAGGAAAAGATTCCGAACCTGTCGCTGACAAGCGATGTGATTGTCGGCTTCCCGGGCGAGACCTATGAGGAATTCTGCGACACGCTGTCGCTTATTCGCGAAGTGGAGTTCACTTCGCTTTTCACCTTTATTTTCTCGCCGCGTCAAGGCACAAAAGCGGCGGAAATGCCCGACCCTGTTTCTCACGAAGAAAAAACCAAATGGTTTCAGGAGCTTTGCGCTTTGCAGGAAGAAATTGCGGCCCGCCGTACAAAGGAAATGGTTGGCAAGACCTATACCGTTTTGGTTGAGGGTGTCAGCAAACACGATGAAAACAAGCTTTCCGGCAGAACCGACGGCAATGTGATTGTCGAATTTCCGGGGGAGAAATCCCTTGTCGGCAATTACTGTCAGGTGCGCGTGTGTGAAGCGAAAAGCTGGGTGCTTTTCGGCGAAAAACTTTGATAAATTTCCCCCTGTCGGGCGATTTATAATAGACAAAATACAAAAAAACAGGAGAACACTATGGAACTTGAAAAACTCGCAAGAGAACTCGGCGCAGCCATTCAGAAAGACCAGGTCTATCTGGACTACGAAGCGGCGCGCAAAGCAAACGACGCTGACGAAGAACTCAATGCTCTGATGGGCAAAATCCGTCTGGTACAGCTTTCTTATCAGCAGGAAGCTGCGAAAGAAACCCCCGATGAGCAGAAAATGCAGGCGTTCAACGAGGAATTCAACGGCGTTTATAATCAAATTATGGCAAACCCCAATATGCAGGCGTTCGAAAAGGCAAGAAACGCGGTAGACGAAATGATGAACTATCTCACTGGCATTCTTGCGATGTGCGTAAACGGTGAAGACCCCGCAACCTGCGACCCGACCGCGCACAACTGCGGCGGCGAGTGCAGCTCCTGCAGCGGCTGCCACTAAGGCAAAACAAAATTTCTGAAAATCTCCGAGGCGAGGCAAACTATGGCAGAATTATCCCCAATGATGCAGCAATATTTTGAAATCAAACAGGCGTATCCCGATGCGATCCTGTTCTTTCGCCTCGGCGATTTTTACGAAATGTTTTTTGAGGACGCCAAAACCGCGTCCAAAGAACTGGAACTTGTCTTAACCGGGCGCGACTGCGGGCAGGAGGAGCGCGCGCCGATGTGCGGCGTGCCGTTCCACAGCGCCGACGGGTACATAGCAAGGCTTGTATCCCGCGGCTACAAAGTCGCCATTTGCGAACAAATGGAAGACCCCAAGGCGGCAAAAGGTCTTGTCAAGCGCGATGTCATTCGCGTCATTACCGCCGGCACCGTCATTGAAAGCTCGATGCTCGACGAAACGCGCAACAATTACCTTGCCTGCTGCTGTCTTTGCTTTGACGCAATGGGACTTTGCTTTGTCGATGTTTCCACCGGCGAGCTCCATTTGACCTCATTTTCTGAAAACATCGACGAAAAAACCGTGGACGAGCTTGCGCGCTTTATGCCGAGCGAAATCTTAGTGAATAAAGAAGCCGCAGCCATGGAGCGCGTGCGGCAGTTTATCTCGAAAAAGTCGGAGGCCACCGCCGAAACCTTACCGGCGTCTGCGACTGCTTACGACAAAGCGCTTTCCACCGTGGAAGCGCATTTTGACCGAAAACAGGTCGAACCCTTAAAAGATGAAAACAAGCGTAGCGCGGTCTGCGCCCTTGCGGCGGCGCTGTCTTATTTATATGAAACCCAGAAAAGCGACTTGAAAAATATCCAAACGATTCAATATTATTCGGATATGAAATTTATGAAAATCGGGCTTTCCACGCGCAGAAATCTGGAGCTTACCGAAACAATGCGCGACCGGGAAAAGCGCGGCTCGCTTTTGTGGGTGCTCGACAAAACCAAAACCGCCATGGGCAAGCGTATGCTTCGCAGCTGGGTGGAATGCCCGCTTTATGACTGCGCGGGAATTTCGCGGCGGCTCAACGCCGTAGATGAATTGCTCGGCGACCCTGTGAAGCTTAAAAGCTTTACAGAAGAAATGACCGGGATTTATGACCTCGAGCGCTTAATGACGCGCGTGGTCTATAACACCGCAAACGCGAAAGAGCTGTTGTCGTTAAAAACGACTTTGGAACCGCTGCCGAAAATCCGGGAAATGCTTTCCGACAGCAGAAGCGCTCTGCTTCGCGAAATCTGCGAAGATATGGACTTGCTCGAAGATGTCCGCGAACTTGTGACGGACGCCATTCGCGAGGATGCGCCGTTTTCCGTGCGCGAGGGCGGCATGATTGCCGACGGCTTTAATGCGGAGCTTGACGAACTGCGTGAAATCGTCAAGGGCGGCAAAAGCTATCTTTCCCAGCTTGAACAAAAAGAGCAGGAGTCCACCGGCATCAAAAAGCTGAAAATCGGCTACAACCGCGTGTTCGGTTATTACTATGAGGTTTCGAACTCCTTTAAGGAACTCGTGCCCGATACCTACATAAGAAAACAAACGCTTACCAACTGCGAGCGCTACATTACCGAGGAACTCAAAGAACTG
The DNA here is from genome assembly GCA_949292775.1 of uncultured Eubacteriales bacterium. Taxonomy (GTDB): domain Bacteria; phylum Bacillota; class Clostridia; order Oscillospirales; family Acutalibacteraceae; genus Fimenecus. Next base: position 174,522 of record CASFBL010000002.1, read on the forward strand.
GAATCCAAGGTCCTGGGCGCGCAGGAACGCATTGTGAGTTTGGAATATGAAGTGTTCTGCGCGGTGCGCAAAAAGATTGCCGCGCAATATGAACGCACACGCAAAACCGCCAAATCGGTCGCAATACTCGATACATTGTGCTCGCTTGCGACGGTCGCGGCGGCGAACCATTACACCCGCCCTGAAATCAACGATTCCGGCGTAATTTCCATCACCGAAGGGCGGCACCCCGTGATTGAAAAAATGCTCGGCGGCGCGCCGTTTGTGCCGAATGATACGCTTTTAGACAACGGCGAAAACCGCACGGCAATTATCACAGGCCCCAATATGGCGGGTAAATCCACCTATATGCGCCAAGTCGCGCTGATTGTCCTGCTTGCGCAAATGGGTTCGTTCGTCCCGGCGAAAGCGGCGTCTGTCGGTCTTTGCGACAGCATTTTCACCCGCGTGGGCGCATCCGACGACCTTGCGGCGGGGCAGTCTACTTTCATGGTGGAAATGCGTGAAGTCGCCGAAATTTTGGAAAACGCGACTTCGAAAAGCTTGATTGTTTTGGACGAAATCGGGCGCGGCACTTCGACCTATGACGGCATGAGCATTGCCCGAGCGGTTCTGGAATTTACCGCCGACCGCAAAAAGCTCGGCGCGAAAACGCTGTTTGCCACACACTACCACGAATTGACGGAACTCGAAAACACCGTCGAGGGCGTGAAAAATTATAACATCGCGGTGAAAAAACGCGGTGATGACATTACCTTTTTGCGCCGGATTATCCGCGGCGGCGCCGATGGCAGCTATGGCATTGATGTTGCAAAGCTTGCCGGTGTGCCGGATTCAGTCGTGCGCCGTGCAAAAGTCATTTTAAAAGCCTTGGAAGCAAACGACAACGCTGCGGCGCGCAAACCGCTGCCGGTTGCGGAAGAACCGACAGACGAGTCGGAGGAGAAATTGCAAATGACCCTTTCCGGCGGAAGCGCAGGGGAGATTGTCGAAGAGCTGAAAGCCTTGGATGTCAACACTTTAACACCGATTGAAGCGATGACCAAGCTTTATGAGCTTGTCAGCAAAGCAAAACAGTAAAGGGATACAGCTTTACATTAAATTATTACAGGGAGGTGACCGCAATGGGCAGAATTCACGCTTTGCCGAAAGAAATTGCACAGTTGATTGCCGCAGGGGAAGTTGTGGAACGGCCTGCCTCTGTGGTCAAGGAACTGCTGGAAAACGCCATTGACGCCGGCGCTACGGAAATCACGCTGGAAATTCAGCACGGCGGCATCCGCTATATCCGAATTACCGACAACGGCTGCGGGATTGCCCGCGAAGATGTGCCGGTGGCATTTTTAAGCCACGCAACAAGCAAAATCCAAAAAGCCGATGACCTTGACGCCATTTTTACGCTTGGTTTCCGCGGGGAGGCGCTTGCGTCCATTGCCGCGGTGTCCAAAGTCGAAATCATGACCAAGACGCCGGAAGAGTTCGCCGGAACACGCATGGTGCTCGAAGGCGGCGAGCCGGTTTCGCTGGACGATGCGGGCTGCCCTGCGGGCACAACGATTATCATCCGCGATTTGTTTTACAACACCCCGGCGCGTATGAAATTTTTGAAATCCGACCGGTCGGAGGGCTCGGCGGTCGCCGCAGTCGCCGACCACTTGGCGCTTTCCCACCCGGAAGTGTCGGTGCGGTTTATCAAAGACGGCAAGGAGCAAATGATGACGCCCGGCAACGGCGACCTGCTTTCGTGCATTCACGCCGTCTACGGCAAAGAATTTGCCGAAACCCTGCTGCCCGCCAAAGGTTCCGCCGGCGGCATTACCGTTCGCGGATTTGTCTCGAAGCCCTACTGTGCGCGCGGCACCAATACCATGCAGCACTTTTTCGTGAACAACCGTTATATCAAAACGCGCTCCGGCGCGGCGGCGCTCACAGAAGCTTATAAAAATTCAATGATGGTCGGGCGTTACCCCGCCTGCGTTTTATTTATGGAAGTCCAGCCGGCGCTCGTCGATGTCAATGTGCACCCGGCAAAAACCGAGGTGCGCTTTTCCGATGAACGCAAGGTGTTTGACGCGATTTATTACGCGGCAAAAAATGCGATTGCGGCGGACAAAACCCGCCCGACAGTCACTTTGCATACGCCGCATACAGACAGAAGCGTTTTGCGACCGCCCCAACCGGAAACAGAGCAGCTGCGCATGCCCACAACGCTGGCAGCACCGGCGCAGGCTGAAAAAACGCCGACCCCCGCCGCACCAAAACAAGAGTTTTCAAAACCCACCTATACCGCGCCGAAAGCCGCGCAAACCTCTGCGCCGCAGGTGTCGCAAAATTCCAACCCCACCCCCGCGCAAATACACGCTTACGAAACGCTTCTCAAAGACAGTATAGAAGTGACTTACACGGAAGAATCGGATTTGCCCGATTTGTCCGTGCGCACCGCGAAACCGAGCGTGCCGGAAGAGCCGCAGGCATCGCCCGCGCCCCAAAAAGAAGCGGAGCCTGCGGCGGAAATTCCTATAAAGCCGGAAGAGCCCGCCGCTAAAAAAGAAGTGGAGTTTCGTCTCATTGGCGAAGCGTTCAAAGCCTATATTTTTGTCGAGTGCGAAGGGAAGCTTTTGATTATCGACAAGCACGCCGCCCACGAGCGGATGCTTTTTAACGCCTTAAAAAAAGACAACGGCAAACTCGGCGCACAAATGCTGCTTTCGCCCGTCACGGTGACCCTCAGCAAAGAAGAATACGCCGTTTTGACCGAAAACATGGATGTGCTTCGTGACGCGGGCTTCGAAGCCGAAGATTTCGGCGAGGGCGCCGTTTTGGTGCGAGCCTGCCCCTTAAATCTCGAAACCGAAGACATCACCGCCCTGATAACGGAAATTGCCGGTTATCTTCTCAAAAACCGGCGCGAGGTGCTTTCGGAAAAATTAGACTGGGTTTATCATTCCATTGCCTGCCGCGCCGCTATTAAAGCGGGCATGGATACCACAGAATACGAGCTGCGCGACTTTACCGCAAAGCTGCTCGCGCAGGACGATGTCCGCTATTGTCCCCACGGCCGGCCGGTGCTTATCGAGCTTTCCAAAAACGAGTTGGACAAGCAGTTCGGGAGGATTCAGTAATGCCTGAAAAAATTCCCGTGCTTGTAATTGTCGGTCCGACCGCGTCCGGCAAAACCGCGCTTTCCATAGCGCTTGCCAAATCACTCGACGGCGAAATTATTTCCGCCGATTCCATGCAGATTTACAAAGGTATGGACATTGCCTCCGCAAAACCTACCGAGGAAGAGCGCGCCGGTATCCCGCACCATATGGTGGGCGTGGTTTCGCCCGAAACGCCTTATAGTGTCGCGGATTATGTGAAGGATGCAGGGCAGGCGATTGCAGAGGTTTATGCGCGGCAAAAGTGCCCGATTTTGGTCGGCGGCACAGGGCTTTATGTGGACAGTCTGCTTTCGGGCACCCAGTTTATTCCGTCGCCGACAGATTTGAACTTGCGCAAGGAACTGCAAACGCAATATGACGCGCTCGGCGGCGAAGCGATGCTTCAAAAACTCAGGGAATTCGACCCCGAAAGCGCCGCGCGGCTGCACCCCAATAACAACAAACGCATTATCCGCGCGTTTGAAGTGTACCGCTTGACCGGCAAAACCATGACCCAGGCGCTCGAAAGTTCTCACAGTGCGCCGAGCCGCTATAAACCTGTTTATATCGGCATAAACTTTGCCGACCGCGCGGTGCTCTATGACCGCATTAACCGCCGCGTGGATTTGATGCTTCAAAGCGGACTTTTAGACGAAGCAAAAGACTTTTTCGAGCATACTACCGCGACCGCCGCGCAGGCAATCGGCTACAAAGAGCTAAAGCCCTATTTAGACGGGCAAGTCTCTCTCGACGAAGCGGTAGACCGGCTCAAACAGGTCACCCGAAATTATGCCAAACGCCAGCTGACATGGTTTAAGCGTAACCCGGAAATTCATTGGCTTTATCCCGACACCTGCGACGAATCGGAATTCTTACAGCAGGCGCGAAAGATCGCAGAAACGGTGAAATTATGAAAGAAACCCAAAACGAGCAAAAGGTCGTGCAATTGAATCCGAAAAAGAAAAAGACAACAATGGTCTATTCTGTTTTGGCGATTTTGATTGTCGGCATTTGCATTTATCAGATTTTTAAAATCAATTACAGCCCTGTGAAAACAGAAATTGCGTTTGAAAAGACCATTTCCAAAACGGTCTCCACCGAAACTTTTGTTGTGCGCGACGAAACTTATATCCGCGCAGATGCTGAAGGGACGCTGGTGCCGCTGGTCGCGGACGGTAACCGTGTGGCGCGCGGCGACAATGTTGCCGTTGTGTTCACATCGGAGGAATCTGCCCGCAATTACGCCGAGATACAAAGCCTGCAGGAGGATATCGATTATTTCGAATCCCTGAAAAACAAAGTCGGCGCGCAGACAAGCGATGTAGACGCGCTTGACGACCGTGTCTATGCCGCGTGTGAAAATTATGTGCGCGCCATCGCAGAAGGCAATGTGGATGATTACAAAACCTATGAGGACGCAGTTTGCGAAACCATTACCTCCCGGCAGTTGTCTACCGGAACGGTGATTGACCCCACCGAAAAGATTGCCGCTTTGCAGGCAAGACTTTCTGAACTTCAGGCTGCCTCCGGCGGCTACACTACCATTCAGGTGGAAAACCCCGGCTATTATATCAGCCATGTAGACGGTTATGAAACCGCAATCGATTACAGCGACGCGACGAGCGCAACGGCTGACCAAATCGAAGCTTTGCTTTCTTGTGAGCCGACACCCGCATCCCAGCTTTCCGGCTGTATGGGGCGGCTGGTGGACAGCTTTAACTGGTATATGCTTTGTGTCATCGATTCCGAGTCCGCGGCATATCTGTCCGACGGCGGGCATGTTACCGTGGAATTTCCGCTTTCTTCTGCGCAAAGCGTTTCTGCCGAGGTCGTGTCGATTCAAAACGCCGGTAACGACCGGTCTTCCGTGATTTTACGCTGTAACCTGATGGACCAGCAATACGCCTCTTTGCGCAAAGAGCAAGTTCGGCTGGTTTTGCAGGAATTCACCGGCTATCAGGTCAACAACAAGGCAATCCGCGAAGTAGACGGTCAAAAGGGCGTTTATGTGGTCAGCGGGAATATCGTCAAATTTAAAAAGGTCAACATTGCATATTCCGATTCCGAATATTCCGTCTGCGTCACTCCGACGGACGAAAACGGGAATCCGCTTTCCGGATATGTTACGCTGTATGATGAAATAATAGTGGAAGGAACTGATTTGTATGACGGAAAGATCTTGGATTGAGGAAAAATATAAAGACATTGAGTATAATCTCAAAGCGATTCGGGAAGAAATTGCCAAAGCGGCGGCGCTTTCCGGGCGCAGCGAGCAGGATATCGACTTTATGGCGGTGACCAAAACGGTTGATGAAATGTTTATCAACCACGCGATTGACTGCGGCATTACGCTCATCGGCGAAAACAAGGTGCAGGAAATGCTCCGTAAAAAGCCGAATCTGCATTTGGACGGCGTGCGTAAGAATCTGATTGGCCACCTGCAGTCCAACAAGGCTTCACAGATTGTCGGCGAAGTGGATATGATTGAGTCGGTGGATTCTTTGAAAATTGCACGGGAAATCAGCAAGCAGGCGCTCAAAAAAGGCGTCGTGCAGGATGTTTTGGTGGAAGTCAATATCGGGCGCGAGGAAAGCAAAACCGGCATTATGCCCGAATGTGTTGAGGAACTGCTCGGGCAGATGGGGGAACTCGAGGGTCTTTGCGTTTGCGGTCTTATGGCAATTCCGCCGATTTGTGAAAATACCACAGAACTTTGTAAATTTTTTGAGAATATGTACAATATGTATGTTGACATTGACTCTAAAAAATTAGATAATGTATATATGAATGTTTTGTCCATGGGAATGTCCGGCGACTATGCCGAGGCAATCCGCTCAGGTGCAAATCATATCCGGGTCGGCTCTAAAATCTTCGGCCCGAGAATATACTAACTTTGCAGGAGGTTGTTTTATGAGCTTTTTAGATAAGGTCAAAAACATGGTCAATGTTTCTGAAGACGACTATTACGATGAACTGGAGTCTGACGATTTTCAGGGCAATGATGCGAAACAGGAAGGAGAATATGAAGAACCCCGCCGCCCGGTGCGCCGTGTGCGCGAATCCCGCGGTGGAGCACCTGACAATGTAGTGAATATTCACACTACCGCGCAGCTGCAGGTCGTGTTGGCAAAGCCCGAAAGCTTTGAAGAGGCGAAGGCAGTTGCCGACAACCTCAATGAAAAGCGCACCGTTGTGCTGAACTTGGAATCTGCAAACCGCGATGTCGCAAGACGGCTGGTTGACTTCCTTTCCGGTGTGGCTTATGCCAACGGCGGGCAGTTTAAGCGTGTTGCCAACAGCACCTTTATCATTACGCCTTATAATGTGGATGTTATGGGCGATTTGCTCGACGAGCTTGAAAACAACGGCGTTTTCTTTTAATTAACAAACAAAAATAAATTTGATGGATTGGTGGAATCAGAGTTATGCTTACTCCCGAAGTAGTGAAGGCGAAGGAATTTCAGGCAAGCGGCCGCGGGGCTTACCGCGCTGACGATGTGGACGGCTTTTTTGCTGAGGTAGCCGCTTCTTATGAGCAGATGTTCAAGGAAAACGGCGAGCTGATTAAGAAAATCAGTATCCTTGCAAATAAAGTTGAAAAATACAAGGATGAAGAAGACAGCATCCGCAAGGTGCTGGTTTCCGCACAGACCATGGCGGATAAAATTGTCAAGGACGCTGAAGCCAAAGCAGAAGAAACGCTCAGCGGCCTGGAGGCACAAGCTGAGAAAACGCGTGCCGAAGCAGAAAAACAGGCGAAAGAAATTTTGGACGCCGCTAAAAAAGAAGCCGAGACGGTTGTTTTGAACAGCAAAAAAGACGCGGACGAGATTTTGGGCTCTGTCAACCGCAAGGTAATGAAAGAAAGCCTGGAATTTGAGATGCTTCAGAAAAAGGCCTCGGAATTCCGCGCTAACCTGATTGCCACTTATAAAGAGCATCTGAATCTGATTAACCAGATTCCGGAATATATTGAAAAGGAAATGGAAGCGGCTGCGCCCGAAGCGCCGGCTGCTGAACCGGAAGCAGAAAAAGAAGCGCCTGCCGCGCAGGAGCCTGTCGCTGCTGAAGAACCGGCAGAACCTGCCGCAGAGCCGGAAAAAGTAGCGGAGACCCCGGCCGAGACCGCGGAAGCTGCACCGGAGCAGTTTACGCTGTTAGACACCGAAGAAGAGCCTGAAACTGTCGAAATGGAAGATATTGTTTCTTCTTCTGACGAAGCCGAAGCTGCTGAGGAAGAAGACGGCTTTGCGTTAGACTTCTCTATGTTGGAAGATGAAGAGGAAGAAGCTGCGGCGGAACCCTCTGCCGCTGCGCCTGCGCATACATATGCAACCATCGAAGAAGAACAGGAAGGGGAGGACGGCGAGGCCGGTTCCTTCAAGAGCTTCTTTAAGAAAAAATAATTGCGCTTAAGCGAGGCTTTTCATGCTTCAATTACTGACTGTTTTAGGGTTGGCTGCCCTTGTGGCAGCCGATCAGGTAATTAAATATGTAGTTGTCCGTTTCTTGGAACCGATAGGCAGCTTTCCGTTTATCGACCGCTTTTTGCAGTTTACTTATGTCGAAAACACGGGAGCCGCCTTTGGCTTTTTCAGCCGCCATACGGAATTGTTGTCGATTTTTACCGGCATTGTGATTCTGGCGGGCTTGATTTTTCTGCTGTCTGGCAAAATCAAATCTAAATTTGCCTATGTATCGGTGCTTATGATTCTTGCCGGCGGACTCGGCAATTTAATTGACCGGGTTTTCCGTGGGTTTGTGGTGGATTACATCGAGCCGCTGTTCATAGATTTTGCGGTGTTTAATTTTGCAGATATGCTGGTTTGTGTCGGTGCGGCTCTGTTGATTGGCTATTTGATTTACGACATCGTGCAGGAGGCCCGCAGCAAGCCGGAGCTTCCCGGCGAAGCAAATGCGGAGCAGAGCCATGAATCCGATTGAAGTTTTAATTGACGCCGACTATGAGGGCGAACGCGTTGATAAATACCTTTCCGTCATTTTTCCCGACTCTTCCCGCGCTGCGCTGCAAAAAGCAGTTGAGGCGGGAAATGCGCTGGTGAACGGAAAAGCAGTTGCCAAAAACTATCGCCTGCGCGCAGGCGACAGGCTTGCTTTTTCGCCGCTTGCCGTCCGCCCTTTGAATGTGACAGCTGAAAATATCCCGCTGGACATTGCCTATGAGGACGATGACCTGTTGGTTGTCAATAAGCCCAAAGGCATGGTGGTGCACCCGGCACCCGGCAATTATGAGGGAACGCTTGTTAACGCGCTTCTCTACCATTGCCCGGACAGCCTTTCCGGCATCAACGGCGTTTTGCGCCCCGGCATTGTGCACCGCATCGACAAGGATACCAGCGGCCTTTTGATTGTCGCAAAAAATGATTTTGCGCACCGTGCGCTTGCACTTCAAATTGCAGAGCATTCTTTCACAAGAGAGTATCGCGCCATTGTAACCGGGCATTTAAAAGAGGATAACGGCACCGTGGTCGCACCGATTGGGCGCAATCCCAATGACCGCAAAAAAATGGCTGTGACCGACAAAAATGCAAAAAACGCTGTTACCCATTACGAGACGCTTGCAAAATATATCGGCTATTCTTATTTGAAACTGCGTTTGGAAACCGGCAGAACGCACCAAATTCGCGTCCACATGGCTTATCTCGGCCATCCGCTTGCAGGGGATACCGTTTATGGGCACCCGCCGAAAAGTGAACTTTCGCTCGGCGGTCAGTGCCTGCATGCCGGGCTTATCGGGTTTGTGCACCCGCGAACACAGGAATATATGGAATTTCAAAGCCCCTTACCGGATTATTTCACAAAATTTCAAAGGAGCCTAACACTTGAAGACTGAAGAAAAAGTAAAAACTGATTTTTCCGACTGGCTGGTCGCTTCTGATATTGACGGCACGCTGAACAATAAACTGCGGCGTCTCCCAAAGCGCAATTATGAGCGTATTTGTGAGTTCGTTTTAGAAAAAAAAGGACATTTCACTTTAGCTTCCGGCCGCAATGTCAGTTCCATGCGCAAACCGTTTGAGAATTTGCCAATCCAGTCTACGCCTGCAATCCTTCTCAACGGCGCAGGACTTTATGATTACGAGCATGAAAAAATGCTTCGTTTTCACGCAATTAATCCTGCCGGCTATGAGCTTGTGAAAGCGGTTATGAAAAAATTTCCCATGGTCGAAGTTGAAATTTTGACCAGTGACAGCGCATATACTATCAACGCGCATGTTTTTGCAAATATAATGCTGAAAGCAGACAATCTGCCGCACCGGCGCTATAAAAAAGTCGGCGAAGTGCCGCCGGATGACTGGGGTAAGGTTATCTTTTTAGGCATGCCGCCGCTGATTTCTGCGGTCAAACGATATCTGCTCTCCATCAGCGACCCCAATGTCAACTTTATGTCGTCGAGTATTTCTTCCTTTGAAATGCTTGAAAAAGGGATTCACAAGGGCGTTGGCGTGCGTGAAGTTGCAGAGCTTTACGGCATTGATTATAAGCATACCGCCGCCATAGGCGATTATTTCAACGATTACGAAATGCTTAAAAGCGTATATTTGTCGGCGTGCTGCGGGCAGGCACCGAGGGAAATGCATGAAATTGCAAAATTCCACGCCTGTCACTGCAACCGCGGTGCGGTGGCGGATCTGCTGGAATATATTATGTATGAATACAAGGAGGATTAACGATGGACAAAACCGTGAAACAGTCGTTGCAGATTTTTGCAACCAAAGCCAGAATTGGTGTTTTGGAAGGGGTATATAACGCCAAAGCCGGGCATCCGGGCGGCTCGCTTTCTATCTGTGATGTGTTGAGTTACCTTTACAATGTTGAAATGCATGTAGATCCGAAAAACCCGAAAGATGCGGGCCGGGATCGGTTGGTTCTGTCAAAAGGACATGCTGCACCCGCGCTTTATGCGACTTTGGCGCTCAAGGGGTATTTCCCCGTTGAGGATTTAAAGACCCTGCGCAAATCTGACAGCTATCTGCAAGGCCATCCTAATATGGATAAAGTCCCCGGTATCGATATGAGCACCGGTTCATTAGGCCAGGGTATTTCCGTGGCAGTCGGCATGGCGCTCGGCGGCAAGCTGGACAAAGCAGATTACCGCGTGTACGCCATTCTCGGCGACGGTGAAATCGAAGAAGGTCAGGTTTGGGAGGCAGCTATGCTTGCCGGCAACAAAGGCCTTGATAACCTCGTTGCGATTGTTGACAACAATAACCTGCAAATCGACGGCACCATGGAAGAAGTCAACGCGCCTTATCCGATTCCGGAAAAATTCCGCGCGTTTAACTGGAACACCATAGAAATCGACGGTCATGACTATGACCAGATTGAGGATGCTTTCTTACAGGCAAAGCAGTGCAAGGGCAAACCCACGGCAATCATTATGAAAACGGTTAAGGGCAAAGGCGTTTCCTATATGGAAAACGCAGTCGGCTGGCACGGCAGCGCACCGAATACCGAACAGTATGAACAGGCTATGGATGAATTGAAAGCCGCTTTGGCGAAACTGGAGGCGTAAACGATGGCAGAAGTAGTAAAATGTGCAACAAGAGAAGCCTACGGCAAGGCGCTTGTCGAACTGGGCGAGACCAACGATAAAGTTTTGGTGCTGGACGCGGACCTTGCCGCTGCTACCAAAACCGGCATGTTTAAAAAAGCGTTCCCTGAAAAATTCATCGATGTCGGCATCGCGGAAAGCAACTTAATGGGTGTGGCTGCGGGCCTTGCCGCAACCGGGCACATTGTGTTTGCAAGCTCGTTTGCGATGTTCGCAGCCGGTCGTGCATTTGAACAGGTGCGCAATTCCATTGCATACACCCACTTGAATGTTAAAATCGGCGCGACCCACGCGGGCATTTCCGTCGGTGAGGACGGCGCCAGCCACCAGTGCTGTGAAGATATTGCTTTGATGCGCTCCATTCCGGGCATGGTTATTTTGAACCCGGCCGATGACATTGAAGCGCGTGCCTGCGTTATGGCGGCGGCAGAGCATGAAGGTCCCGTTTATATGCGCTTCGGCAGACTTGCCGTGCCGCGCGTGTTTGATGAAAGCTATCATTTTGAAATCGGCAAGGGCAGCGTGCTCAAAGAGGGCAGCGATGTCACTATCGTCGCTACCGGCCTTATGGTCAACGAAGCGCTTGAAGCGGCCAAGCTTCTGCAAAATGACGGCATTTCCGCGCGTGTTGTCAATATGGCGACCATCAAGCCGATTGACCGCGAAATCCTGATTGATTCCGCAAAGAAGACCGGCGCAATCGTAACTGCAGAAGAGCACAATGTGCTTGGCGGTCTTGGCGGCGCTGTTGCGGAAGTGATTTGTGAGACGGTTCCCGTGCCGGTGCTGCGTATCGGCGTGGAAGATGTCTTCGGCAAATCCGGGCCCGCAGTTGAACTTTTACACATTTACGGTCTGGATGCCGCACACATCGCTGAAAAAGCAAAACAGGCAGTTGCTCTGAAACAGGCTTAATTGGTTCATAAAATCAGAAAAGCAGCCGGAAGGATTTTCCTTCCGGCTGCTTCTTTGTGTTTTTACAGGCTGAAATCTTCCTCTGAAAAAGATTGCAGCTTTCGCGGGCGGCGCGGCTCGCGCTTTAAAATATCATATTTATATTTCCGGCAGTGCCCGTCTCGCTCGACCACACCTTTCTTTTCACAAAGTACCGTTTCTTTGTCCGGCGAAAGGCGGCCGTGTACGCAGTATTCACATTTCGGAGAAATCGCTTCCAGCTCTGCTTTTTTCTTCAATCCATTCACAACCCTTTTGTATGCTGCTTTAATATTAGCATACTTTTCGGTTGGGTTCAACCTCTAAAATCAGAAGCACACTCATCACAATCAGCGCGACAAAAGCCGGAACCGAGACCGAATATACCACCGGCGTTATAGCGCTGTTGGTTGCAAACACACTGACTTCACACGGGAAGAAATGCAAAATTCCTTTGCAGAGAAAGGCGGAAAGCACCGCGCAAATGCATCTCGCTGTAAAAAACCAGCTTGCTTTGACGCCGCAAAACTGCAAATCAGAAAGAATTTGACAGTGCACAGAAAGCCCGGCAAACGAGAGAATCGCGGCAAGCACGGAAATCGGGAAATGGCCGGCCGCCGCCTGCACGCCGCCGGTGACCTCCAAAATGCAGCTTAAAAACAGCTTGGCGCCTTGTGGCAAGGCAAGCGTTTCCACACAGGCGCAAATGGCGAAAAATAACACCACCCACGCGCAAATCATCAGCATGCTGCGCGCAGCTTCTGTAACCGCTTGTGTGAGTGATTTTGAAATGCCGTTCAGGCGAACGGTGACGCACCGTTTTCCATAGGTCGCTTTTCGGTCGTCTAAAACGCCGGTCAAAACGCCCATAATCAAAGCTGCAAGCGTCGTGGAAGCGTATAAAATCACCCCGGCACGCACGCTGTGCAAAATGGAAAAACCGACGGCGGAAATCAAAAACGCGGGGCCTGCGTTGATGCAAAACAAGCACATGCGCATGGCTTGGTTTTGCGTGATGTGTCCGTTCGAAAGCAGCTGTGCCGTCATTTTTGCCCCTACGGGGAATCCGCCGATGAGCGCCATGAAAATAACCCCGGCGCTAACCCCCGGCAGGTGAAACAGGTGCTTTGTAATCGGTTCTAAAAAATGTCCGGTAAGCCCCAGAACGCCGGAATTGAGCAAAAATGATGCCACCGTCATAAATACGAATAACGAGGGGATGACCACATTGCCGCAAAGCTGAATGCCGGCACGCACGCCGGCTGTGCAGACCTCGGGCTTTGTAAATAAAAACCAACAGACCGTGCCGGCAAGCAGAATGGGCGGCAGGCTTTTTAAAATCTTTTTGCGCATAATTCTCCCCCTTTTCCGGTAATCAATTTATATGCTTTCGCATAAATTTCTATGAGTGGGAGGGAATCAGAATGGCTCGAAAAAGCAGAAAACAGCCGGCAAAACAGCACAGGTCGATTGAGCAGACTTTGGATTTGCCGGAAATCCTAAGCCCCAGCGTGCCGCACATTGAAATGCAGGGCAATCAGGAAATCATTATCGACGGCTGCCGCGGTATTTTGGAATATGACGAGGACCGCATCAAGCTCAACGCGGGTTCGCTGGTGCTTTCGTTTGGCGGCAGTGGGCTTGTGATAAAAACCTATTCTGAAAACCAAACCGTTCTGACCGGCGAGGTCATGCAGATTTCATTTGAAAATTAGGGAGGCTTCGGGTTGTTTATTTTGAAATTGGTGCGTTTTGTACTCGGCTATGTGCTGTTCACTGCCACCGGGGGGTTCCCGGAGCGGTTTATCAACCTGTGCACCAAAAATCATATCCCCCTTTGGGATTTAAAGCACTTGGGCGATACCGTCGAGGGCAAAACCACGGTTTCCGGATATAAGCGCATCCGCACGGCGGCGCATCGCTCCGGGGTGCGTGTGCGCATTTCTAAAAAATGCGGTCTGCCGTTTTTGCGCGAGCGCAACAAAAAACGCGCCGGTTTGGCCGTCGGGTTAGCGCTTGCCGCCTTGCTGCTTTGCCTTTTGTCCACCCGGATTTGGACAGTTCGCGTGGAGGGCAATGTGCAGATTCACGACGAGCAAATCCTGCGCGCGGCAAAATCACTCGGTGTGGAAATGGGCGCGCGCACAAGCAAACTGGACGCGCAGAAAATCGCACAGGAACTGCAAAAGCAGGTAGAGGGGCTTTCCTGGGCGGCGGTCAATATCGATGCCTGTAAAGCGGTAATAGAAGTGCGCGAAAGCACCCCAAAGCCCGACATCCTCGACACCAAAACGCCTGCCAATATCGTTGCGTCTGAAAACGGCGTGCTTACGCGTATCGAAGTGTATTCCGGTACGGCGGCGCTGCCGGTCGGGTCTGCCGTGCTCAAAGGCGATTTGCTGATTTCCGGCGTAGTGCTCAATAAAGATAATTCCGAAACGCTTCACGGCGCACAAGGGCATGTGTACGCCAAAGTGGAACGGGAAATCGACTGCTCGGCAGAGAACACCGCGTTTGTCAAGCTTAGCGGAGAAAACACAAGATACATTCTCTATTGCGTTGGGCTGAAACTGCCGTTGGGCCGCCCGCTTTCGGGGCAGGTGTATACTGTGGAAACCTATCTTTCCAACGGCGACACCACGCTTCCTGTAGGCATGCTGCGGGAGCACACCGCTGCGTTTTCAACCCCTTTTGCTTTGACCGAAGCGCCCCAAAAAGCACGCTACACGGCAAAACTGCTTGCAGAAGAATACCGGCGCATCTGGCAGGATTCTGTCGTGCTTGAAACCAATATTTCGTTGGATTTTGACACCGATGCCCCTTATGCCCGCGGAAAAATCGTATGTGAAAAAGAAATTGGGATAAATCAGGAGATTTTTGTGGAAAAAATTAGTGACTAATCACAAAATCGGTGGTATAATATATTCAATATCCACAGAATTTTAACTCGGGAGGGTTTCTTTGTTCGAACAAATCATCAGCGTTGACCGTATGGAGCACGCGGTCAGTCTGTTCGGGAGTTTTGACGAGAATATCCGCCAGGTCGAAGAGGAATATTCGGTCAAGGTGATAAGCCGCGGGTCTGATTTAAAGGTCAGCGGCGAAGCGGAAAATGTCGCCAAGGCGACCCGGGCCATTGAAGGGCTCTTAACACTTATCAATAAAGGGGAAGCGCTGTCGGAACAAAATGTCCGTTATGTGCTTTCCATGGTGAACGAGGGGGCAGAGGACAAGCTTTCTGAAATGGTCGGCGACTGCATTTGCATCACCGCCAAGGGCAAGCCCGTAAAGCCGAAAACCCTCGGGCAGAAAAAATATGTTGAAGCAATACGCAAAAATATCGTGACGCTCGGCGCCGGTCCTGCGGGTACGGGCAAAACCTATCTTGCAGTCGCAATGGCGGTCACGGCGTTTCGTGCAAAAGAGGTCAACCGCATCATTTTGACTCGTCCTGCGGTCGAAGCGGGGGAGAAGCTGGGCTTCCTTCCCGGCGACTTGCAGCAAAAAATTGACCCGTATTTGCGTCCGCTTTATGACGCGCTGTTCGATATGCTCGGCGCGGAGGCATTCGCCCGCTATCAGGAGCGCGGCAGCATAGAGGTTGCGCCGCTTGCATATATGCGCGGCCGCACGCTCGACGACAGCTTTATTATTTTGGACGAGGCACAAAACACGACCAAAGAGCAAATGAAAATGTTTTTAACGCGTTTGGGCTTCAACTCCAAAATGGTCGTTACCGGCGATATTACGCAAATCGATTTGCCTGACGGCAAAAAATCCGGTATGCTGCAAGCGATGCGGATTTTGAAGAATATTCCCGACATTTCCATTTGTAAATTCACCGAAAAAGATGTGGTACGCCATAAACTGGTGCAGGAAATCATCAAAGCATACGAAAAAAGCGAGGAGGCTCATAGAAAATGACCGATAAAATCAAAGTCATCATTTCCAATCAGCAAAAAACAGTGAAAATCCCAACCGGCGTGCGGATGCTTGTCCGTCGTTGCTGCCACGCCGTTTTGATTCAAGAAAATTTTGAAGGCTCGGCGGAAATCAGTGTAACTTTCGTTGATGACGCGCAGATTCAGGAGCTGAATAAAAAGCACCGCAATTTGGACCAGCCGACCGATGTGCTTTCGTTCCCGCTCGGCGAAAACGGGGAATACGATGTGAATCCTGAGACGGGTGCAAAAATGCTCGGCGACATTGTAATTTCCATGGAGCGCGCCGTTGCGCAGGCAGAGCAGTATGACCACCCGCTGCAGCGTGAGATTGCTTTTCTGTTTAACACAGCTCGGGCTTAAACGCAACGGCAGCTATTATTACGACGGCGAATAATTCAGTATGAAACAACTTTTTTTAAGCTTTGGCTATGCGTTTCGCGGCATATGGACGACGCTCGTGCACGAACGCAATATGCGTATCCATTTTGTCTGCATGGCCTATATGTATACTTTTCTTTTGGTCTATGACTTTTTTGAGGTCTCAAGAACGCAGTTCGCGCTGTTATTTTTAGCAAACGCCTTGGTCGTGGCGGCAGAGCTTATCAACACTGCCGTTGAACGCGCGGTGGATTTGGCGTCCGTCAAGCGCACCGAAAACGGCAAGCTTGCGAAAGATGCGGCCGCAGGCGCAGTGCTTTGCTGCGCGATTTTTGCCGTGGCAACAGGCATTGCCGTGCTCGGGCAGAAAGCGGCGTTTTTAAAACTGTTTTTCTATTACCGTGAAAACCCCGGAATGCTTCTTGTGTTTGTGCTGTCTGTCATTTTGTCCACCTGGTTTATTTTTAAAGGCTTCGGAAAATACAGCCGCCGCGAACCGAACACAAAAACCGGCGGAAAGGAACACCACCAATGAATACACCCAAAACCGCATTTATTGCGATTGTCGGCAAAGCCAATGTCGGCAAATCTTCCATTTTAAATCGTTTGCTCGGCAGCAAAATCGCCATTGTTTCGGACAAGCCGCAAACCACGCGCACCCGCATTATGGGCGTGCTGACGACCGACGACAATGTCCAGCTGGTGTTTACCGACACGCCTGGCTACCACCGCCCGCACAATAAGCTGGGCGAAAAAATGGTGCAGGCCGTCTCCGACAGCATTTCCGGCGTTGACGCCTGCTTGCTGGTTGTGGAAGCAGGGGAAAAACAGCTGAATGCTGCGGAAGAAGCTTTGCTTCAAAAAATTA
The DNA here is from genome assembly GCA_949292775.1 of uncultured Eubacteriales bacterium. Lineage (GTDB taxonomy): Bacteria > Bacillota > Clostridia > Oscillospirales > Acutalibacteraceae > Fimenecus. The sequence goes on from CASFBL010000002.1 coordinate 191,364, forward strand.
AACAGGCACACATTCCGACGCTTCTTGCCATCAATAAAATCGACATGCTTAAAAACAAAGAGGATTTAATGGCGCAAATCGCAGCCGTTAGCGCCGCATGTGATTTTGAAGCGGTCATCCCCGTGAGCGCGGCGGACGGCAACGGCATGGATATTTTGCTTGATGAACTTAAAAAACAAGCGTTCGAAAGCGAACACTTTTTCCCGGACGACACTTTGACCGACCAGCCCGAGCGCGTGCTTGCGGCGGAAATGATTCGCGAAAAAATGCTGCGGCTTTTAAGCAAAGAAATTCCCCACGGAATTGCGGTTTCCATTGAGAAAATGCGTATGCGCGACGAAAGTGATATTGTTGATGTTGAAGCCGTAATCTACTGTGAACGCGAGTCGCACAAAGGCATCATCATCGGCAAAGGCGGCGCAATGCTCAAAAAGATTTCCACTTTTGCCCGGCAGGATATGGAGCGCTTTTTTGACTGCAAAATCAATTTGAAATGCTGGGTCAAGGTCAAAGAAGGCTGGCGCAACCGTGAGGGACTCATTCACAATTTTGGTTTAGATTAACAGTTATATTTGCCGCAAAAAAAGGTTAAGTTAATAGCACAAAGCCTTTGAAAGCGGTGGAATATATGGCAGAGACCTACTGGGATATTTTTATAAAAAGCGGCAGCATTGAGGACTATTTGGCCTTTTGTGCCCACCGGCCGGATCTGCAAAACCAGGTTTCCAAGGAACACGAACATGACATTCAACGAAAACGGTCTGATTCTCAAAGAACAGAATATCGGTGAGCGCGATAAGCTCGTGACCGTTTTAACGGCAGAACACGGCGTGCTGCGTGCTTTTGTGCGCGGCGCGAAAGCGGTCAAAAGCAAAAAACAGTCGGCGACCTCCAAATTTTGTTATGCAAAACTGTCACTCTATCAGGGCAAAGACAGCTACATAATTGATGAGGCGCAAAGCATAGAACTGTTTTTCGGTCTGCGCGACAGCATTGATGCGCTAGCGCTCGGGGAATATTTTTTGGAGCTTGGCTTCGTGTTTTCTCCGGAAGAGCAGGCGGCAGAAGAAAACCTGCGCGTGATTTTAAACTCGCTTTATATGCTGTCCAATAAAAAGCGCCCGCCGAAACAGCTGAAAGCCATTACCGAATTGCGCCTTTTAACGCTTGGCGGTTACGCGCCCAATTTGGTTGCTTGCGATAAATGCGGCTGCTTTGAAACCGATACCATGTATTTTGATATGGAAGGCATTTTGTATTGCGAAAACTGCGCCCCGGCGACCGCGCCGTTTGCTTTGCCTTTGGGCGTTGTCAGCGCCATGCGCCATATTGTGTTTTCCGAACTGCGCGACCTTTATAATTTCAAACTGGACGATGCACTTTGTGAAGAACTTTGCTATGTGACCGAAACTTATCTTTTGCGTCAAACCGGTCACAAATTCAAAACACTGGATTTTTATAATTCCGTGCAGGCACTGTAAAGAAAAAGAACTTGTCAGACGGGCAAAAACAATGCTCGTCTTTTTTTCTGCAAATTTTTAAATAATTTGTCAGATTTTGCATTTTTCACGACTACTAAATGAAAGGGAGGAGAGCTCGTTTGAACAGCGCTGTGAAACATAAGGCGGACGAAGCCTTAAACGAGGCTTACCGGCAATATTATTTGCCGCTGCTTCGATACTGTACCGTGCGGCTGGGCGAAGCCAAAGACGCAGCAGGCGATTGCGTGCAGGACGCGTTTGTCGTTTACTACAATCGTTTGCTGTCGGGCGAAGAAGTCCAAAATCCGCGCGCGTTTTTATACAGAACGGCAGACAATTTTCGGCGCCGTGCTTTGCAGAATTATCAAAATGCGCAAAGCAAGACCGTGCCGCTGGAAAACGCAGAGCCTTGTTCCGTTCCTTTTCTTCCTTTTTCTCCGGAGGACATAGATTATGACCGGTTGGCGAAAGTTTTGTTGGATACGCTAAGCGAAGAGGAGCAAACGCTCTACCGCTGGAAATATGCCCAAAACGCTTCGCTTTCAGAAATTGCCGAACGATTGGGAATTTCACCTGTCGCCGCGGCAAAACGAACCTCGCGTTTGCGACAGCGTATCTGCGAGAAGCTTTCAAAAACGATTGAAATGCAGACCAAAGGAGGGATGTAAAAATGGCTGCCTTGCAAATGAATGCGGAGATTTTAAACCGTATTTTGGATGTGCGTGCCCAACAAGAAGAAATATTTGCGTTCTTAGAAGAAGTGATAGATGACGAGCTTGCCCGCGGCGACAATGCGGACTGTGATTTGATAGATGCGTGCGTGGAAGTGCTCGAAAGCGAAACAGAAAGTGAAAGCTTCTTGCATCTTATCGCAAAACCGTCGTTCCTGCGCGCAGTTCAGCGCCGTTCGGTGTATTACAAGAGCCGTTACCGTACAGCAGCCGCGGTGTGCGCCTGTGCTGTGCTGCTCGCGGCTGCAACTGCCGGTTCTATGCAAACCAAATCCGGCGCCGCGCTTGCAAAACGCGTCCAGCAAAGATTGGAAGCGATTTTTGCACAGGAAAGCACCGCCCCGACCCCGCAACAGGAGCCGACGACATTAGAACCGACTACACAGTCTGAAGCGCCGGCGACGGAAGAGCCGACAGCCGCAACTGAAACGACCGGAGCGCCTGTCGTGCAAAAGACGGAAACAACCACGGCCGAAAAAACACAGCTCGTGCGCATTTACGGCATTTTCCCGGAAGACTTAAAAACAGAGTATATCGTCGGGGAAACGCTTGATATGCAGGGCGTGCGTGTGATGACGGTTTATGAGGACGGAAGCAAACAGGAAATCCCGCTTGATGCCTGCCTTGTCAACGCGCAGCGCGGATTCCCTTATGACCCCGGCAACTATACAATTCAAGTGTTTTATCAAGGTCTATCCTTCTCGTACCCCGTCCGGGTGACGGCGCAAAAAGAAAGCGTCATTTTAAACTCGATTTACGGCAGCTTCGAACCGGGCTTCGATTTCACCACCGATTCGCCCGCGTCACCTGACCTGTCTTCCATGACCGTCACCGCCGTGTATTCCGACGGCAGTGAGCGTGTGCTGACATCTGACGAATATGAAGTAACCGTTTTGCCGAATTTCTTAGATGACCCGAACAAGTCACTTGTGACCGTGTCCTATTTGGACCGTTCGTTCTCGTTTATTCTGACAAAGGAGATGCAGTGAAATGAAAAAGAAAGCAAGAAAAATACTCCTTATGTTCCTCTGCGCTGCACTGCTTATCGGGTGTGTTCCGATAGCTTCCGTGGCGCTGACCACCGACACGGGGCTTGAATATACCGTCTCCGACACCGCGGTGACTATTACCGCCTATTCGGGTGAAGACACCGTCGTGGAAGTGCCCACGACCTTAAACGGCCTGCCGGTCACCACCATTGCGGCAGGGGCGTTTTCTTACAAAACCCAGCTCGAAAAAGTCACCTTGCCCGAAACTGTGACCGACATTCAAATGATGGCGTTTTTCGGCTTGGAGAACTTAACGCAAGTCAATCTGGAAGCCCTTTCTTCGCTCCGGCACATCGGCGCTTACGCGTTTGTCGGTACAGGCATTTCCGGCAGTCTTGTGTTGCCCGAAAGTGTGGAGCAAATCGGTGCCGCAGCGTTCGGCATGACAAAGCTTACTGCGCTGCATCTTGGCAAAAATGTCAAACCGGTCGAGACAGAAACCGCCCAGCCTTGGGTCACGGCGTTTAAAAATGCCGGGCTGGGCAATCTTGGCGGATTAGATTTCACGAACTTCATCAGCGCTTATTCGTCCACAGCAGAGGAAAAGAACATTGCGATTGCCTGCCCCAATTTAAAAAGCGTCACAGTGGACGAAGCAAACCCCTATTACCGCTCATACGGCGGCGTTCTGTTCAGCAAGGATATGAAAACGCTTTACTGCTATCCGGCCGGAAAAACCTCTGCGCTTTACATCATGCCGTTGTCTGTCGAGCATTTTTACAATGCATTCGGCGGCTTGCATTTGCCGAAAGTGCATATAAAATATTACGGTGATTTGGATATCATGGACAACGGCCTTTTGCCCACCGGCTGGCTTGACTTCGGTGCGACCGGCAATTTAAAGACGGTTACCATTTCCTCTGCTGTGCAAAGCATTTCGACCGCGGCGTTTTATAACACTGCCTTAACCAGCGTTTTTCTGCCGAAGAATATTACAAAAATCGGCTCCAAAGCCTTTTGGCACTGCGCATCGCTGACCACAGTCGGCTTCGACCGGGATTCCGTCTTTCAGGAATTGCCGGAAGAATGCTTTAAAGACTGCGAAATGCTTAAAAATGTGGCTTTCGGAAAAATCGACTATCTTGCCGCGCTTGCTTTCGGAAACTGTTCTGCTATTGAAAGTGTAGATTTGACAAATGTGCTCTCTCTTGACAGCACTGCATTTGACGGGTGCACTTCGCTTCAGAATGTCACCTATATGGATTCCGACAGCGCCGAAAAAGCGACCGTCTCCGCAAGCGCGTTTAATGACACCGCCTCTTTAAAAACCGTTATGCTCGGTTCTTCTGTCGAATCGGTCGAGGATTTGGCGTTCGCCAACTGCGAAGCACTGGAAACGGTTTATATTTCCGACGAGGTGGAAGAAATCAGCGACAGCGCTTTCCAAAACTGCGAAAATCTGACGATTGTCTGCCCGAATACAACCTGTTATGCTTATGATTACGCAGTGCAGAATAACATCCCGGTGACAACACTTGTGGTGTCGCCGATTCCCAACCAAACTTACACCGGCGAAGCAATCACCCCGACGCTTACCGTGAAAGCCAGCGGCAAAGTTTTAACTGAAAATAAAGATTATACGGTGTTCTTTAAAAACAATACAGATGCCGGAACTGCCGATGTCGTCATTATGGGTTGCGGCTCTTATAGCATGCTTGCGGCAGTCTGCAAATTCGCCATTATGCCGTGTGACCTTTCCGAAGTTGACATCAGCGCTGTGCCGCAGCAAACAGAGAACGGCACGCCGCTTGAGCCTGATTTTTCAGTTGTGCACGGCAGCCGTATCCTGCAAAAAGACACAGACTACACCGTAACATATACGGATAACATTGCCGCCGGAACGGCAACGATTGAAATTGTGGGGATTGGAAATTATAAAGGCAGTCGGTTCTTGACCTTTGAAATTGCTTCGGCGCCGGCAACAGAAACACCGGTCTACACGACAGGTGATGTGGACGGCGACGGAACCATTCGATTGACTGACTACGCACTGATATATGCACATATGACCGGGACGGCGGTCATTACCGAAAAAGCTTCTCTTGCCGCGGCCGATTTAAACGGTGACGGTGCAGTCGATGCGTTTGATTTGGCGCAAATGAATTTGTATTTGTCCGGCAAAAAATAGAGAGAATTTGTTCCCCAAAAAGCAATGCGTCTTGCGGCGCATTGCTTTTTTTTCGCCCGCGTGGTATGATAAATAGGACTTTTACCGCTTTTTGAAAGGGTATTTTTATGAATAAACATTACGAAGCCTTAGAGCTTATGAAAATTTTAGAAAAACTTGCCGGCTACACAGCGTGCCCGGATGCACATGAAGCGGCGCTTTCCCTATGCCCAAAGAATGATTATTTTGAGGCACAGTCGCTTTTGGAGCAAACCGAAGCGGCACATATCCTGATTGCAAAATTCGGTGCACCGTCATTTGGCGGACTGAAAAATGTGCAAAACTCCCTGCACCGTGCGCAGGCGGGCGGCACGCTTTCCATGCGCGAACTGTTGGATATCGCGCAGGTCTTGCGGGTGATTCGCGGTATTTGCACCTGGCGCGAGAAAAGTGCCGGTATGGAAACGGCAATCGACGATTTGTTTTTTAGCCTGTCCCCCAATAAATATTTGGAGGACCGCATTACAAACGCCATAATTTCGGACGAAGAAATGAGCGATAATGCGTCGCCGGAACTGAAAAATATCCGCCGCAAGCTGCGCGGGCTGGATGCAAAAATCCGCGACCAGCTTGAAAAGCTCCTGCGCTCACCGACTTATAAAAACAGCCTTCAGGAAGCAATCGTGACCCAGCGCAACGGGCGGTTTGTCGTGCCTGTAAAAAGCGAACACCGCGCCGAAGTTGCCGGTATGGTGCACGATACCTCCGGCAGTGGGTCAACGGTGTTTATTGAACCGGCGTCCGTGGTTGAGGCGAACAACGAAATCAAAGTGCTTGAAAGCCGTGAGCGTGACGAAATCGAGCGCATCCTTACGGAACTTTCCGAAGAAGCCGGCAGCTTTTATGACAGCGTGCGCATCAGCTACCAAAGCGCTGTGGAACTGAACCTGATTTTTGCCAAGGCGCATTTGGCTTATGCCATGAAAGCCAGCAAGCCTGTTTTAAATGATGTTGGAGAAATAGAGTTAAAACAGGCGCGCCACCCGCTTATTCCGGCGGATAAAATCGTGCCGGTGGATATTCGCCTCGGTGCGGAATATGATACGCTGGTGATTACAGGCCCCAATACAGGCGGCAAAACCGTGTCGATTAAAACCCTGGGGCTTTTAACGCTGATGGCGGCGTGCGGCTTGTATGTGCCCGCCGCTGACAACAGCCGTGTCTCGGTGTTCCGCCATGTGTTTGCAGACATCGGCGAAGAACAGAGCATTGAGCAGTCACTTTCCACCTTTTCGGCACACATGAAAAATATTGTTGACATTGATGCCGAAACGGATGACAGCACGCTTGTGCTGATCGACGAGCTCGGCGCAGGCACAGACCCGGTAGAGGGCGCGGCGCTTGCCGTTGCCATTTTGGAAGCACTGCGCAGAAAAGGCGCAAAAATCGCCGCAACGACCCATTATTCGGAATTAAAGGAGTATGCGCTCAATACCGAGCGTGTAGAAAACGCATCCTGTGAATTTTCCGTGGAAACGCTCCGGCCGACCTATAAACTGCTGATCGGTATTCCCGGGCGCTCCAATGCATTTGCGATTTCGGAACGCTTGGGGCTGTCGTCCGTTGTTATCGATGAAGCGCGCAGGTTGGTTTCTTCAGAAAATCAGCGCTTTGAAGATGTGATGGATACGCTTGAGCAGACCCGCGCTGAAATGGAGCAGGAAAAGCAGAAAACGCTGGAACTGCAAGGGGAAATAGATGAACTTCGTCAAAAAGCGCAGAATCAGCTTGAACAGGCAAAACAGAAAAGCGACCGTGAGTTAGAACGCGCCAAGCAGGAAGCACAGCGCATTGTAGAAAACGCGCGCCGCGCGGCAAATTCGTTGCTGTTGGAAGTGGAACGCCTGAAAAAAGAACAAGCGCGCGAAAAAAATGCTGCTGAAATGGCGCGTAAAGCAAAAGCGGCCATGAAACGCCATCTGAATGACATGGACGACCTGACGGCTGACGGGTTCGGCGGCGAAGAGGACGGCGACTATGTCCTGCCGCGACCGATTGTGGTGGGCGATACGGTCTATGTCACTGTGCTTGGAGCAAACGGCACGGTGACCGCTTTGCCCGACAGCAAGGAAAATGTGGAAATTCAGGCCGGCGCCATGAAGATGAAAGTGCCGCTCAAGTCTTTGCGCCTTCGAAACGCCCCGCAAAAAAGCAAGCCGCAGCGCACTGCCGTCACGCGTACAGACCGCGCGCCGTCCACATCCAAAACCAGCGTGGACCTGCGCGGCAAAAATGCCGAAGAAGCGCTTTTGGATTTGGACATGTTTTTAGACAGCGCCCTGCGCGCCGGGCTTTCGGAAGTGACCGTTGTGCACGGCAAGGGCACAGGGGTGCTGCGCAAAGCGGTGCAGGCGCACTTGCGTAAACTGCCGTTTGTGCACTCGTTCCGGCTCGGTGTTTACGGCGAGGGAGAAGACGGCGTCACGATTGTGCAGTTCAAATGATTTTACCGTTGCAAATCCCTGTGGGGTATGGTATGATAAAAGCATACAAATCTGAGATAACGGAGGGCTTATAATGCGCAAAAAAATATTAGCAATTTCCGCCGCGATTTTGTTGTTTGCTGTTTTGGCAGTCGCCTGCGGAAAAACAGATGAATATGATAAAACCGATAATTATGAACCGATTGAATACACCACCGACGAGTCCGGGGAAAAATATGTTACCAATATTTACGGCGATTTGATTCCCGTTACAACCGGTAAAGACGGTTCCGTTGAGCTTTTGGAAGACCTTTACACCAAAACCAAGGAACAGGCTGATAAAGAAAAAGAAGAAATGGATAAAGAGGAAAACGGCGGTAACAACCAAGGTGGAAATTCCGGTGGGAACAATAACCAAGGCGGTAATTCCGGCGGGAACGAAGGCGGCGATTCCGGCAGCGGTTCATCCGGCGGTGTTCAAATCGGCTCTGAATCCCCGAAAGATGCAGACAAAGAAGCCGTCATCGTTTGGTAACCCCTTGACAAAAAATTGCTTGACAAGGCGGGAAATATTTAGTATAATATCACCCTGTAAAGCAAAAGCCTTTACAGGGTCTTTTTTGTTCGGAAAGGAAGGTCTTTTCATGGCCACCAATGTTGAAATTACAATTTTGCTGGATTTTTACGGTGAAATGTTGACGGAAAAACAGCGGGATTTCCTCGGGTATTATTATAACGACGACCTTTCTCTTTCGGAAATTGCCGAAAATGAGGGCATCACAAGGCAGGGTGTGCGTGACGCAATCAAGCGCGCGGAGACATTGCTTTATGAAATGGAAAGCAAGCTCGGTTTTGCCAAGCGTCTGGATGAAATCAAGGCTACGCTCCACCAAATTATGGATTGTGCCGACTACATCAACGCCTACAACCTTGACCACGGCCTTTCCCGTGAAATCAACGAAACGACCGTCCGCATCAAATCGCTGGCGCTGGATATCATTGAGTAAAGGAACATAAGCTATGGCATTTGAAGGATTGTCCGACAAGCTCGAGTCGGCGTTTAAACGCCTTAGAAGCAAGGGCAGCTTAAATGAAAACGATGTAAAAGAAGCTATGCGCGAGGTGCGCTTGGCACTTTTGGAAGCGGATGTCAACTATAAGGTCGCCAAAGACTTTACCAATAAAGTGACGGAGCGTGCCATCGGCGCCCAGGTCATGGAAAGCTTGACCCCTGCGCAAATGGTCATCAAAATTGTCAACGAGGAATTGACTGCGCTTATGGGCGGCACAGGCAGCCGTCTTGCGTGCGCTTCGCATCCGCCCACAATCGTGATGATGTGCGGCTTGCAGGGTTCCGGTAAAACGACGCACTGCGCAAAAATCGCCCGCAAGCTCAAAACGGAAGGCCACCGCCCGCTGCTTGTCGCGTGCGATGTTTACAGACCCGCCGCTATCAAACAGCTGCAAGTCGTTGGTGAGCAGGTCGATGTTCCCGTGTTCGAAATGGGGCAAATTGACCCTGTTGAAATTGCAAAGAACGCCGTCCGTCTTGCCAAAGACCACGGCTATGATTATGTGTTTATCGACACCGCCGGCCGTCTGCATATTGACGAAGCGCTGATGACCGAGCTGAAAAATATCAAGGCAGAAGTTCACCCGCACGAAATCCTTTTGGTGGTTGACGCCATGACCGGTCAGGACGCTGTGACCGTTGCAAGTGCGTTTGATGAAGCGTTGGGCATTGACGGTTTGGTGCTTACCAAAATGGATGGTGACACCAGAGGCGGTGCGGCGCTTTCTGCAAGAGCGGTTACCGGCAAGCCAATCAAATTCGTCGGTATGGGTGAAAAGCTTGACCAGCTCGACTATTTTTACCCGGACCGTATGGCGTCCCGAATTCTCGGCATGGGCGATGTGCTTTCGCTTATTGAAAAAGCAGAAAACACGCTCGATGAGAAAAAGGCCGCCGAGCTTGAAAAGAAGCTTCGCAAAAATAAATTTGACTTAAACGATTTGCTTGACCAGCTCCAGCAGGTGCGCAAGCTTGGTTCCATGAAAGACATTCTTTCTATGCTGCCGGGTGTGGGCAACAAGCTTAAGGATGTCGATATTGACGAGCGGCAGTTTGACCGCGTTCAGGCAATCATCCGTTCTATGACGCCTGAGGAGCGCGCAAAACCCGAAATCATCAACCCCTCGCGCAAACGGCGTATCGCTGCCGGCTGCGGTATGCAGGTGGAGGATGTCAATAAGCTGCTCGCGCAGCACAAGCAGATGCTTAAAATGTTCAAGCAGTTTAATTCCAAAGGCGCGCGCCGCCGCATGAGCCGGATGGGCAACTTCGGGCAGTTCGGCATGTAATTCGCTTCCAGCACTTTCACAGTGATTGGTATAAATAACAATTAAGATACATTGGAGGAAAATCAAATGGCAGTAAAAATCAGACTGCGCCGCATGGGCGCGAAAAGAGCACCGTTCTATCGTGTGATCGTAGCAGATTCCAAATCTCCGCGTGACGGCAAGTTCATCGAAGAGATCGGCACTTATGATCCCATGAAGAACCCCGCTGAAATCAAAATTGATGTGGAGAAGGCACAGCAGTGGATCCAGAACGGCGCACAGCCGACCGACACTGCAAAGGCACTTCTTAAGCAGTGCGGCGCGATTAAATAATCAGGGAGGTCTTTTGTCTTGGAAGAACTTCTCAAAAATATCGCAAAAGGGCTTGTAGATGACCCGGATGCTGTCTCTGTCACCGTCGATGAACCCGACGAGCACGGCAACATTGTGTATCATCTGCATGTTGCCGAAGGGGATATGGGCCGCATCATCGGCAAACAGGGCAGAATTGCCAAAGCGATTCGTACCGTTGTCAAAGCGCGTGCCACCAAAGACGGCGTCCGCGTACAAGTGGACATTGACTGATGAAAAACGCGCGGGAATGCTTCCCGCGCGCTGTTTCTTTGTTGGAGAAAAATTATGAAGAAACCCTATTTAGAAGCGGGAAAAATTGTCGGAACACACGGCGTGCGCGGCGAATTCAAAATTCAGCCTTGGTGCGACAGCGCCGCGTTTTTGTGTAAGTTTAAAACGCTTTATCTCGACGCTGCCGGGCAAAATTCTTTAACCATGCAGTCCCTGCGCCCGCACAAAAATGTGGTGCTCGCCAAAGCCGACGGCGTGACTTCCATAGAGCAGGCCGAAGCGCTGCGCGGCAAAATTTTATATATTTCCCGTGAAGATGCGCACTTGGAAGAGGGAAAATGGTTTGTTCAAGACCTCCTTTCCTGTAAAGTGATTGACATTGACACAGGCGAAGAATACGGTATTTTGGACGAGGTGATTCCGGGCGTTGGTGCAAACGATGTTTGGTGTGTAAAAAGCCAAACCGGAGAGGAAACATTAGTCCCCGCCATTCCCGATGTGGTTCTCGAAACCGATATAGATGCCGGTGTTATAAGGATTCGTCCGCTTTCCGGCCTGTTTGACGGAAAGGAGCGTGTGGTGCGCGATGCAGATTGATATTATGACGCTGTTCCCTGAAATGTGCGAGGCAGTGCTCTCCGAAAGCATCATCGGCCGCGCCCGCGAACGGGGGTTTGTAGATATCCGGTGTGTAAATATCCGCGACTTTACAGCGGATAAACACAACCGTGTAGACGACGCGCCTTACGGCGGGGGAATGGGTATGCTGATGCAGGCGCAGCCAATATATGACTGCTATCAATCACTTTGCGAAAACGCCGAAGAACGCCCGCATCTTGTCTATATGTCGCCGCAAGGCAAAACGCTCACGCAGGAAAAAGTCAAGTCGCTCGCTAAACTGCCGCACCTGGTGCTTTTGTGCGGCCATTATGAGGGCGTGGATGAACGCATTTTAGACGAGATTGTTGATGAAGAGATTTCCATAGGCGATTATGTGCTGACCGGTGGGGAATTGCCCGCCATGGTGCTTGCCGACGCCGTTTGCCGAATGCTCGACGGCGTGCTTCCCAATGACGAAGCAAAATCGCTTGAAAGCCATTATAACGGGCTTTTGGAGTATCCGCAATATACAAGACCGCCTGTTTGGCACGGCGTCTCGGTCCCGGATGTGCTCTTGTCCGGTCACCATGAAAACATTGAAAAATGGCGGCACGAACAGTCGCTTTTGCGCACTTTTCTTCGCCGTCCCGACCTTTTGGAAACCGCCGAGCTTTCCGAAAAAGACCGAAAGTTTTTAAAAACGCTCAAAGACGAGCAAGAAAAAGAAGAATAAGAAAAAACCGGCGCGGACTTTTTGTCCGCGCCGGTTTAGTTCCTTCGAAAACTTTCATAGGTGTTTGCGAAAAACTGGGAGACATCCTCTAAATTGATGGTGTCGGGCGCACGACCTGTGCGCATTTTTTCAGAGTTCTGCCGTGCGCTTACAATGCCCGTTAAAAGTGAAAATGCCAAAATAAGTATACATAGAAAAATGGCAAATCTTTTTAAAACGCTTTGTGCTTTCATGTTTTCACATCCTTTTAGGTTATGTACTTCTCTAAAAGCTCCGCGAGCGCCGTGCCGATAAGTCTGCCGGAATAAACAGCTTCCTCAAGGGTGTTCGAGTCGCTGCCCATTTCCAAAAGTACCGAGCAGGGGGTAACATCCATATTGTATTTTCGCGCCGAGAATAAGATTGGCCGCATAAGACCGGGGTATTTGGTTTCCGCCGTCTGCTGTAATTGCAGTGCAAAGGTCAGGTTTTCTTCCCACCGCGGGAAGTTAGTGACCTTGCCGTCCTCGCAGCCGGCAATAATCATAATCTGTGCTGCTTTTTTGCCGTCAATTTCGGCTGTCGGTTTAACGCGTGTGCCGTCGCTTTGCATAATCGCGTCGCGGTGCACATCAATAACTACCTGAATGGTTGGATTTTCCGCCATGATTTTCGTAATCGTTTCCCGAGAACGGTCATAAGCGCCGGTATATTTTGCGTCGTGAATTTCGGTGTCGTGAATATAGCCGATGCCTGCTTTTTCAAGCTGTTCACAAATCGCGTCACCCACACGCACCATGTTTTTCTTGGGGTCATCCACACGCGTTAAATAAGATTTTGTGTACCACCCCATGTTCAAAAGCTCATAGCATTCTGTTGTGTGCGTGTGAAAAATCAAAACTGTCGGCTTTGTCTTATCAGCAATTTGCAAAGTCGCTTTCTTTTCAAGTGAAGTTTGAATATCAATGCTGTGCGAGGAGGTCGTGTTGCGCACTGTCACATTCTGATATACATTGGTGGCGTTGTCTTTGCCGTATTGCTTCTCAATAGTGCTGCCCGCTTTTTCGCCGGTGTCGTATTTGGCCTTTTCCGCTTCCATCATGTCAAGAATGTCTTTTGGTGTGTCGGTAAGCTTGGCGGACACCGTTTGCACAGCTTCGGTGGGTTCTTCGGTTTTGGCTTCTTCCGGTATAGCAGCCGTTTCAGCTTCGGCGGTGGTGCTTTCCTGCAGATTGTTTTTAATGGTTTCCACCGTTCCCTGAGACAGCGCAAGCGAAGCGCTCATCATGGCAACGCGGGTGACGGGCTCCGAAAAGCGAAGTCCCGCCCAAAAGGTCAACACTATGACAAACGGCAGCACAAAAAGCAGCTCTTTGCGCGCGCGTGTTTGGTCCGCGGCTTTGCGGTGTCTTGGGGTTGTATTCCTCATAAGCGTGTCCTTTCCCGGCAACATATCCTTCATAACAGCATACGCGCGGAAAAGTGCGATTATGCGAATGGACTATACGATAGTTAAAAGAATGTCGGGTGAAATGCTCGGCTGTAAGGCACAGTTTAGCGCAAGCGCCAAAAACCGTGCGGCGCGGCGAATGGTTACATCGATTTCACGCGGGCAGACCATCATGCTTTTGGCGTCTGCTTCCTGTTTCTCTTCCATTTTGTGCTCGCTTGTGAAATCCCGAACCAGCGTAACCGCGTCCACCACCGTCGGCACGCCGATTGCAATGACCGGCACCCCGAGCGTTTCGCAGTCGAGCCGCGCGCGGCTGTTGCCGACGCCCGAGCCGGGCGTGATGCCGGTGTCCGTCAGCTGCACAGTTTTGCCGAGCCGATGCAAACTCCGCGCCGCCAGTGCATCCACGGTAATTACGGCGGCGGGGTGAATGGTATTCACAATGCCGCGAATGGTTTCCGCAGTTTCCATGCCGGTTTGCCCCAGCACACCAAAGGTGATTGCGCACACATCCCGCAGCTCGCTGAAACCAAGCTCCGCCGCAAGCGCACGGTCAATGTGGCGTGTGGCAAAAATACCGTGTGCTGTGCGCGGGCCGAGCGCGTCCGGCGTGACATCTTCGTTGCCGAGTCCCGCCACAAGAACGGGCCCGTCTTCGTCCGGCAGCAGGGCGCGAATGCTTTCCGTCAGCGCGGTCAATCTGCCATCTAAAAGCTCGCTGTCGTGTGAAAAAGCCGGAATTTCCATTGTAATATATTTTCCCTTCGGTTTGCCGAGCTCTTTTGCACCGGCATCGTTAAGGATTTCAATTTCTGTAACACTGGCGTTTTGACGCGCATATTGCCGCACAGCGACATTTTCCGAGTGCGCGGGCGTCATTTCGCGCTGTTCGATTGCAAGATCTGTACGAAAATCCATAGATTTTCCTCCTTTTTAACGCTTGTACGGTTTTAGTATGGACAAAAGCGGAAAATCTATTGCGGATTTTCAAAAAAAACTTGCAATTTTCAGAAAACAATGGTAATATATATACCGCTATTGAAAGGGAGGTGTGACCATGCCGAATATTAAATCCGCCAAAAAGCGCGTTATCGTCAACAACAAGCGTGCACAGCGCAACAAATCCATGCGCTCCGCTTTAAAGACTGCGATCAAAAAAGCGAATGTTGCGATTGAGACCGGTGCTGCCGACAAAGAGGCACTCGTGACCGCAGCTGTGAAAAAGATCGACCAGGCGACCGCAAAGGGCCTTCTGCACAAAAATAACGCTGCTCGTAAAAAGTCCGCCCTCGTTTGCAAACTGAACAAGGCGTAAGGGCTTTCAAATGCTTGGTTTAAATGCCGCTGACTTTTTAAAGTCTAGCGGCGTTTCGCTTTTTAAAACTAAAAAGACCGGAGAATTCTCTCCGGTCTTTTGTCTTTTATAAACTTAAATGCGCTTGTCTTTGTCGAGCGCCGCTTCCACCGCGTGTGTGACCGCTGCGTCAAGCCCGTCTTCCTGCAACGAAGCCACGCCCTCAATCGTTGTGCCGCCGGGTGAGCAGACGCGGTCAATCAACTCCCACGGGTGGGTGTCATTTTCCAAAATCTGTTTTGCGCTTCCGTAAACGGCCTGTGCCGCAATTTTCAAAGCCGCCTGCTTTGCCATGCCGTTTTTTACACCCGCGCGTGCGAGCGCGTCAATGAACATATAGCTAAATGCCGGTGAACACCCGGCAATAACGCCGAACAGCGGGAAAAAGTCCTCCGAAAGGGGCATAACCTTGCCGAAACTTGCGCAAAGCTTTTCTGTCAGTGCCTTTTGCTCATCCGTTACATTTTCGTTCGTGCAGTAAGCGCTCATCGCCTCCAGCACGGTCGCGTTGATATTCGGCATCACGCGCACAATAGCGGCGTCATAAGAGAGCAGCGAAGCGATAAATTCAATCGTTTTGCCCGCCGCAATGGAAATAATCAGCGGATTTTTCTCTTTTAACTTGGCAGAAAGCGCAGGTAAAAGCATGGGGAAAACATTGGGCTTTACCGCGAGAACAACCACATCCGAAGCGGTGACCAGCGCCTCGTTGCTTTCTGCGGCAGTAACACCGAGCGAGCTTTCGAGCGCAGCCGTTTTTGCTTTATCCATGTCAGACACCAAAATATCCGAAGCGGAAAAAGCACCCGAAGAGACAGCGCCTTTTATAATGGCGCTTGCCATGTTGCCTGCGCCGATAAATCCGATTTTCATAAAATCCTTCCTTTGCTAAACCGCGCTTTTGTCGCGGAATTTCTATTTTTAATCATAACATATTTTCGAAAACAAATCAAACCCCGGTTAAGTCAAACGCCGGAATAAAGCAGGTGTCCGCCGCCGTGCGTTCCTGCATAAAGCCGTTGTGCAGTCCCAAATCGAAAAACGCGTTCAGCACTTTGTCATATTCCACACTTGTCAGCCGACGGTTGAGCTCTTTATAGGCGTAAGTTCTGCCACAGGGGGTGTATTGCGACATCAGGCTTATGTAGGTATCTTTCGAAAGATTCTTCGAAATCCAGCGGAGAATTTCAATCGATTCCGCCGTGTTTTTCGGCAAAACCAAATGCCGAATCATAAGACCCTCAAGCATCAAGCCGTCGTCTGAAAACCGGTCTTTCGTTTGCCGGCGCATTTCCAAAATCGCCGCTTTGGTACGCTCTGGGTAATCGGGCGCGGCGGCATACTTTTTCGCAGCGGCAGGGGAGGCGTATTTGAAATCCGGCAGGTAAATATCGACAAGCCCCTCAAGCCTTTTCAGGCTTTCCACCGAATCATATCCGCCGGTGTTGTAAACGACCGGCACCGACGGCTTATAGGTGCTAAGCACATCCACCAAAAACGCCGTAAAATGCGTGGGGTTGACGAGATTGATGTTATGCGCACCTTTTTGCTCAAGCTCCTGCATGATTTCGATAAACCGTTCACGGCTTACAGGCTTGCCAAATCTACCGTGGCTGATTTCTTCGTTTTGGCAAAAAACACAGCGAAGCGAACAGCCTGAAAAGAAAATCGCGCCCGAGCCGTTTTTACCGCTGATGGGCGGTTCTTCCCATTGGTGGAGCCCTGCACGCGCGAGCACCGCGTTATAGGGCATTTTGCAAAACCCGGAAGAAGGCGTGTTTTCCGTGCGTTCTGCGCCGCAGTGCCGCGGGCATCCAAAGCATATCATTCCATCGCCTCCGTTTTTTAATCATCTGTATTTCTGTTAGCGGCAAAGCGCTTCTAATTCGTCTAAGCAATAGCCGACATCCTGCGGCGTGTGCGCGTCGGATGCCGTGACAAGTGCAACGCCTTTGCGCTTAAATGCCTCTAAAAGCGGTTTTTCAGGTCCCAGCGGTGCGCCTGTGCGCCGGTGAATCCCGCTGCTGACTTCCGCCGCCGTTCCGCTTTTTTGCAAAGCGTCAGCAAATGCCTCGTAAATCGAATCTAACGAAAAAGAGGGGATATGCCCGAAAAGCTTGATGCAGTCCGGGTGCGCCGCTATGTCGAAAAGACCGCTTTTGGCAAGCGCAATTTCCGTGTCAAAAAAGTCCCGAAACGCTTTGTCTATATCTTTGTTTTCCCAAAGCTCCGCCGTGTGGTCAAACGCAAAGCCGTTCGCATCGTGCACGCTTCCCACTAAAAAATCCAACGGCAAATCCTTCGTCAAACGGTAAATTTCTTCGGTGTGCTCAGGCGCGAAATCCATTTCAATTCCGAACTGAATTTCCAGCGGAAAATCCGCTTTGCGTACCTTTTCCTTTAACGCTAAAAAGGCAGACAGGCTTTTGGTCGCGGCCTTGCGCTGAAACCAATCGCGGATATACGGCTCGTTGTTTTTCTCGTAGCGTGTATAAACCGGCAGGAATTCCCGGAATAAATAGGCGTGCTCCAAAAGCCCGATGCGCTCAATTTTTTCGTGAAGCGCAATATCAACAAAGGTCTGCACCCATTCGAGCGTATATTCGCCGTGTTCTAAATGGATATGCATATCCTCGCGCACTGTAGTCGCTCCTTTCGCTTTGAAAACAGCATTACACTTTGTAATGCACCAAATCCTTGCAATACACCAAAAGAAATATCGCTAAAATCTTATCATCGCCCCGGTTCTTTGTCAATCTTTGTGTTGACAGAAGCCTTCGTTTTTGCTAAAATATTTTGGCAGTCTAAAGAACGGTGCAAACCTCTTCTGCATAAGTGAAAAAGAATATACGGAAGCGTATCGAAGTGGTCATAACGAGCCTGACTCGAAATCTTGCGGGGAGCTGTCCGTTTCGTCCACCAAAAACCTTGTAACCATGCGGGTTTTACACGGTTCGAAAATTGAATAAGTTTGCTGTTCTTTCCGTCAGTTCTTTCCAAAGCCCTTTTCTATCGAAAAAAGGTGGGAAAAAACGGCGGCTGAACATAGAGGGAGAGTTATCGAAGTGGTCATAACGAGCCGCACTCGAAATCATACGGGGAGCTGTCCGTTTCGTCCAACCGAAACCTTGTAGCCATGCGGGTTTTACCCGGTTCGAAAATTGAATAAGCTTGCTGTTCTTTCCGTCAGTTCTTTCCAAAGCCTTTTTCTATCGAAAAAAAGCGAGGAAAAACGGCGGCTGAACATATAGGGAGCGGTATCGAAGTGGTCATAACGGGCCTGACTCGAAAACGAATGCCCTTTTTGGAAGCTCACCTCTGAAAAACCTTGATTTTACGGGGTTTTTCGGCTATCATTGAAAAGTAAATATCCCTTAGTTCTCTCCATCAGTTCTCTCCTTTTTCCGAGATGTTTTTGAGGGCTGATGTGAAGATAAATACACGGAGAGATGTCCGAGTGGTCGAAGGTGCGACTCTCGAAAAGTCGTGTTCCTAACGGAACCGTGGGTTCGAATCCCACTCTCTCCGCCAGAATGTTCAGTCTGCAAGCGGTTTTTACCGTTTGCAGGCTTTTTCTTTTTCTCCACTCTGGAAAGATTTTTCCGTAAGTTCTCTCCGTGATTTGAACTTAGGATATGTAGTTGGCGTATCCTTAGTGAAGCGATACGCCGCAGAAGCTATGAAATAGCCTCTAATGCGCCACTCAGACCGTTTACCATTGCGTCAGCCGATGACAGCTTGGAATTGTAATCCAAATGGGCATATACATTTGCCGTAGTTGAAAAATCGCTGTGTCCG
>CASFBL010000003.1 GCA_949292775.1 uncultured Eubacteriales bacterium
CATCGACCATATCGGCAATCTTATTGGGGTTGTCTATAACAATCTCGCGCGCGGTCTCTTCGCCGAGATAGGCAAATTCCGCCAGCATTTCGTCGGTGGTTCGGAAATACAGCGGTGCCTGATTGTCTGCATCGGTAAAGCCCTGCGCCGCCATTAAAATGGCGCGATATTTTGCGTCCTCCGGGTCGATAAAATGCACATCGCAGGTTGCAACAACCGGTTTGCCGAGTTTGTCTGCAATCGCAATAATTTTGCGGTTGATATTTTCAATGTCTGCTTCGCAGGTGATTTTGTCAAACTCGCGGTTGCGCTCCGGATTTTTGGAAGCCGGGTCGCTGTGCGCCGCAATCATAAAGCGGTTATTGCCCGTGGGCTGAATTTCCAGATAGTCGTAAAACCGCGCAATTTCAAGGATTTCTTCTTCCGGGCGTTCTTCCAAAACAGCTCTGTAAAGTTCGCCGGCTTCACAAGCGGAGCCAATAATCAAGCCCTCGCGGTGTTTGATAAGTTCAGACTTCGGCGTGCGCGGCCGCTTGTAATAATAGTCAATATTCGACTTTGAAATGAGCTGATACAGGTTTTTAAGCCCGGTTAAGTTCTTGACCAAAATAATTTGGTGGTAAGAACGCAAATCCTTATAGGATTTTTCGGGTTCTTTCAAGTCATCGATAAAATAAGCTTCCACGCCATAGATGATTTTGATTTTGCCCTTGGCGGCGTTCATCGCATCGGGGAATGCCTGCGCACAGCCGTGGTCGGTAATGGCAATGGCTTTGTGCCCCCATTTAATGGCACGTTCCACCAGCTTTTTGGCGGGGGTCATGCCGTCCATTTGCGACATGTTGGTATGTAAATGCAATTCCACGCGCTTTTGGGGCGCATTGTCTTGTTTTTCAATTTTTTCCACGGTGCTGATTGCGCGCGGATCGATGACATATTCATGGCGGAAGGTGTCAAATTTGACCTCACCGGACATTAAGATATAGACCCCGTTGTGGAGCTTATCTAAAAGCTCGTCGCTCTGCTCAATCTTTACAACCATAGAAACCATAAACGAATAGGTTTCGTCGGTAATGTAAAAGGTGATGATTTTATGCTTGCCCTTTTTGCTGGTGCGCTCCTCAAAGCAGAACACACGCCCCCAGACAACCACCGGAACGGTTTCCATATCGTTTTCCGGCAGTTCAATGTCTTCTATGGGCATTGGCTCTTTGCGGATGATATTGCCGTAAATGGGTCGGACGCTTTCAAGATAATAACCGATGCCCTCTTTGACAATATGCTCCACCGGCGCACTCTCTGCATTGTCTTTGGGTTTTTCTTTTTTCACAACCGCGCCGGGGGCGTATTTCTGCTCCACAGCCGCAGCGGCTGCACGCGCATGCTCGGCTTTATCAATGCTTTGCTGCACAGACTGCAACTCGCCTGCAATATCCACCGCTTCTTCGGAAAAATGCGCCTGAAGTCGCACGCCGAAGCGCTCTAACAAAAAGTCTTCAACCGCGCGGACACAGCCCGCCTGTTCCAAAATTTCAAGCCCGCCGTGCATAAGTCGCACGAAAACGCCTGTCTCATCTATTTTCCAATCACTGCCATCTAAAAAGCCATTAGTAACAGCGACGGTCTTTTTTAGGTGCGCGATGATTTCCTGCGCATAATCGGCCGTGCACAATAACTTGTCAAAGCGCGGTTCAATCGAAAGGCGCACACTGCCGCCGAACTGCGCGGTAATCACAGACGCAATTTCACGAAGCATTCTGTCGGAAACCAAACGCGGAAAACGCACGAAAGCTGTCAGCCGCCCGGTCTCGGTATCATTGGACAGCGAGAGCACTTGGGCTTCTGACAGCGCCTGTTCGTATTTTTGGAGCGAGTCTTTACATTCGCAAAAAAGTTCAAAAAAGGTAGCCATTCGTATTCCTGTTTCTATGTAATCTTCTTATTTTCACTAAAATTATAACTTTTCAATTTCGGCAATCAGCTCGTCGACAATTTGGTCTTCCGGCACTTTTCTTAAAATTTCACCGTGCCGGAACAGAAGGCCGCAGTGGTCGCCGCCCGCAATGCCGATGTCGGCTTCGCGCGCTTCGCCCGGGCCGTTGACGATGCAGCCCATGACCGCCACAGTAATGGGCTTATTGCAGCCCTGCAAACGGCGTTCGACTTCATTGGCAAGGCCTATCAAATCAATTTTCGTTCTGCCGCAGGTCGGACAGGAAACGATGCGCGGGCAGTCGGTTTTTAAGCCCACAGCCTTAAGAATATCAAACCCCGCCGCCACTTCGCGAACCGGGTCGGCAGTCATCGACACGCGGATGGTGTCGCCGATGCCGTCTAACAGCAACGCACCGATGCCGGCCGCAGATTTAATCAGCGCCATACGCTCCGTTCCGGCTTCTGTAACGCCCAAATGCAGCGGGTAATCGCAAAGGGTTGCAATTTTCCGATAAGCCGCGACCATGCGGGAAACATCGGAGGATTTAATCGAGATGACAATATCATTAAAATCGAATTTTTCCAGCAGCGCGGCGTGCCGCATTGCGCTTTCGCAAAGGGCGTCGGGCGTGGGCGAACCGTATTTTGCCAGCAAATCTTTCTCGAGTGAGCCGGAGTTAACGCCGATTCGAATTGGAACATTGTATAACCTGCAGGCGTCTGCCACCGCTTTGATTCTGTCTTCAGAGCCAATATTACCGGGGTTAATGCGAATTTTATCAACGCCCGCGGCCACGCTTTCGAGTGCGCATTTATAGTCAAAGTGAATGTCGGCAACGACCGGAATGGAAACCGCTTCTTTCACCGCCGCAAGGGTTTTGACAGCATCTGTATTGGGTACGGTCAGGCGCACGATTTCGCACCCGGCCTTTTCCAGCTCTACTGCCTGGCGCACATTGCCCTCGACATCTTCCGCCGGGACATTCAGCATCGACTGCACGCTGATTTTTGCGCTGCCGCCGATTGTAAGGTTGCCAGCCTTTACAGCTCTTGAAACTCTGCGTTGTGCCATAGGTTTTCCTTCCTTTCTGTTTTCTGCTATGCGCCGCGAATAATGCGCGCAATATCGTTATAAGTGACAAACACCATTAAAAGCAGAAGCAGTGCAAGCCCCGCGGCGTGCACATAACCCTCATATTTCGGGTTAATGGGCTTTCTGCGAATCGCTTCAACGGTCAAGAACAAGAATCTGCCGCCGTCCAGCGCCGGAAGCGGCAGCAAATTTGCCACGCCGACATTGATGGTGATAAACGCCATAATGGTCAAAAGGTTGGTGAGACTCCCCGAAGAGACCGCCTGTGCGGTCACATCGGCGATGATATCCACCGTGCCGACAGGCCCCGCAAGCTCCGACATGCCGTAGCGCCCGGTGACGAGGTCAAACACACTCAACCACACCATGCGGACAATCGAAGCGGACTGGGTAAAGGCGTTTTTCACAATATTCAAAAACCCCGGCTGTTCGCCGATGATGATGAAATCATATTGAATCAGCGTGACGCCGTCCTGCTCTTGTGTGGCAAAATGCACATCATTGAGCGTCACCTTTTCGCCGTCGCGCTCAACAACAAAGTCAAACACGCCGTCCTGACTGCGGCTCATCAAAAAGGACAAATCCAATTCTGACCAGACATGATGCCCGTCGATTTCTAAGAAACGGTCGCCCGCCTGCAAGCCATATTGCGAGCTCACAGCATCGGGGTAAAACTCTTTAATGGTGTTCGTACCGATAAGGTCCGTTGAAGTCGTAAGCAGGAGCACCATTAAAATAAAGCCTAAAATCAGGTTCATCAGCGCGCCGGCAACAACGATAATCATTTTCTGCCAAACCGGTTTCTTATTAAACGCATGTGCATCTTCACTGGCAGTGTCTTCGCCCTCCATGGCGACATAACCGCCAATGGGGAACAGCCGAACCGCATAAAGCGTGTCGCCTTTTTTCTTCTTAAACAGGGCGGGTCCCATACCGAGTGAAAACTCGTTGACCTTGACTTTAAAGAGTTTTGCACAGGTAAAATGCCCGCACTCGTGAATCATAATAATGACGCCGAAAAACAAAAGCGCAAACAAAATCGGCCACGCCTTGCTCCAAAGCTCTGATGCTGTCATACTCAATAAAATGGCTCTCACCTCTTACATACTCGCGACGGATTCGCGCGCCCAGCGATCCATTTCCAAAATATCCTCTAAAGTGTAGCGTTCCTTCTGCGGCGCGGTTTCAAGCACACGCCCTACGCGTTCGGCAATTTCTAAAAAGCCGATTTCGCCGCGGCGGAACATGGCGTTCGCCTGTTCATTTGCGGAATTGACCGCCGCCGGGAACAGTCCCCCTTTATTTATTGCAGTTCTGCAAAGATTTATGCATTGGAAGGTCTCATAATCCGGTTCAAAGAAAGTAAGCTTTCCGATTTCAGAAAGGGAAAGCGCACCGACCGGCGACTCAAAACGCTCCGGATAAGTCAGCGCATATTGAATGGGAATGCGCATATCGGGAAGTCCCAGCTGCGCAATGACGGAATTGTCGGTATATTCAACCGCCGAATGCACAATACTTTCGCGGTGGACAACGATTTGCACATCCTGCGGGCGAACGCTGAAAAGCCAAACGGCTTCTATGAGTTCAAGCCCTTTGTTCATCATTGTAGCGGAATCGACGGTGATTTTTGCGCCCATTTCCCAGTTCGGGTGCTTGAGTGCATCGGCGACAGTGACTTTTTCGAGTTCTTTTTGGGTCTTGCCGAAAAACGGGCCGCCGGACGCTGTTAAAATAATGCTCTTCAGCGCCGCGTTGGTCGGCCGCCCCTGCAACGCCTGAAAAATCGCAGAATGCTCAGAGTCAACCGGCAAAATTGCAACGCCGTTCTTTTTCGCCGCTTCCATAACCAGCTGCCCGCCGGCCACCAGCGTTTCTTTATTGGCAAGCGCGAGCTTCTTTTTCGCATCTATCGCAGCAAGCGTGGGTTCTAACCCCGCCATGCCCACGACCGAATTGAGCACGGTATCTGCGCCTTCCGCCCGGGCACAGGCACAAACGCCCTCCATGCCGGAAAGCACCTTCGTATTTGTATCCGCCACACGCACTTTTAAGTCAGAAGCCGCCTTTTCGCTCACCATGGCGACTGTCTGCGGGTGGAATTCACGAATTTGCGCTTCCATGCGCTCGACATCCGAATAAGCAGTCAAAGCCTTGACGGTATACCCGCGCATGCGGGCAACATCAAGACTTTGTGTACCGATAGAACCTGTGGAGCCTAATATAGATAAACTCTTAGTCATTAAAATACATTCCTTGTGAGAAGAATCGACGCATACAGCGCCGTCAGCACAAACAGCGCGCTATCAAAGCGATCCATAACGCCGCCGTGGCCGGGGAAGAGCTTCCCAAAATCCTTCACGCCGAAGTTGCGCTTCATAACAGAGGCGGTAAGGTCGCCGCACATGCCGACTACAGACAGAACAGCGGAAAGGATGATCACTTCAAGATAAGTCACGCTATGTACGGTAAAGAAGAACTTGTCAAACACCGTGAACAAGATGACGCAGGAAAGCACGGCACCAACTACGCCGCCGACAGCGCCTTCCACGGTCTTTTTGGGGCTGATTTTGGGGCAGAGCTTGTGTTTGCCCAAAAAGCGCCCGGTGAAATAAGCGAAGGTATCGGAAAGCCAGGCGCAGAACAGACCGAACAAAATGAAGAACAGCCCGTGATGCCCGTCAAACTCGTCGGGGAAAGTGCTATCCACATCGTTGAGCATGATGAGCGTTGAAAAGCCCCACGGCACAAAGGTGGTTGCAATAATGACCGTAGCCACATCTTCAAACTTCGTGTGGTCGTAGTCGGTCAGCATCAAAATGAACAAAAGCAGAATATAAATTGCCAGCACCACAGTCACAGGGATAACGATGCCTTTTGAAGCGAGCTCCGGTGCGTATTCATAATAAAACGGCACCAACGCGGAAAACACGAGGCTTACTGCCATAACCGCTTTGTTTTTGACCTGCACGCACTTTTCGATTTCATAAGCGGCAAGCACAGTAAAGAATGCCAGCACAACCGACAAAAGCGGTGTGTTTCTAAATACGATGACGGTGATGGCGACCAAAGCGCCGATCACGCCTACGATGATTCGTTTAAGCATGAAATGCCTCCATAATTTCTCTTTCTTTTTCCTTACACACCGCCGAAACGCCGGTTGCGGTGTTCAAAGGCGCGGAGCGCTTCCACAAAATCCGCTTCCGTGAAATCGGGCCAGAGAATATCGGAATACCAGAATTCCGCATAGGCGGACTGCCACAGCAAAAAGTTGGAAAGGCGGTATTCGCCGCTCGGCCGGATGATTAAGTCGGGGTCAGGAAGTCCCGCCGTATAAAGGTGGTCGGAGATCATACTTTCTGTAATATCTTTGGCTTTTAATTTGCCTTTTTCCACCTGCTTTGCAATTTCCTGCACGCTGTGGACGATTTCCTGCCGGCCGCCGTAGTTAATGGCAATGTTTAAAATAACATGGTCTTTTTTGCGGGTGATGCGTTCACTGTACCCCATCATGCGCAGAATATCCTGCGGGATGCCTGTGCGGTCACCGATAAAGTTGACCTTAATCCCCTTTTCTTCGTTTTCCGCCTTGCGCTCGTCAAGCTCGCGCAGATATTCGCGGAACAAATCCATGATTGCGGCAACTTCTTCAGGCGGGCGTTTCCAGTTTTCGGTGGAAAACGCGTAAAAAGTCAGGCAAGAAATGCCGAGATCCCCGGCAAACTCGCCAATGCGCCGAAAGGTTTTGGCACCCTCAATATGCCCTTTGTAGCGCGGCAAGCCACGCTGTTTCGCCCAGCGCCCGTTGCCGTCCATAATAATGCCGACATGCTTCGGCAAAACCGAAAACTGCGGTAAATCCTTTTTGTCCATAAGCACTCCTGCTCGGTTCGGCAGCCGTTAGATTTCCATAATATCCTTTTCTTTGCTGTCAACCATTTCATCGATTTTTTTGATGAATTTGTCGGTGATTTTCTGCATTTTGTCTTCGCCGTCATGCAGATCATCTTCGGTGATTTCGCTGTCTTTTTTCAGCTTTTTGAGTTTTTCCATACAGTCGCGGCGAATGGAGCGCACCGCAACCTTGGCCTCTTCGCCGAATTTGCTGACATCTTTCGCCAGCAGCTTTCTCTTTTCTTCGGTGAGCGGCGGGAAAATAAGGCGGATGACTTTGCCGTCATCCTGCGGATTGACGCCGAGGTCAGAAGCCTGAATTGCCTTTTCAATGGTGGAAATGGTGCTGACATCCCACGGCTGAATCACCAAAATTCTGCCTTCGGAAACGGAGACCGCTGCCATCTGCTGAATCGGCGTGGGAACACCGTAGTAATCCACAGAGATTTTGTCGAGCAGAGAAACCGTAGCGCGGCCCGCACGCATAGAAGCGAATTCATTGTGCAGGGATTTCAGGGTTTTTTCCATTTTTTCGTTTGCGTAATCAAATACCTCTTGCATAATTATTCCTCCGGTAGTTTGGTTTATTTTACAATGGTGCCTATATTTTCGCCCTTGGCCGCCCGAACGATGTTTTCCGGGTCGGACAGGTTAAATACCAAAATCGGGATGCCGTTGTCGCGGCAGAGAGACGCTGCTGTGGCATCCATGACCGCAAGGCCATTGCTGAGCACTTCGGTGTGGCTCAAGGTGTCATATTTTACTGCGTCGGCGTACTTATTCGGGTCTTTATCATAAACGCCGTCTACATTTGTCGCTTTGAAGATGATGTCCGCGTCAATTTCTGCCGCACGAAGTGCCGCTGCGGTGTCGGTCGAGAAGAACGGGTTGCCCGTGCCGCAGCCGAAAATAACGACTCTGCCTTTTTCGAGATGACGAATCGCGCGGTTGCGGATGTAAGGCTCGGCAACTTGACGCATCTCAATGGCTGTTTGGACACGCACTTCCAAGCCGTACTGCTCGAGCGCATCGGCAAGCGCCAAAGAGTTCATGGCTGTTGCGAGCATGCCGATATGGTCCGCACGCGTTCTGTCCATATCTCCGGAAGAACGACCTCTCCAGAAATTGCCGCCGCCGACCACAAGCCCGATTTGCACACCGAGCTTTGCGCAGGCGTTGACCCATTTGCAAATATCCTGCACGGTGTCAAAATCAATCCCATGCCCTTGGCTGCCCGCGAGCACCTCCCCGGAAAGTTTTAACAGAATGCGTTTATAAACAGCTTCCATGACGATTTCCTCCAAAATCCGGCCGCACCAAAAGCGCGAAAACCTTACTTTTTTTATCTTATTTATTTTATCGTATAAAGGGCTTTCTGTAAAGATATTTTTCCGAAAAAAGCGCCTTTAAAAACACGCTTTCAGACAGAATTTGACGAATCGGCAAAAAGAGTATATAATAAAAAAACTTATTTCATAAGAAAGGCGTGTTCTTTTTGGGG
The DNA here is from genome assembly GCA_949292775.1 of uncultured Eubacteriales bacterium. Taxonomy (GTDB): domain Bacteria; phylum Bacillota; class Clostridia; order Oscillospirales; family Acutalibacteraceae; genus Fimenecus. Next base: position 8,424 of record CASFBL010000003.1, read on the forward strand.
GAGCAACAATTTGATTTGGCATTTGTGCAAAGGCAGTTTGATCTGCCGGGCACATTTCAGTCCTCAGAGACCCTGAACAACGGACATATCAACACCACTTTTGTGCTGGATTTTCAAACGGCAGACGGTGCTGTACAATCCTATGTGGTACAAAAGATCAACACCTATGTTTTCAAAGACCCGGACACCTTAATGAAAAACATTGTCGGCGTTACAAGCTTTTTGCGCCGTGAAATTGAAAAAAGCGGCGGTGACCCGGAGCGCGAAACGCTTACCTTTCTGCCGTGCGCCAACGGCAAATACTATGCAAAAGACGAAAACGGCGCTTGTTGGCGCTGCTACCGTCATATCGGCGAGGTTTACACCTGCAATATCATTGACAGCGAAGAAGTTTTTAAAAATGCAGGTGCAGCATTCGGCAGCTTCCAAAAAATGCTTGCCGACTACCCAAGCGAAACGCTCAAAGAAACCATTCCGAATTTTCACAACACCTATTCCCGCTTTTTAGACTTTGAAAAGGCTGTTCGTGACAATCTTTCCGGCAGGCGTGACCAGGTGGAAGCCGAAATCGAATTCCTGCGCGCACGCGAAGCCGACACCCGCGTACTGCTGGACTTAATGGACAAAGGCGAGCTGCCTTTGCGCGTGACCCACAACGACACAAAGCTCAACAACATTTTGTTTGACAACAAAACAAACCACGGCATTTGCATTATCGATTTGGACACCGTCATGCCCGGTCTTGCGCTGTATGATTTCGGCGACAGCATCCGCTTCGGTGCAAACACCGCAAGCGAGGATGAAAAAGACCTTTCCAAGGTTTCTTTAAGTCTGCCGCTTTACAAAGCTTATGTCGAAGGGTATTTGGGCGTTGCCAAAGACAGCCTGACTGCTCGCGAAATAGAGTATCTGCCGTTTTCTGCGAAGCTGATGACTTTGGAATGCGGTATGCGCTTTTTGACCGACTTTTTAAACGGCGACACCTATTTCAAAACGGAATACCCGGAGCACAATCTGGTGCGCTGCCGTACACAGTTTAAGCTTGTGGAAGATATGGAAAAGAAAATGGCTGAGATGCAGTCTCTCACCACCGAAGCAGCGAAATAATAAAGCAAAGCACAAAAAGGGAGCAAACGGAAAATCCGTTTGCCCCCTTTTTTATTGCGCTTACCGTTTACGCCTTTACAAGACTTTCGTGCAGGCGTTGATAAACATTTAAAAATTCTGTTTCTGTTTCGGTCGGTGTTTTGTCTGAACCGAGTGTGATGCACAGCGGCGGTGCAGTATCAAACAGCTTTGCGCCGTGAAACTTACAGAATTCGTGGTAAAGCAGACTGTCGTCGATGTCGCGCACCGCTTGGCGTTCTTCTTCGGTTATGGCAAGCGTTCCAAATTTTTCAAAAATCAGTTTTTGAAGTGCGCGCTCGTAATCGGTAAATTCCGGCAAATGCCGCCGCAGGGGTCTTGTTAAGTCGCCGATATAACATTCGGCGCTGTCGTGTAAGAGTGCAATAAGCTGCACTTTTTCGGACAACCCGCGTGCCTCGGCTTCATAGGCGCAGTTAAGGCTGTGCCGCCCGACGGAATAGAATTCCCGGAAGTGCCCGTTGGCACGCGAAAGCATGGAAAGCGCGTGGGCGATATCTTCCAAACAAATATCCTCCGCCGTTGGCTGCGTCGGGTCAAAATTGTGACCGTAAAATGTGGAGATGAAAGCTTTATCCATAAAAAATAATTCCTTTTTCAAATACAAAGCAGGGACTTTTCGTCCCTGCTTTTTCATCAGATTTCAACCGTCAGCGCGTCGATATTCTTTTCCATCAAATCAAAGAACCGCTCAACGGTCTTTTCGTCCTCTTCATTGCCGCGCACACACATGGAAAGCGTAATCACATTGCGCATCGTCGTCGCTGAAAGCAAAACATAGGGTTTATATTTCACCGCGCCGGTCATAAAGCCGTCCACAGGCTCGTGCCCGTTCAGCGCGAGTTTATCGACTTCCAAAATACCGATATTGCTCATTGCGAGCAAGGGGTTCGAATAGCCGATTTTGATGATTTCTTCAGAAGCGGCGTGCGGCAAAATGTTATAGCCGAGCTTCAGAAGCGGCAAGCCGTAAAGGCCCATGAATTTGTCGTGCTTAAACTTATTGACGCTGTGCACCACATATTGCAGCGTTTGGAAAATATCCTGCCCGCGTTCGGGGATATTGCACTGCATAAACGCGGTGTGGTTGGTTAAGCCCTCGTCGCTGACATCTTTAATGTGCCGGCGCAAATCAATCGCGCAGGAAATCGTGACGCTGTCGCTTTCGGGGTAACCGGCAAGCTCATACAGGCTGTAAAAATAAGCGGCAACAAGCATATCGTTAATGGTCGCGCCGTGCTTTTTCCCAGCCGCCTTGATTTTTGCAAATTTTTCCGCACTGATTTTCCGGCGGGCAATAAAGGAACGGTCGCGGATGCTGTCGGGTGTCAGCGGGAATTTGTGGTCGTCCTTGGCGCAAACATTTTTATAAAGATTGCGCGCCATGCGCTGCTCGGTCGGGGAAAAATCACTATACACCGCTTCATAGGAACGCGAGCCTTCACGCAGTTCAATGGGGCTGATGCCTTTTTCCACATAGTCGTTATAATTTTTGCAAAATGCTTTGAGAAAATATTTGAAGTCGCCGCCGTCCATACACATATGGTTTTCCACGATGCACAAGGTGGATTTGCCGTCTTTCAAAAACAGCGCAACTTTCATTTGCAAATCGCTGTCGGGCGGAATGTATTGCATTAAAAAGCTGTTGATTGCTTCGTCTAAATCGTCCGGATGCGACACGGTGAGCACATCGTCAATGCGGTAGGGCTTCACAATCCAGTAAGGGCTTATATGATTGTCTTTAAAGCTGGAATGCAAGACGGGCGCTTTTTCAAAGAAGCAGATGAGCACAGTCTTGAGCGCTTCCACATCGATTTCAAAGTCATAGTGCAGTTCGACATGCACCATGCGGTCATTGAAGTCGCGAAACAAGTAATGCATTTTATCCCAAAGCTCTGCATTTAATTTTCGTTCCATGCTGCGTCCACCTCCGGTCTGTATTTATATTTGGAATTCTGTGCGACTTTAATGATAATTAAAACAATATCAACCACAATAGCAATCGGAATAATGAGCCAGCCCGGATCCCACGGCAGAAGCCCAAGGCCGCACACAAAAACATAGACCATAGGCGACGCGGCAAGGATGTAGATGAGATAATTGATGATCCGAAGTTTCTGCCCGGTTTTATAAGCATAAACGGCATCTGCAATATAAATGCCGACTACGCCTGCCGGGAACAGCACCCATGCATCCGGCAAATCGAAAAGCACCAGCGCAAGCAAAAAGATTGCGGACGCGCCGCACATGACTGCAAGCGCCAGCATGACACGGGCAATCGGGTGGAACAGCCTGCGCAGGCGGGAAATGCGGTGCACCCCCACCGAAAGCAGGAAAATGGCCCAGCCGAGAAAACCGACGGCAAACAAAAGCCATGTTTTGCCCCACGCGCCGGTCAGGAAGCTGACGGTAAGATACAGCACCAGCAGCAAAAACGCCAGCCCAAGCGTGCCGAAAATCATGATTTTGTTGACCAGCTTTTCGCGCCGTTCACGCTTCGCCTGCACACGGTATTTTCGATAGGCCCCCGGCAAATCCGGGAATTCGCTGATAATCAGGTCGCTGAGTACCTTTTCGTCGCGCAGACCGCTGTGCGTAATCTCATTGGCGCGCTCGGTCATTTGGTCAAGCAGCTGCCGTTTGAAATGATACAGCGTGCCGTCGTCGCGCTCGCCTTGAAATGTGTTTTCGATGTAGTCGATAAAGCTTTCCATTTGTACCTCCCCGGTAGGTTTTCTGTAAGTATAGCACACTGTGCCGTCTGTTGTCTGCATACCGCACTTTACAGCGGCAGAAACCGCCGGTTGCAGGAAGCGCACATACGGTACAGTTTAGTTTTCAATAACGATTCCCCGTTTCGCGCGCTGTTCGGCAAGTTCTTTTGTAATACGGTCTTTTTTCTCCCCGACCAAATCATAGAAAAACAGCGGAACGGTGCACAAAAGCAGAGAAACAGCAGGAATAATCGAAATGAGGCTGAACATGCCGGTGCGCACTGTATCGCTCATTTCCAATGGGTTTGCGGTAACGCTCGCGTTGATGTCCGCCACATTCAGATTGACAATCATATACATCACAATAATAAAGCTTGTGCTGATTGCGTTGCCGAATTTTGTAACAAAGCTTTGAATGGCAGAGCCAAGTCCCGTCAGGCGCGCGCCGGTCTTCCACTCCATATAGTCAAGGCAGTCACCGATCATGGCAAACGAGCAGACATTGATAGCGCCAAGCGGGATGCAGGAAATGACGAAAAACGGCACGCACAGCCAAAAGCGTTCATAGCCTAAGAACCAAATAATCACACTTGCAACCGCGCCCAAAAGCGAAGTGAAAATGATAATCTGCTTATAGTTAAATTTACGGAACAAAAGCGGCATTAAAAGCATGGCGCCGAACATGCCCAGCGCGCTGGCAACTTGGAACACGGTAGAAACAAGACTTACATTGCTTTGCAGCGCCGCCTCTTTTTCCGCAAGGGAAAGGCCTGTCAGGTCTTTGCCGATGTAAAAGCTGTACCGGGCAACATGGACAGCGCCTGCCTGATACATATAGCGCGCAGAAGAAAGAACCCCCATAAACGCCGTTAACATAAGCGGTTTGCAGCTGAAAATTTGACCGAGCGCGGTTTTTTCGCCTTTTTTGCGTTTCGGCGGGTCGGGAATGCGCACGCGCTCTTTGGTTTTGAAATAGACGCTGGCAAACAAAATGTTGCCGACAATGGCACAGAACAGTGCAATGACCATATATTTTGTTTTTTCAAGCTCGGTGCCGCTCAAATTAAACTTGGGCAAAATGAAGCCAAGCACCATAAAAAACGCCATTGGCACGGCCGAACCCACACCGTTTGCGGTGCGCCCTTTGCTGATAATATCGCCGCGCTCATCGGGATTGGGCGTCATAGCGTTCGGCAGGCTCCAAAACGGAACATCAGACGAAGTGTAAATCATGCCCCAAAGCACATAGGTCACAGAGGCATACACCATTAAGGAAACGCCGGAAAGATTCGGCGCATAGAACAAAAGCACGGTCAAAATAGCAATCGGAATCGGCGTATAAAGCAGGTACGGCCGCATTTTGCCGCGTTTCGGGTGCGCACGGTCCATAATGTAGCCCATGATTGGGTCATTAACAGCGTCCCAAATGCGCGCAAACAGCATGAGCAGCAGCACAAACAGCGGCGTCAGTTTCAAAACATTCATATAGAAGTCTGAAATGTATGAGCTCATGATTGCATAAACCATGCCCTGCCCGAGCGCGCCAATGCAATAAGCCATCCATTCTTTTTTCGGCGTGTACTTTTCCATGCTGCACCTCACATATCTTTACAATTTAAACGGCGAATAAAAACCTGTTAAAAAATATTATAACAAACTGTAGCCTCACTTGACAATACACACAACCGCAGAAATTCCGGCTGATTTTCTATTCAAAAAAACGGTAAAGTAAAAATACTTTACCGTTTTTTCTGTTAGCCAAATAAGTCAGGCATCAAGTCGCCGAGCACAGAACCTTCGGTGGTCGGTTCTTCGCCCCAGACCTGCAGGAAAATCTCCTTGCCTTTTTCATAATCTTTGTCCGGTTCGGGCGTTGTCGCAATGACAATGCCGGCCGTGTGCGAACCGTCGTTTTCTTTTTCAACCTTGGTGCAGGTAAAGCCTTTAGAAATCAAAAGCTGCACTGCCGCGTCATAGGTCATACCGGAAACATCCGGCAGCGTGATATACTCAATTCCTCTGCTGACCACGATTTTCAAATCAGACCCCTTGGGCACACGCTGTCCTTCCGCCGTACCTTGGGAAATGATGAAGCCGCTTTCCACCGTGCTGCTGTATGCATATTCCACGACAAAATGGAAGCGTTCGTTCAAAACGGTATCGCTCGCAATACGGCTGTAACTTTGGTTTTCAAAATTCGGCACATCGACAAGCTCCTGTTCGCCTGCTGTTACCGTTTCTCCGGTATCCGGCGACTTGTCACGCGTGAAGAAGAAGTATCCGCCGAGTATCAGCGCACCGACAGCTATGCACACGCCGAAAGATATCAGCAAAATGCGGGTCTGCTCCTGCTTGCGGAGAATCTCTTTGCGAAGCTTTTCCTTGCGGCGGCGTTCAGCTTCCTCCGCGTCTGTCGTTTGGGCACGCACGGCATCTTCCGCGGCAGACTGGCGCGAAACCATGATTTTCGGCGAACCGGAGAGCTCTTCACGGTATTCATCCATGGTTTCCGTGCGGTCGTCCGGTGCAATCGCCATCGCATTTTGCACTGCGCTTACTGCATAAGCCGGCAATATCTCGGCAAATTTTGCGGGGAACATCAGCTTATCGTTGGCAACACGCTGCACCGCTTCCTGCGGGGTGCTGCCGACTAACATTCTGTATGTAACCGCACCGAAAGCATACACATCTGTCCACGCTCCGATGCTTCCTTCCCGGCTATACTGCTCAATCGCGGCGTAGCCCGGATCCAGTTCAGCGGAAAAACCGCTGTTCATCACACGGGCATCGGGAATCATAAAATCTGTAATACGGATTTTCCCGTCTCTGCCAAGACGCAGGGTGTTCGGCGAAATGCCGCAGTGGAAAATTCCCATTTCATGCAGCTTGGACACAGTGGAAACCACCGGCATCAGCAAAGTCTTGGTTTGTTCAAAGGTCAAATACCCTGTACGGCTTTTTAAAAGGAACTCGCGCAATGTGATGGTCTCAACATGTTCTGAAATCGCATAGGCTGTTCCGTTTTCCTCCACGATGTCCAGCACCGGAATAAGAGAAGTCAGGGACCGCACCCGCGCCAGATTGCGCCACAGGTTCAGAAACGAAGCAAGACCGTCGTGGAACAGCAGCTCGCTGCCTCTGACCACCTGCACTTCCGAATCCCCTGCGGCACGGGAGATATGCTCTTCCGGCAAAAATTCCCGGATTGTCACAGCTGCCTTACGGGTATAATCCCAGCCCATATATGTTGCGCCGTCGCCGCCGGCAGAAATCATTTTGCCGACAAGATACCGACCGCCGATCTCCGCGCGCAGCGGCAGATACGGTGCGATTTGCGGTGTATCCGCCAAAAAGCCGCAGTGCGGGCACTGCTTTAAGTCGCCGATTTCTTTCATACATCCCATGCACAAAGTATCCGTGTTCATTTCACGCCTCCATATAATACAGAGTATTAAGGGCTTTACAAACATATATAATACCAAACGCACCTCCCGGTTGTCAAGAACAGGCGCGCGACAGGAATTTCGGTTTTTCGCAAAAACAACAACCGCCGCTTTATTAAGCGGCGGTTGTTGGGCAGCCTTCGCAGACTGCTTTTGGTGCAAAATGCATCTTTATCAAAAGAGAGGGGAGAAAACTTTTAAGCTGCAAAACGACCGTTCGGGGATACAAGACGACCGCCAAAACGGGAAAAATCATAGTAGCGAACCGCAAGAAATTTGCTGTAATCCGCACGGATTGCTTTTTCAGAAACACGGGTGTTGAAGAATGTCACGACCGGACCCATGAAGAACGCGGTAACGACCGTACCGATACCGACCGGGCCGCCGAAAGCAAAGCCGATTGCCGTGCAAATCAGGTCCGTAATCACGCGGCACCACTTATAAGGGATTTTGCTTCTCTCATCTAAAATGAAGCCCATGGCGTCGTAAGGCGCAACGCCGAGAGAAGATGTGAAATATAAGGATGCTGCAAGGCTCAAAAGCACAACACCCACAAGCATCAAACCGAGTTTTACGGGCAATGTACCGGGAACCGGCAAATAGCGGTCATAAAGCGTGGTAAAGAACTGGCAGACATAGCCGACACCAACCATGTTGGCGATGGTGCCGAGATTGATAAGCTTTTTCGAGAGTAAAACAACGAACACCAGCAGAACCGCATTGATCGTCATCTGATAAAAACCAAATCCTACGCCCAGTTTTGCGCTCAGCGCCATGTTCATAGAAGTGTAGGGATCAACGCCCAAATCAGAATAAGAGAACACAGACACGCCGAAGCCCATCAGCAGAACGCTGAACAGCATCATAAAAACTCTGCGCAGTCCGTATTGGCTTTTATAAATCGTTTTGGGGTTCATGCCCTTGAGAATGGATATCATTGTTTTCTCCCTCGTTGTGTATTATGCACATATATATCTCATCTGTTTTGTTAATAGTTTATAGTTAAGGATGAAAAAAGTCAACATATTCAAACTGATTTTTTGTTTGTCAATCGCATTTTCAGCCCTTGTAATAAAACGCACAAACAGGTAAATATTCTTTTGTGCAAAATAACAATACATTCATGCGTTTTTCTATATTTCAGGCATAAAAACAGGGCGAACACAGCAAATCCGCCGTGTCTCGCCCAGAAAATATTTGGTATATCAACCAGTTAATATGTTATATTTACAATGTGTGAACCAAAATTCACAAAATCGTGCCGCCGCCAACCACGGTTTCGCCGTCATACAACACCGCCGCCTGCCCGCGCGTCACGGCGCGCTGCGGTTCATCAAAAACGATTTCCAGCCGGTCTTTCTCCGTCTGTACAACTGAAGCGGGTTGCGCTTTTTGGTTGTAACGAATCTTCACACACAGTTTTTGCGTTCCGGAAAGCGTGTCACACGCCGAAAGGCAAAGGTCGCCGACCGTGAGCTTTCGGGTATATAAATCCTCGTCAAACCCCAACACGACACGGTTGTTTTGTATATCCTTTTCTAACACATACATAGAAGCCGGAAGTGCCAGCCCCAGCCCGCGCCGCTGACCGATGGTGTAGCGGATAAGCCCCTTGTGCGTTCCGAGCACGCGGCCGGTTCTGTCTACAAAATCGCCCGGTGCAAAAGTCTTGCCGGTATACCGCTCTAAAAACGCCGCATAATCGCCGTCGGGCACAAAGCAAATATCCTGGCTGTCGCGCTTTTTTGCGTTTGCAAATCCGTTTTCCTGCGCAATTTCCCGCACTTCGGCTTTGGTAAGTGCGCCGAGCGGGAACATTGTATGTTTAAGCTGTTCGGCAGTAAGGGAATACAGCACATAGCTTTGGTCTTTGCTTTCGTCGACCGCTTTCTGTAAAACGAAACGGTCGCCCTGCCTTGTCACACGCGCATAGTGCCCGGTCGCCACATAGTCAAGTCCCTGTTCTTGCGCCGCTTGAAACAATCTGCCGAATTTAATAAAGCGATTGCAGTCGACGCACGGATTTGGTGTTCTTCCTTCTTCGTATGCTTTTGCAAAGCGGTCGATTACTTCACACCGGAACGGCTCCGAAAAATCCAGCACCTCGTGCGGGCAGCCAAGCCGCTGGCAAACCGCTTTCGCATCGGCAATGTCCGCTTCCGCGCCGCAGGCGCGCGCTTTCTCAGGCGAAGGGTCATAGTTTTCCAGAAGCCGCATCGTCGCGCCAACCACCGCAAAGCCCTGCTGCAGCACAAGATGCGCTGTAACGGAGCTGTCGACCCCACCGCTCATGGCGACCATTACTTTTTCTTTTTGCTCAGTCATATTATAAATTCCGTTTCGTCTTTGTTTTTAATCAGCCGCCAAGCTCGATCATCGCGTCAATGCAGCGGCGCGCTTTCGCAATCGTTTCTGCCTCAAGCTCGATTTCCGCTCCACCGGCGCCGCGAACAGCGTCATAAACATCCATAAGCGTAGAGAGTTTCATGTTTTGGCAAATCAGCTTTTTGGAAAGCGGATAGAAACGCTTGTCCGGGCAGGCATATTGCAGATGCTCGGCAATGCTCAGTTCTGTGCCGATAATAAATTCATGGCAGTCGCTTTTTTCAGCAAACTGCATGATACCTGAGGTTGAACCGACATAATCGGCATGACGCACCACTTCAGGCTTGCACTCGGGGTGCACCAAAAGCAGAGCACCGGGGTGTTTCTCTTTCGCGGCAAGTGCTTCTTCCTCATTGACCGAAGCGTGAATCGGACAACCGCCCTGCAAAAGCTTAATATTCTTTTCCGGCAGATGGTCGCGCACATAAGCGCCGAGGTTGCAGTCCGGAATAAACAAAATATTGGGGTTTTCAATGCGGCTGACGATTTTCACCGCTGATGAAGAAGTCACACAAACATCGCAAATGGTTTTCAATGCGGCAGTCGTGTTGATATAAGCCACCACGGTGTAGTCGGGGTATTCCCGTTTGACCGCTTCGATAAGCTCTTTATCCATTTGCTCTGCCATAGGGCAGCCCGCTTCGCCGCTTGCCAGCAAAACGCGCTTTTGGGGAGAAAGGATTTTCACGGTTTCCGCCATAAACCGCACGCCGACCATTAAAACGGTCTTTTGCGGCGCAGATTTCGCCTGTACGGACAGCGCATAGCTGTCACCGGTGAAATCTGCAACTTCCAATATTTCATGCGCCACATAGCTGTGCGCTAAAATACAAATGTCGTTTTCTTTTTTCAATTCCAGAATCCGGCTTTGAATCTCCTGAATGTTCATACATACACCTTCCGTTTCTGTTTTTTTGCGCACTTATATAATAAGCAATTCTGAAAACAAAATCAACCCAATTTCCATAGAAGATTTTGGGTTTTGCCCCTTTGCGCGCGCGAAAGGCGTTTCTTTACAATTTTGTAATATTATTATAATTTTGTTACAATTCTTGCTTTTTCAAAAAATCCATATATAATATACCCAGTGCTTAAAAGCGATAAATATAGAAAAAATTAAGCAGGGAAGAGGTCTATGAATCGAATTCTTAACTCCCCGCAGTTAAATCGCCTGCGCGATTTTATGATGACCGGGAAATATATGATGCTGTTGTTTGCAGTCGGCGCGGTGTTTGCGGCATTCGAGTGGAATGTCGCGGGCGTACTCGTGTTTGCATGCATCATTGGGTTCACATTGGTCGTGTGTGAAGATTTGCTTGCCACATTTATGCCGTTCATGTACATCTGCCTGATTGCGGCAAAATGCTATAACTCCTTCAGCACCTTTATCCAGTATAAAACGCTGGGCGTTATCATTGCGCTGTGTTTGGTTGCACACTTTGTGCTGTATTGGAAAAAGCCGGACACCAAAGGCATGCTTACCAAGCCCATGATTTTTGTTTCAATAGCCGTGGTGCTCGGCGGTGTGGGCTTCATTTCCAAAGAAGAGTATTTCAGCCCCGTTTCGCTGTTTTACATTTTGACCTTGGGCTTTGCCATGGTGCTTCTCTATTGGATGTTTTACACCTATCTCACCGTGCGCAGAGACTATTCGCTGATTGAAAAGGTCACCTTAATCATGGTCATTGCCGGGTGTTTTGCTTCGTTTGTCACCATTGCCTTTTACATGATGAACATTGACGAAGTCATTGAAACTCGGGATCTTTTATATATGCAGTGGCGCAACAACTACTCAACCTTTTTGATGCTGAGCATTCCGTTTGCCTTTTTGCGCGGGCACAAAAAGCCTTACTGCATCATGCTTGGCTTTTTCTTCTATTTCTGCATTCTGCTGACCGGTTCGCGCGGCGGGCTCGTATTCGGCGCAGTGGAAATGGCAATGTGCTGCATTTTGTTTATTCTCTATGACAAGCGCCGGCGTCTCACCTATATTGCCATTTGTGCGTGTCTCGCATTTGCGCTGCTGATTTTCTCGCGTGAGTTTTTTTCATTCTTCGGCTCAACTTTTGACCGGCTTTTGTCCGCAATCAACGGCGTGCTGATAGGCGAGCAGCAGGAAGTTCGATATTATCAATACATCCGCGGCATTCAGGACTTCTTAAACAACCCCATTCTCGGCACAGGCATCGGCTACATGGGCAACCGTGATGTTTACGCCGGAGCGGATTTCTCTATTGCATGGTATCATTGCGAGTTAATTCAAATCCCCGCAAGCTTCGGCATTGTCGGCATTGCGGCGTATTCCTATCAGTTTATCAAGCGCAATATGCTGCTTTGGAAAAAGCCCACCATGTTCAACATGACGGTGTTCCTTTCTTATATCAGTTTGGAGCTCATGTCTCTTGTGAATCCGGGTATTTTCAGCCCAATCCCCTATCTTCTGATTGTTACGATGTTCTTCGCCATTGTCGAACGCTGCAATGTCGGCACCGTGCAAAAAATCATCTCTACCAAGTCCACACCTGATAACGAGGAGGACGACGAGCTGGAAGGCACGGCACTGCCGGAATCGACAGAGGCGCAAGCATCGGAAGCTAATGAGACCAAGAGCGCGGAAACCGAGCCGGAAAAAGTGCCGGTCGGCGCACCGCAAGATACAGACTAATTTAAAACACATAAAGAAAACAGGGTGCAGTTTTGCACCCTGTTTTTATGTTTTTATTTTATTATTATACTGTTTTTCGTTTCATGAAGGCGAGTTTTCCGACGGCGAGCAATGTCGCCGCAGCGTTCGAGAACACATAAGCCCACCACACACCGGACATGCCGAAAAATTCCGCAAACAGCAAAGCAATCGGCAGCAGCAAAAGCGCGGAAGCACCGTATAAAATCATTGCCCAAAGTTTTTTGCCCTGCGCTTGGAACACCGACGCGGCCAGCAGCGGCAGCGGCATAAACAACAGTGAAACCGCAATCACCCGAAGCCCGGCAGTGCCTGTTTCCAGCACGCCGGTGTTGTTTGTAAACAGCTTTAAAAACGCGGTTGGCGCGATGCGCAAAAGGGCAAACGCTAAAAGCGCATAGACAAAACTTAAAAACAAGCCGAAACGAAAGGTCTTAAGGACGCGCTTGGGGTTTCCTGCGCCGAAACTATATCCGGCAATCGGGGCAACAGCCTGCGCAACGGCGGTAAACGGCAAAACAGCTACTGTCAAAATTTTGCTGATATAGGCAAATGCGTTGACGCCCGCCGTGCCGCCGGTCTCACTCAAAATGCGGTTGAGCACCAGCGTAGCAAGAGACAAGCTTCCCATTTGCACAAGCGACGGCACCCCGACGGCGAGAATTTCTCCCATTGTTTTTAAGTGTGGGCGTACCTTTTTAAAATCCTGCACCGAAAATTTGCGGAAAAACAGCACGCTCATCATGGCGCTTACAAACTGGCTGAGCACAGTTGCCGCTGCGGAGCCCTGTATGCCCCAGTCAAAAGCGAGGATGAACAGCGCGTCCAGACCGATGTTGAGTGTTATCGGAATCACCCAAATCAGGAGTCCGTAAAGCATATTGCCCTCGGCGCGGATAATCGATGAAAATCCGGTGGAAAACACATTGCCGAGCAGTAAAATGGTGAAATACTGTTTTGCGGGCAGATACAGTTCCGGCGTGGCGCCCATAAACGCCAAAAGCGGGTCTAAAAGCAAAAGCCCCAGCACGCTAATCACCAACGCGGACAGATAAAAAACGGCGCGCGCCGTCTGCGTCGCTTCACCTGCGGCTTTGGGGTTGTTTTGCCCCAATTTTCGGGAAACGACGGAAGCCGCACCGGACCCGACAGCGGTGGAAACTGCCCCTTGTAAAACCACAAACGGGAACACAAGGGAAATACCGCCCATCGCGTTTTCGCCGACGCGCCAGCTGACGAACAAGGCATCGGTGAGCGAATACACAGAATTGAGCAACAGCGCGGCAAAAGTCGTTGCCGCAAAGCGCAAAACAAGGCTTGGAACATTCCCCTCGCCGAGCGACGCCGCTTTGCTTGTTTTAGACTTTGCAGCGCTCATTTGCGAAGCACCCGAAACGCGTCAGCATATAAATACAATCCCGCGAACACATTGCGCCACCAGCCGAAGTGGTGGGGCGTGTAGCGGTAATATTTTTCGGTTTCGACAATCAAGGCGAGATACCCCTGCCCTACGGCGTAGCGAATTTGCTCTTCGCGCGTGGCGGTAACCGGCGTGTTTGCCGCGGCGTTGTAAGACGCGAGCACGCCGGTTTTCTTTTCAAGCGGGTGCGTTGCGTCCAGACACACGAAATCGAGAATCTTGTCCCCCCAAAAGCTTCGCTCCGGGTCTATCCAAGAATAATGTATGCCGTCTTTTTCGCGTTTGCAAAGGATGTTCGGCGGGCATAAATCAAAATTCACCATGGTGCACGGTGCTTTCTCCAAAACAGATTTGTGCCGGTCTATAAGCGCCAGCAGCTTTTCGCCGCGTCGGCTTCGTTTATTGACGCGGGCGCAGTCGTCCAGCAAATTCTTCGTCATCATGCGAATGGCGGTGTACCAATCGGGATAAAGCTCGTTTTGCACATAGCCGAATCGGTCGCCCGAAATGCCGTGGACCTGCGCAGCAAACTCGGCGGTTTGTCTATCTGCGTCTTTGCGCTCTGCTTTTGAAAAATCCATTTTGTCCAGCGGAATGCCGTCTAATTTTTCCATAATAAAATAATCAGTGGGCAGTTTTGTGCGGGTGAAATCTGTAAAATAAACCTCCGGCACCCGGATATTAGTGTTATCGCGGATTTTTTGATACCAGTACACCTCCGACTGCATCATAGAGTGTTCATAGGTCAGCACCGGGCAGTCGGGCGCCGGCGCGATTTTTATCGCATACTCTTTTTCGCCGACAGACACACTGTAAACGGCGTTATATTCCCCCGCACCGAGCGGTGTGACAGTTTCGGCCTCCCCAAGCCCGGCTTCTTTAAACAGACGGCGAATCGTTTTTTCATCCACCGGGTATTTTGTACGGCTTATCATAACTTCTCCTCCTTTGCATTCATTGTAACGCTTAGAAGTTAGAAAATCTATAAAAATTCCGATTATAATATTAAAAAACCAAGATGTTTTACAGTGCAAAAAATCGCTGTGCCGAAAATGCACAGCGGTTTCCTTATTGCGTTTGCATTATTCCGCGTGATGATGGTCGTAGTGACAGCAATCCTCTTTGAAAAGCGCGGGGTCATAGGCAATGCCGTTTTTGTCGTAATAATCTTTAACAGCGGCTTTGATTGCCTCTTCCGCCAAAACGGAACAGTGAATTTTCACCGCCGGCAGACCGTCAAGCGCTTCGACAACCGCCTGGTTGGTCAGGCGCAGCGCTTCGGTAATCGGCTTGCCCTTAATCATATCGGTCGCCATGGAGCTTGTCGCAATGGCGGACGCGCAGCCATAGGTATTGAACTTGACATCTGTAATGATACCGGCGTTCACCTTGATATACATTTTCATAATATCGCCGCACTTGGCGTTGCCGACTTCGCCGATGCCGTCCGCATCTTCAATTTTGCCGACATTGTGCGGGTGTGCGAAATGCTCCATTACTTTTTCGCTGTATTCCATTATGCATTACCTCTTTCTTTTTGAATTCTCTCCCAAAGCGGAGACATGCTGCGCAGCCGTTCAATGATTTCCGGCACGCAGGAAATAATATAGTCAATTTCTTCTTCGGTGTTGCTCTCGCACAAAGACAGGCGCAAAGAACCGTGCGCAACTTCGTGGGGCAGACCGATTGCGAGCAAAACATGGCTCGGGTCAAGCGAACCGGAGGTGCAGGCTGAACCGGAGGAAGCAGACACGCCTTTCATATCGAGATATAAAAGCAGAGACTCACCCTCAACACCCTCAAAGCTTATATTGACATTGCCGGGGAGCCGGTTCTCGCGGTCGCCGTTTAAGCGGCTCGACTCAATTTTTAAGAGCCCGTCAATCAAACGGTCGCGCAGTTTGCTCATATGCGCGGCATTTTCAGCCATATGGTCGCTTGCTTCTTTGAGCGCGGCGGCCATGCCCACCATTGCATATACGCTTTCGGTGCCTGCGCGGCGGCCGCTTTCCTGCGCGCCGCCCTCAATAAGGTTCGGCAAACGAATGCCTTTGCGGCAATACAGCGCGCCGATGCCTTTCGGACCGTGGAATTTATGCGCGGACATCGACAGCATATCGATATTCTGCGCGCGGACATCAATCGGCACATGCCCGGCCGCCTGCACGGCGTCGGTGTGGAACAAAACACCTTTTTCGTGGCAAACCGCGCCGATTTCTGCAATCGGCTGAATGGTGCCGATTTCGTTGTTTGCATACATTATGGTGACAAGCGCCGTGTCCTCACGAATGGCATTTTTCACATCTTCAACATGCACAATGCCGTTTTCATAGACCGGCAGATAAGTCACTTCAAACCCATATTTTTCAAGCTTTTGCACCGTGTGCAAAACCGCGTGGTGCTCAAAAGCGGAAGTGATAATATGCTTTTTGCCTTTTTTCGCCATCAGCTCGGCAACGCCTTTAATCGCCCAGTTGTCGGCTTCACTGCCGCCGGAGGTGAAATACACCTCGCTCGGGTCGGCGTTTAAAACCTTTGCCACCGTTTCGCGGGCATGCTGAACGCCGTGGTGCGCCTCCTGCCCGATATTATAAAGGCTGGACGCATTGCCGTAAATATCCGTAAGATACGGCATCATCGCGTCAAGTGCGGTTTTCGACAGTTTCGTCGTTGCCGCGTTATCTGCGTAAACCTGCATTGTAAACATCTCTTTTCTATTTTCAGCCCAGAGGGCTTAAAACCTTATTTTTATTCATAGTATTTCCCTATGAATTCAGCAATATCATACAACAGTGGTGGGAATATGTCAATACGCGCAGTTGCCCAAAGATTGGTTACTCCGAAAATAATTTTTCAGCATATCTGACAGAGCCCATCGCATCTTTTGAGTAGAAGTCCGCGCCGATACGGTCCGCGTAGTCCTGTGTGAGTACCGCGCCGCCAACCATAATTTTACAGGCGGGGTATTCTTTATTTAAGAGCTTGATTGTTTTTTCCATATTCACAACGGTTGTGGTCATCAAAGCACTCAAGCCCACCAAGCGCACCTGCTCGCGCTTTGCCGTTTCTAAAATCTGTTCCGGCGGGACATCTTTGCCGAGATCCAGCACTGTAAAACCATAGTTTTCCAAAAGGACTTTCACGATATTCTTGCCGATGTCATGAATATCGCCCTGGACGGTCGCGATGACGATTTTGCCTTTGCTTTCGCCCGCCTGACCGCTTTTTTGCAAGGCGGTACGAATAACTTCAAACGCGGCTTTTGCCGCTTCCGCACTCATCAGAAGCTGCGGCAAAAACAATGTGCCTTTTTCGAAGCCCTCGCCCACGATGTCGAGCGCCGGCATCAGCTCGCTTTCTACAATTTCGAGCGGTTCTTTCGTTTGCAAAAACACCTGCGTCTGCTCCGTGGCTTGGGTTTTTAAGCCTTTGATAACGGCGGTTTTTAAGTCCGTTTCGTTATTTGCCGCCGTCGGCGCGGTCGCGGCTGCTTGCGTTTGCACTGCGTGCGCCATATAGGTTTCAAAATTTTCATCCATGCCCTGCAGCGCGCAGAACGAATAATACGCCTGCATCATTTTTTCGCTTTGCGGGTTGATAATCCCGGCGGAAAGCCCGCGCTGCATTGCCATTGTAAAGAACGCGGTGTTGATGTTTTCGCGCGCGGGAAGCCCGAACGAAATATTGGAAACGCCTAAAACCGTATGCACGCCGAGCTTATGGCGGATATAGTCGAGCGCGTCCAATGTGATTTGGGCATTATCCGCCCCGGTACTCACGGTTAAGGTCAGCGCGTCGATGATCAAATCTTTTTTCGGAATGCCGTAAGACGCGGCGGTTTTAATCATTTTCTCGGCAATTCGGATTCTGCCCT
This sequence comes from uncultured Eubacteriales bacterium, assembly GCA_949292775.1. GTDB lineage: Bacteria > Bacillota > Clostridia > Oscillospirales > Acutalibacteraceae > Fimenecus. The sequence goes on from CASFBL010000003.1 coordinate 26,089, forward strand.
CGGCGGTGTCGGGAATACCGTTTTCGTCCAAGGTTAAACAAACGACCACGCCGCCGTATTTTTTGGCGAGCGGGAACACCGCTTCCATGGAGCTTTGCTTGCCGTTTACGGAGTTGATTAAAGGCTTGCCGTTATAAAGGCGCAAAGCGTGTTCCATGGCAGTTGTGTCGGAAGTATCAATCTGCAAAGGCAGATTGGTGATGGTTTGAAGCGCCTGCACGGTTTCAGGCAGGACTTTCGCTTCGTCCAGCTCCGGCAAGCCGACATTGACATCGAGCACATCCGCCCCGGCATCCACTTGGGAGACCGCCTGTTCAAACACATAAGCCGTGTCGCCGGTCAAGAGCGCTTGTTTTAACCGCTTTTTGCCGGTCGGATTGATGCGTTCACCGATAATCACGGGCTTGTCCGCAAGGAAAACGGTTTTAGAATACGAAGTTACGGTTGTAAAGTCTTTTCCCTTTACTTCTTGTGGCACAATCGGTTTGCATTTCTTCACTGCTTCGCGCAAATGGTCGGGCGTTGTGCCGCAGCAACCGCCGACCGCCTGCACGCCGGGCAGGGACGCAATTTCAAAAAGCGCCTCAGAAAATGCATCCGGCGCGACATCAAAAGTCGTAACACCGTCCACACAAGTCGGCAACCCCGCGTTCGGATTCACGGCAATCGGGGTAGATGAATATTTTAAAACCTCCTGCACCATCGGCAGCATCTGCCGCGGCCCGAGCCCGCAGTTAAAACCAATCATATCCACGCCTAAACCCTCGAGCGTAAACAGCGCGGTCGGAATATCCGCCCCGGTCAGAAGCTTGCCGTTTTCATTGAAAATCATGGTGACGACTACCGGCAAATCGCTGTTTTCTTTGGCGGCGAGCACCGCCGCTTTGATTTCGTACAAGTCGCCCATGGTCTCAATCAACACCAAATCAGCGCCCGCCTTTGCTCCGGCGACGACCTGTTCTTTGTAAAGCTCGTAAGCTTCACAGAATTCCAGCTCGCCGGAGGGTTTTAACAGCTTGCCCGTCGGGCCCATATCAAGCGCGACAAGCACCTCTCGCCCCGCTTCCGCCGCCGCACGCTTAGCGAGCGCCACACCGGCCTCGACAAGTGTGGGCACCGTATAGGGCGGTTCTTGAAATTTCAGCGCGTTCGCGCCGAATGTGTTGGTTTTTAAAATATCACATCCCGCTTCGACATAGGATTTATGAATGGAATACACAGTGTCGGGGTGTAAAATGTTCCAAGTCTCGGGCAGTTCGCCGGCGGCAAGGCCGCAGGACTGCAGCTGCGTGCCCATCGCCCCGTCAAACAAAAGCATTTCCCGTCCAAGTCTGTCTTTAAAGCTCATATCGTTCCTCTTTCCAAACGCCGCGGCGTTTTTCCGGTGTTATCGCAAAATTATCCTTTGTTGCAACAGGTCTTTTTGGTTTTCTGCTTTTCTACAAGGTAGGCAAGTGTTATGGAATCGACCACCTCGTTGATAGCGTCCAAAACATTCTGCCAAATCTCAATCGTCACACAGTCCTCGCAGTTTTCGCAGTGATGGTCTTCCTCCAAACACGAAACCGGCGCAAGACTTCCTTCGGTCACACGCAAAATCTCGCCGACAGTATATTCCTCCGGGGTTTTCGTAAGCCGATAGCCGCCCTGTTTGCCGCGCGTGCTTTCAACAAGTCCCTTTGCAGAAAGCGATTTGATAATCTGTTCCAAATATTTTTCGGAAATCCCCTGTCTTGTCGCAATGGTTTTGATAGAAACACAGCCGTCGTCCGTGTGCTGCGCCAAATCGAGCATCAACCGGATTGCATAGCGTCCTTTTGTGGAAATTTTCATAGCACATCCATCCCTCATTTGATAGAATTTCCGTTTGTTTTATAATAATACAAAAATAGTAGGAATTCAATCTGAAAATGAATTTTCTTGACGGATTCGTGAAAAACAGATAGTATTAAGAGTAGAAAGGATGCGGTTTTTATGCGTATGCTGGATATTTTGGAAAAGAAAAAACGCGGCGGGCAGTTAAGCAAAGACGAAATCGCCTTTTTTGTGCGCGAGTACACCGTAGGAGCGATTCCCGACTATCAGGCATCGGCGCTTTTAATGGCGATTTGCCTAAAAGGCATGGCCGAAGAAGAAGCGGTCGCCTTAACGGACTGCATGGCGCACTCCGGTGACATGCTCGACCTTTCCGCAATAAACGGCATCACGGCGGACAAACATTCCACAGGCGGCGTCGGCGACAAAACGACGCTGATTGTTGCGCCGATTTGCGCTTCGTGCGGCTTAAAAATCGCGAAAATGAGCGGCCGGGGGCTTGGGCACACCGGCGGCACGGTAGATAAATTAGAAAGCATTCCGGGCTATCGCACTGCGCTTTCCAACGAAGAATTTTTTGCGCAGGTCAACCGCGTGGGCGTGAGCATTATCGGGCAGACGGGCGACCTTGCCCCGGCGGATAAGCTTTTATATGCCCTGCGCGACGCCACGGCGACGGTAGACAATATTGCGCTGATTGCGTCGAGCATTATGAGCAAAAAGCTTGCGGCGGGCGCGCAAAACATTGCGCTGGATGTAAAGTGCGGCAGCGGCGCGTTTATGCAGACAAAAGAGGACGCCCAAGCGCTTGCAAAACTGATGGTAAAAATCGGAAAAGGCTGCAATCGCAACACCGCCGCGGTCATTACCGACATGGACACCCCGCTCGGCACACACATCGGCAACGCCTTGGAGGTCACCGAAGCCGCCGCGATTTTGCAAAACCGCGGGGATATGCAGCTACGAGAACTCTGCCTGACGCTTGCGGCGCACATGCTTTCGATGAGCTACGGCATTTCCTATGACGAGGCCTACAAGCAGGCGGAAACAGCAATGACAAGCGGCAAGGCGTTTTTAAAAATGCAGGAATGGGTCGAGGCGCAAGGCGGCGACGCGCGTGTTCTTTCAGAAAAGGAATGTTTCCGAAAAGCCGCAGCGCACTGCACCGTGACAGCGGAAACAGACGGCTATCTTACCCGCATGAACACCCACACAGTCGGGGAAAGCGCTTCCCTTTTGGGCGCGGGACGCGCGGTAAAATCGGACAGCATCGACCCTGCGGCGGGCATTGTGCTTTACCGAAAGACCGGCGATGCTGTCAGAAAAGGCGAACCGATCGCCGAATTGTTCGCGTCGAGTGAAGAAAAACTGCAAGCCGGCAAAGCACGATTCTTGGAAGCTTTGTCCTTTGGAGACGCTGATCCTCAAAAACGCCCGCTGATTCTCGGCACGGTCGTTTGAAAACAGATTACAAAAGCCCCCGTCTTTTGACGGGGGCTTTTTGCTTTTCAATTTGCACTGAATTAGTCAGCCGGATAGAAAGCTTTGTGCACAGCGGCAACCGCGCGGTCAGCATCCTTCAGATTGATCAGAACAGAAATCTTGATTTCGCTGGTGGAAATCATGTCGATGTTGATGTCGTGCTCATAAAGCGCCTCGAACATTTTGGAGGCCGTGCCGGGGTGAGATTCCATGCCGGCGCCGACCACGGAGATCTTGGCGACCTCGGTGTCGCAGACAACATTCTTGTCGTCAATATCGAAGGTGTCACGGACAGCCTGAACCGCTTCGTCTGCATTCGACTTGGAAACGGTAAAGGTAATGTCTTTTGTATCATCTCTGCCGACAGACTGCAGAATAATATCTACATTGATTTTCTTCTGTGCAAGCTTTGCAAACAGTTTAAAGGCAACGCCCGGGTTGTTGGGAATACTCTTAACAGAAATACGGGCGACATCCGTATCTTTTGTTACACCTCTGACCAGCATTTTTTCCATTTTTGCGACCTCCTTAACGATTGTGCCGGGAACTCTTTTCAGACTGGAAAGCACTTCAATTTCCACATTGTATTTTTTCGCCATTTCCACAGAGCGGTTGTTGAGCACCTGCGCGCCGAGCGTAGCAAGCTCGAGCATTTCATCATAGGTGATTTCCTGCAATTTTTTGGCATTGGGCACCTTGCGCGGGTCGGCGGTAAATACGCCCTCAACATCGGTGAAAATCTGGCAGCGGTCGGCGTGCATCGCCGCCGCAATGGCAACAGCGCTTGTGTCGGAACCGCCGCGGCCGAGCGTGGTCAAATCATCATATTTGTTGATGCCCTGGAAGCCCGCGACCACCACGATGTTGTGCCGGTCGATTTCCGCACGCATACGGTCGGTTTTAATCGATTTAATACGCGCAATGCCGTAAGCGGAGCTTGTGTTGAACCCGGCCTGCCAGCCCAAAAGGGAAACCACCGGATAACCCAGCTTTTCAATCGCCATAGCCAGCAGAGAAATTGAAATCTGCTCGCCTGCGGTCAACAGCATATCCATTTCACGCTTGGAAGCGGAAGGATTGATTTCTTTTGCTTTTTCAATCAGATCGTCGGTCGTATCGCCCTGCGCCGAAACCACGACGACAACATCGTTGCCTGCGCGGTAGGTATCCGTAACGATATTTGCGACATTCATCACTCTTTCGGCATTGGCAACCGAGCTGCCGCCGAACTTCTGAACGATAAGTCCCATATATACCTCCAAATCCGGCAGAAGCCTGCCGTCTGTTTTACTGTTTCTTAATAGTCGGTGATGCGAACGGAAGACAGGATTTCAAGCCCCGGCACCGCCGCAAGCTTTTCGCAAAGCGTCTGTTCCACTTCTTCACCGGTTACGAACGCGAGCTCTGTTTCGGGGGCGTTCTCACGGGTCAAAACGCGCACCTTGCCGAGCGATGCTTCCACTGCGGAAAGCACGGCAGCTTTATCGGCAGCAATCGCGCGGATATACAGCGCGGTAGGCAGCGTCTTATAGTCCACAACATAATTTTCTTCGCTTTGCCCCCAGCCGAACGCTTTTTTGCGCCCGACATGCTTCGCACAATCAATCACATCCGCCACAACGGCGCTGGCGGTCGGGAGTTTGCCCGCACCCTTGCCGTAAAACACAACATCACCGATTGCGTCGCCGCGCACCAAAATGGCATTAAATACATCGCGGACAGAAGCGAGCTGGCTGCCGTCCATCACAACAGCGGGGCTGACCATTGCGGTAATTTTGCCGTTGTCGAGACGCTTTGCACGCCCAAGCAGTTTAATCACGCCGCCGTAATTGTGCACATAAGCAACATCTTCCAGCGCGATTTTGGTAATACCCTCGGTGTGCACGCTGTCAGGGTAAACATGCTTGCCAAAGCAAAGCGACGCCAAAATGCAGATTTTGCGGCAGGCGTCATGCCCTTCAATATCTGCCGTCGGGTCTTTTTCTGCATAGCCGTTGTCCTGCGCGAGTTTGAGCGCAGCTTCAAAGGACATCTGCTTTTCAATCATCATGGTGAGAATAAAGTTGGTCGTACCGTTAAGAATACCGGCAATTTCGTCAATCTCGTTGGCGGCAAGGCACTGGGTAATCGGACGGATAATCGGAATACCGCCGCCGACAGACGCTTCAAACAGGAAGTTCACATTGTTTTCTTCCGCCAAGGTCAAAAGCTCATAGCCTTTCGCTGCGACCAGTTCCTTGTTGGAGGTGACAACGCTCTTGCCCGCTTTGAGCAAAGACGAGACAAACTCAAACGCCGGGTGCAGGCCGCCCATGGTCTCTACAACAATCTTGACTTCCGGGTCGTTTAAAATAATGTTAAAATCCTTAATAAATTTATCCGCATTCGGGTCGCCCGGAAAATCGCGCAAATCCAGAATGTAACGGAGATCCAAAGCGCTCTGCGTGCTGCGCTTGACAATGCTGTCGTGGTTTTTGTTAAAAACTTCCACCACGCCGGAACCAACCGTGCCGTAACCCATTACAGCAACATACATATTCTCACATCCTAAAATATATTGATACAGATAGCATTTTAACACAAACCGGCGACAGAATAAAGAAAAACTTTCTCAAAAGGCTAAAATTCTATAAAACTTTCTATTATTGATTGTATCTTCCGGCAAAATAGTATAAAATGTATATATACTGAAAAAGTGGTTGCCGCAGCCGCTGACTGCAAAGGAGTACAGTATGGAAAAAACAGAAAAACGCCGGTCGTTTATTATTAACACCGTTTACATTGCAATTATTATCGGTCTTTTTTATTTGGCAATCAAATATGCACTGGGCATCGTTTGGCCGTTTGTCGTGGCTTTCTTTTTTGCCATGCTTTTACAGCGCCCCGTCAATTTTTTATCGAAAAAAACACCTTTAAAACGCGGCATCTCCTCTGTGCTGATGGTTTTGTTTGTGCTGGTCATCTTCGGCTCGATTGCCGGTCTTATCATTGGGCGAATCGTGGTCGAGCTCAAAGGCTTTTTTGATTATCTGCTCATTAAAATGGAAGATGCGCCCGCTTTTGTCGAGCAAATCCAAGCCTGGCTTTCCGACGCGCTCTCTTTCCTGCCGAAAAGTCTGCACGAGTCTCTTATGACTGCAACCGAAAACTTTTTGAACAAGCTTATGGGGCTGGAAGCACAGGCTTCTGCCAATGCAGCGCAGACGCAAGGCAGCGGAATCGATTTTTCCATGCTTTCCTCCCCGCTCAGCATGGTTTGGGGTACAGCAAAGCAAATCCCCATGTTTGCTGTGGGTGTATTGGTGTGTATTGTTTCCTGCTGCTTTATGACTTCCGACTATCACACACTGCGAAACATGATTTTGTCCATGTTCCCCACCAAAAAACAGGCTGCCGTAGTCCGCACGAAGCAGGTCACTTTTTCGACGCTCGGCAAGATGGGCAAAGCCTATTCCATTATTCTTTTCGTGACCTTTTCCGAAATGCTGCTCGGGTTAAGCTTCTTAAAGCTGATTCATGTATATGAAAGCGGCTATATCTTCGCAATCGCTTTCATCACCGCTGTGGTTGATATTATCCCGGTGCTCGGCACGGGAACAATTCTGATTCCGTGGGCACTGTGGTCTTTATTTACCGGCGACATCGGCCTTGGCATTGGGCTTTTGGTCGTATATGCAATCATCAGCATCATAAGACAAGTCATGGAACCGAAGCTGGTTGCTGCCCAGCTTGGGCTGCCGCCGTTTATCACCATTATGGCCATGTATGTCGGTTCCCAGCTGTTTGGCTTTATAGGGTTATTCTTGCTGCCGATTACCATCATGCTGTTAAAAGTGTTAAACGATGAGGGCATTATCCATATATCCAAAAAGAAAGCCGCTGCCACAGAATCGTCTGAAAGCAGTGAGCACCCTGTAAGCACTGATAGCGCTGAAAGTGCCGACGAGCCGGCGGCAGAAAACAAAACATCGGAGCAAAACAACCATGATTGATTTGCATTGTCATTTATTGTGGGGCATTGACGACGGCGCGCAATCTCCGGAAGACACTTTTTCGCTTTGCGACACCGCCATAGAAAATCAGATTCAGACTGTGGTTTGCACACCGCACATGCTGAATTTAGAGGAAACCGATGATTATTTATTTGTACGGGACGCACACGCAGAAGAACTGCGCCGGTATCTTGCCGCAAAGCAGATTCCGCTTAAAATCTGTCTGGGCGCAGAAGTCTATTTGAACGACAGCATTTTTGCAGCTGAAGGGCTGGAATCCCTGACGATTGAAAACACGCGCTATTTGCTTTGTGAGTTTTCCCTGCGTCCATTCCCGCCCGAGCGTGCACTGGTACTCTTAGAAGAGGTTTTCGACCACGGCCTGACGCCCGTGATTGCGCACCCGGAGCGCTACCCGGTTTTACACCGGCACCCCCGCCTGATTGAAGATTTTCAAGATATGGGTGCTTTGTTTCAGGTCAACACCGCTTCTCTGGCAGGGCTGCTCGGCGACGAGATACAAGACCTTGCCGTTTGGCTTTTAAAAAACGGTGTAGCCGATTTTTTGGCAACAGACGCGCATCGGCCAAACTGGCGTACCAACGCCTTTCAAAAATTTGTTGAAAAGTTTCCGCCGGAAATCACGCCGGAACTGCTGCGTTGGGTAACGCAGACTGCGCCCTCGCTTTTGCTGGAAAACAAGGAGATTGCCTCCCGCCGCCCGAGCTTTTTCTGAATTTACAAAGCGTTTACAAAAACGAGCCGTTTTATTCACAAGACGCCGCTATACTATTTTGCAGTTCAAAATTCGGAGGGTTCGCCATGTATGGTTTGAGAGACCGATTTTACAGATTTATGGAAGGCCGCTATGGCATGCGCGGTTTGCAGGATGGGCTGCAAGTTCTTCTGTATGCTGTTTATTTTGTTTTGGTTGTCATCAACTTTTTTGCCCGTTCACGAATTGTCAACGGGTTGGAATTGTTGCTGATTGCCTACATGCTGTTTCGCATTCTTTCCAAAAACATTCCCGCCCGTGAAAATGAAGGGCGTGTAATTACTGCATTTTTCTATAAAACGCGGGATGCTTTCCGTTTTCGGCAGGCAAATGCACAAGAAAAAAGCCGCCAAAAAGCAATCCAAAAAGAACGAAAAAAAGACAAAGAGCACATTTACCGTGAATGCCCTCAATGCGGTGCGACGCTTCGCCTGCCGCGCAAAAAAGGCAACCACGGCGTGCTGTGCCCGCGGTGCGGCAACAAATTCACCGTAAAATGCGGAAGATAAAAGAACCCCGGTGCAAAAGCACCGGGGTCTTATTATGCCCTGTTTTCTCAGCCTGCTTCATCCGGCTCCAAAATGGAATAGCCGCCGTCGTTCCTTCTGTATACGACATTGATTTCTTCACTTTCGGCATTACGGAACATATAGAATTCGTGGCCGAGCATATTCATTTGCAAAATGGCCTCATCTACCGTCTGGGGTTTCAGAATAACCGCTTTGGTACGGACAACATCATATTCCGTTTCTTCCTCTGCTGCGTCAGGTGCGTTAAACACCTCATCAAACGAAACTTCACGCAGGCGGCGCTCCAATTTGGTCTTGTTCTTCCGAATCTGACGAATCAAAGAATCTACGCAATTGTCCAGCGCTTCTTCCAAGTCCTGCGCGCGTTCCTGCGCACGGAATATAAACCCGCCCTTTTGGAGCGTAATTTCAACAATTTTAATATTTTTCTCAACGGTTGCCGTTACTTTGGCAGTCGCGTCAGGGCCGAAAAATTTTTCAACCTTGCGAAGCTTCAGCTCAGCTCTGTCTTTAAAGGACTCGCGCGGTGTGCATTTTCTTCCAACGATGGTAATGTTCATTATAACATCCCCTTTTGTATATATTCAAAAGCGTTCCCGCTTTTGTTTTCGTTTGTATTATAGCACACAACCATTAAAAAATAAAGACAGAGTTAAAAATTTTTATGAATTTTATACAAAGCCGTTATAAAACTGCGCTCGCGTGGCGCGTAACATGACAGCCAATGTTGACCGCAGCGGGCAGCCCCGCAATATGCGTCGGCGCCGTTTCGATGTTCACAGCCAGCGCTGTTGTGCGCCCACCGAAGCCCTGGGGGCCGATGGAAAGCGCATTCACGCGTTCAAGCAGTTCTTCTTCCATTTCCTTGTAAAACGGATTGGCGTTGCGCTCGCCCACCGGGCGGCACAGTGCTTTTTTAGCAAGATAGGCACAGTATTCAAAATCACCGCCGAAGCCGACGCCGACCACCATCGGCGGGCAGGGGTTGCCGCCCGCCTGCCGCACGACATCGACTACAAAATTCATTAAATCTTCTTTCCCGGCGCTGGGGGTGAACATATGCATTTGGCTCATATTTTCACTGCCAAAGCCTTTGGGGGCAGCGGTAATACGGATTTTGTCGCCGTCCACGATACGGGTGTGGATGATGCCCGGTGTATTGTCTTCGGTATTGACGCGGTCCAACGGGTCGCGGACAACCGATTTGCGCAAAAGCCCCTCGGTGTAGCCTTTTGCCACGCCGCGGTTGACTGCATCTTCAAACGAGCCCCCGACAATGTGCACATCTTGTCCCACTTCCATAAACAGAACCGCCATGCCGGTGTCCTGACAAATCGGCACATTCAGTTCTGCCGCCGCGTCTAAATTCTCAATAAGCGTACCCATTATCTTCTTGGGCAGCGCTTCGGTCTCGGCACATTCGCCCGCACAAATTCGCGCGCGCAAATCGTCCGGGAGCACCTTGTTGGCGCGAATAAGAAGCTCGGCCACCGTATTTTCAATTTGATTCACATGAATTTCTCGCATTGCTTTTACCCTTTCATCAGAAAAAGCAGACAGACGAGTTAGTCGCCTGTCTGCACCATGTACTATTATTTCCGGCGGGAATAGGAACCACGCCGACCGCCTTCGTTTGCACGCTTTAAGTCGGAGATCTTTTCATCGCTTACCTGTTTGAAGCGCGCCATCATATCCTCAAAGGTCTGCGGGCTTTCGCGGCGCTCTGTTCCCTGCCAAACATTCGGTGCGCTCTTCTGCCGCGGCGGACCGCTGCGGCGAGGCCGTTCGCCGCCCTTTTGCTCGGGCGAGGGCGCCTGCGCTTTTTTGATGGAAAGGCTGATTTTTCCTTCCGGGGTAACATCCAGCACCTTAACTTTGACCACCTGATTTTCCTGCAGGTACTCGTGAATGTCGCTGACATAGTCCGTCGAAACCTCAGAAATATGTACCATACCGGTCACATTTCCGGGAAGCGTGACGAACGCGCCAAAATTTGTGAGCCCCGTGACCTTACCTTCGAGTATAGCCCCAACTTCAACCATATAAAAATTTAGTCCTCCCAGCGAGCAAAATGAAGTGTGTTGTCAGTTGCTCGGTGTAATATCATAGTATACCTTTTCATCAGGCATAACATAACCTAATTTTTCGCGGGCGATGCGTTCGATATATTCCTTTTCATCGCCGCCGTCTACCACGGCCTGCAAACGCTCGTTTTCAGCGAGCTGCGCTTCATACTGCGCTTTTACAGCGTCAACTTCCTGCTCCTTCTCTCGGATTTCCAAAAGGGAGCTGATAAAGCTTATAGCAAAGTAGCCCGCCACCAGCAACAGGGCGACAGAAAGAATAAAACTATGCTTTTGTGTTTTTCTTCTTCTCTTTTTTGCTTGCATGCGCACGAACTTCACTTTCGTCTTTGCGGGACCGTTTCCCCCGGGAATACAATTTAACATGTTGATTATACAACAGGTCGTTTGTATTTTTCAAGAGAATTTTTGATTTTTTCACCGAAAAATTTGCCTTTTTCTGTGCTTTTTGAACATTTTTTGTCAGAAGTGAAGAAAACCATCGGCCAAATCGCAAAAACGGGAATCGGATAACGCGGTATATTTTCAAAGAAAAACGGCGAAAAAAGCCAATCAATTTGTCGGCAGTTTTGCTCAGCAGCACGCCAAGCGAAAAGTAATAAACAAAAAAGCCCAGAGCTTCGCCGAAGAGCACATAGCCGCGAATGCTCCCGTTCGTTACCGTTAAAGTAAACAGGAAGGTCAAAAACGCCGCGAACAATGCAAACAGCACATCGGCGGCAAAAAAGGCTTTTTTACCATTGGAAAACAGCATCCGGATTGCACGGCACACATCGTAAAGAACCCCGATAAAAAAACCGAACCCCAGCGCATAAGCAAAGGTGCCGAGCTGCTCCGGAAGGCTTACAAGATAAGTCATCAGCGGAACATTCTGCCGAAGAAGGAGCTTTCTTTCGGTTTCGCCGTGTCTGCATATGCAAGAGAACTGATTTCGCCGTCTACCGCCATTTCACCCATTTCAAGACTCAACCGATTGATGTGCAGGTCATCGCCTTTGATGGTCAGCTCGCCAAGGTCTGTCAGCACACAAATCGTCTGTTCGTCAAAGGTGTCCACATCAGTAACCCCGGAAAGCGTAAGGTGCCTTCTGTCCTCCAAAACGATATTGTGCGGAATGGAAATGGCTTTTGCATTGTTGTCCGTCATAAAATAAACCTCCTTTCCGTACAGATATATGCACGAAAAGGAGGGAACATGTCTATCAATCCAATCACTGCGCAAGCAGGGAAGCCAGCAGAATTGGGTTGCGTGTGGTAATATTGTCCGGTGAAATGGTCAAAAGATTGCGCATCACGATTTTATTGTCTGCCGTCCAGAACGAGACGAGCAAACCTTCCGCATGAAATACCTCAACAAGCTTTTTGCTCGCGTATTTATAATTGCAGTTCAGCCCCACAGCACCACTGCGCTGTACCTCTTGCGCGAGGCTGCGCAGATACCCTTCGTCGTCAAGCCGCATTATATTCAGTTCTGCATTCAGATAATAGGGAATGCCGGGTGCGTCTATTTTGACGGTTTGCGTGTTACCAGATTCCACGCCGGTGAAAAAACAACGGTCCTGCATATTATAAGCCTGCAAAATACGGACGATTTCTTCGAGACCCGAGACCGTTTTCAAATCAAGATTGACACGGACACTGCCCGACGCTTCGCTTAAATACCGAACGGCATCTTCCAGCAAAAGCCCTTCGTCATTCGCCGCCGTCTCCGCGTGCAGAAGCACCGGCGTGCCGTCGTTGCGCACGGTGACATCGACTTCTAAGACCGGCACACCGAGCGCCACGGCTTTTTGCAAAAACTCCATCGAATTGTCCGGCGTTCCTTCACAGCCCGAATGCGCCGTATAGGTAAAGCCTTCCGGCAAACGAATCTCGCCGTTTAAAATGCGGTGGATTTCCTTGCCGGCAAGCCCGGCGATGGCAGCCCCCGCAACCCCAAGCGCCGCTATGGCAATTTTGGTACCAATCTTCATAGACACACCTCTGTCAGCCTTTCAGCCAAACGCCGTCGGCTTTGATTTTTTCTATACGGTCACCGGTCACGAAATATACATCCTTTGAAATATCCATCATGGCGCGGTCATTCATGGAATCTGTATAAAACTCGTCGATCTCCTGCTCACCGTATTGCTCATAAAACATGGGCACCTTGTTTTCGCGGTAACAGATACGGCCGATTTCCCCGGTTTTCAAATCGATCATACTGCCGATATAATGCTGAACACCGATGCGCCGGCAAATTTCAGAAAGCATGACCTCGGGGCAGGCGGAAACAATCACATCGTCTTCCCGCTGAATTTTGGCATAGAAACTTTTTATCTTTTTTTCGTGCTCATCCCAAAAGACTTTGATTTCTTTATCAATATCGTTAAGCTGCGTGCAGCATTCTTTCAAAATATAGCTATATTCGTTTTTTACATCATCGATGGTGACTTTGCCCATTTTATAGCGAATAAACCCTTCGCCGAATTTCGGAACATATTTGGCAATCAGTTTGGGTTCTTTGCGCAGGTAATAGAGAAAAATGTCTAACCCGCTTTCCCCGTCATAAATGGTGTTGTCAAAATCAAAAACTCGCATAAAAACGCGTCACCTTCTTTTAAGATGTGCGGCAAATCACCGCAAAAGTCTTTAAGATAATACTATCATTATGCACCATTTTCGTCAAGCGAAAACAAGAGAAAAAGCCCGAAAAAGCAAGAAAAAACAGGTCTGCAAAAACAGACCTGTTTTTTTCTGAACACTTCTTTTCGAGGTGTCTTTTTGTGAATAAAGCTCAAGGTGCGCTTTACAAAATCCCGCTTAATTTCAACTGCATTTGCGCAGCGTCAAACGCATCGACAACCGTGTCTCCGTTCAAATCAGCAATCACGCGCTGCCCATCGTTAAGCGCATCGCCTGAAAGCGCATCCACAACCCGTGCATAATCTGCGGCAGTAAACAATCCGTCGTCCGTAATATCTCCAACAGCAAGCGAAGCAGAAATATCGTTATAAGAAAACCCGTTGGCGGAAGCATAGCGCTGTACCGCTGCAATGCTGCCATCGCCAAACAAAGTGAAATTCTCAACACTTTCAAACTCTCCGCCGAAATAGCCGAACGCATACTGTTCAATGTTTGTAATACTTTTGGGAAGCGTAACGCCAAGCAGAGCAGGGCAATTATAAAACGCTTCAAAACCAATTCTGGTGACGCCTTCCGGAATCACAACACAGGCAAGAGAAGTACAGTTGGCAAACAAATAACTTTCCAGCCGCGTTAAAGACGCCGGCAGGCGAACATATGTTAAAGCTGTACACCCGGCAAAAGCACTGTAACCAAGAAACTGCAAATTAGACGGCAGCGCTATGCCCGTAAGCGCCGTACAGTTGGTAAACGCATTTTCTCCGATTTCCTGAACTTGTTCGGGGATTTTCAAAGTGGACAGTGCCGAGCAATTCGCAAAGGCGGCAGCGTCAATACTGTGCAGTGCATCGGGCAGAGAAATCGACTTCAGAGCCGAACAGCCGCTGAAGGCATTCGTTCCAATGGTCATAACCGTATTCGGCAAAGTAATCTGCTGCAGAGAAGACATCTGCCCGAAAGTGTATGGTTCAATCGCTGTAAGTATCGGCGGCAAGGCGATTCTTTTTAAATATGCGTTTCCGAAAAAAGCACTGGTTTCAATTACACGCACAGTTTCCGGCACCCGATATGCCTCTTGCGTTTTCTGCGCAGGATAGGCAATCAACTTTGCCATATCTTTTGTGAATAAGACACCATCCTGTGTGCTGAACTTTGTGTTTTCTTCATCGGCTTCGATCACCTGAAGCGACATGCAGCCTGACAAAACATTAGCGCCAAAAGCGTTCAAATTCTTTGGGAGAAAGAAAGACTGCAGCGACGCACACGAAGAAAACGCACTGTCACCGATAGACAGCAAACTGTCCGGCAAAGATATTTCCCGCAGCATTACACATGCGGCAAACGCCCGTGCGTCAATCTGCTCCACGCCCTGCGGCACAACCAGCGATTCAAGCGTCAAATTCTGTAAAAACGCACCCGTTCCGATACTGATGACTGTGTACCCGTTAATGGTAGCCGGAATCTCGACAACGCTGTCCTGCCCGCTATATTTTGTGATGGAAACGGTCTTTTCATCTTCTGACACGACTTGATACGAAAAGTCCTCCACAGCGGTAGCAGAAGCCGGAATCACGGCTGCCAACATAAGTGCGCTGAAAAATACGCAGCCAAGCCTGTATAAAATTCCATGCCGCTTTTTCATCATGCAAAGCTCTCCCTTACTAATAATACGAAAAAGCATCCGTTTAAAACGAATGCTTTTCTTCTTTCTTAATCGCGAAGTGCGCGCTCGAGCCAAATCTCGGCGATATCCATTGCTGCGAAAAGGCCTTTCTTTTCGCTGGTCTTTATAACGCGTTCTTTTGCGCTCGCATCCGGGTCTGTGCTTAAAAGCTGCACTGTCACTTTAGAAGCGAGGTCATAGCCGCCAAACTCTTTTTTGGAAGTGATGCGCATCATAATAACATAATCATCAGACATATTGCCGTAATAAATAGTATCCCCATTGCGCACCAAGGGCTTGCCTTTATAGGTCAGAAAATCCTGTTTTTCCTTTTCAGCCATACTGCTTTGTTTCTCCTCATTTCTTGTCTGCGTCAAGGTGCAGATAATTTTTAACCAATGCTTGCAGCAGCTCGTCCCGGTCCAGGCGGCGAATCAGGCTGCGGGCATTGTTGTGTGTTGTAATGTAAGTGGGATCTTCGGACAAAATATACCCGACGATTTGGCTAATCGGGTTATAGCCCTTTTCCCGAAGCGCATTGTAAACCGCAACGATCGTCTGACGCATTTCTTCTTCATGCTCATCTTTAATGGAAAACTGGATCGTTTTATTTGGGTCTAACATACTGCCACCTCCCGTTTTCGAAATAATCGAATATATTATATACTAAACCGCTGCAAAAAACAATATCAAAAAACGGAAGTTTCTAAATTTTTAAGGTTTCTGCGGGGTTTCGTTGCGGTAATCTTCCACAACCTTGCCGTCTTGAATGCGAATGACGCGTTTTGCCTGTTCGGCAATGCCGTTGTCGTGCGTTATCAATATAACCGTTCGGCCCTCTTCGTTGAGTTCGTGCAAAATCTGCATGACATCACGCCCGGAACGGCTGTCCAAGTTGCCGGTCGGTTCATCGGCTAAAATAATCGGCGGACGCGCCGCCACCGCGCGCGCAATCGCCACGCGCTGCTGCTGACCGCCGGACATCTGTTTCGGAAGATGATTAAGCCTGTGCCCAAGCCCGACGCGTTCCAGCGCTTCAACAGAAAGCTCATGACGCTGTTCGGCAGGCATGCCGCGGTAGACAAGCGGAAGCTCCACATTGCCTTGCGCAGTCAGGCTTGAAATCAGGTTAAATCCTTGGAAAATAAAGCCAATCTGTTTGTTTCGAATTTCAGAAAGCTGGTCGTCGGTCATGTGCGAAACATTTTCACCGTCCAGATAATACTCGCCGCTTGTGGGCACATCCAAAAGCCCGAGCATATTCATCAGCGTAGATTTGCCCGAACCGGACTGCCCGACAATGGCGATAAAATCACCGCGGTCCATGGAAAGCGAAATCCCATCGAGTGCGCGGACTTCATTTTCGCCGGGATTATAAATTTTATACAGGTCTTTTACTTCAATCAAATGCATAATTACCACCAATTAACAGCATACCGTATTTTCCATTTGTTTTCAATGTATAAATTGTGAATTTTTCCCCGAAAAACGGTCATTCTAACCTTGAGGAGTTGAAAACCATGTCTACCACGGGAAAAGAATATCGGTCTATGACACAGAAAGCGTCTCCGCCCTCGCCGAAAATCAAGGATTTGCTTTGGGCGTTTTTTGTCGGCGGTAGCATTTGCACTTTTGGGCAGGTACTGAACACCCTTTATGAAAGCGCTGGATTTTCTGAAGATGGTGTGCGCGCCGCCACGCCGGTTACACTGATTGCGCTGACCGCCGTTTTTACCGGCATCGGCGTTTTTGACAAGCTGGCCAAGCACGCCGGGGCGGGTACTTTTGTGCCGATTACCGGGTTTGCCAATTCCATTGTCTCGCCCGCTATGGAGTTTCAGGCGGAGGGGCGCATCTTAGGCACCGGCGCAAAGCTTTTTTCAATTGCAGGGCCGGTGATTGCCTACGGCAGTTTTGCTGCGGTGATTTACGGGCTGATTGCTTATCTTTTCCGGTTGTATTAAGGAGGGTTTTTCTTGATTGTTCGGCAAGGGAAATACACCTTGAAACTGACTTCGCAGCCGTCCATCATCGGCAATGCCGCAGTCGCCGGGAAAACCGAAGGCGAAGGTCCCTTAAAAAACGAATTTGACCGCATTTTTTCCGATGACACGCTCGGTGAATCTTCCTTTGAAAAGGCAGAAAGCGCCTTACAGCGGGAAGCGATTTTGCGCGCGCTCGACAAAGCGGAAAAAACGCCGTCTGATATAGATTATATCCTTGCAGGCGACCTTTTAAACCAATGCATCGGCACTTCGTTTGGCATCCGGGAATTCGGCATTCCGTTTTTAGGACTGTATGGCGCGTGCTCCACTATGGCGCTTTCATTAGGTCTTGCAAGCGTTTTGGTAGAAGCGCAGGCGGCACAAACGGCAATCGCCTCGACCTCATCACATTACTGTTCGGCAGAGCGACAGTTCCGGCAGCCGCTGGAATATGGCGGCCAACGCCCGCAGACTGCGCAAAGGACCGCGACAGCCGCGGGGGCAAGCGTGGTTTCGGCGCACTGCCCGAATAAGCCGTCGGTTTCGGCAGTCACTTTCGGAAAAATCATGGATTTAGGCATCAAGGATTCCAACAACATGGGTGCGGCGATGGCACCGGCGGCATCGGAAACCATTTTCGCCTTTTTCGACGACACCGCCACAACGCCTGACGATTACGATTTGATTTTGACCGGCGACCTCGGCAAAGTCGGCGCTTCTCTGCTTCTGGACCTTTTGAAAAAAGACCACGGCATTGATTTGCGCAGGCACCACGCCGACTGCGGACTTCTGCTTTACGATGCAGAAAAGCAGGATGTACATGCGGGCGGCTCCGGCTGCGGCTGTGCAGGCAGCGTGTTCAATTCTTATATTCTCCGCCGCCTGCAAAACGGAGAACTTAAACGGGTACTGCTGGTTGCAACAGGTGCTTTGATGTCCGCGACTTCTGCACTGCAGGGGGAAAGCATCCCCTCCATCGCGCACGCGGTGCTTGTGGAAACGCCGCAGCAGCAACCCTTAGGAGGAAAATCATAATGGATATTTTTTTACGCGATATGCGTATTCTCGGAACCGGAGCAAAAATGCTCAAGATTCTGTATCTTCTGAAAACGGCACTGACGGTTGCGATAATAGTCTTTTCCGTTTCGGAGGTTGCCGGCGCGCTGCGAAAATCCACAGCCGTCCGGCAGCTCATCTCCGGTTCTTCCGCCGAGTAAATTCGGCGAAAAAAGCCACCCGTTGCTTTAACGGGTGGCTTTTTCGTTTTCGATAATATGAAAGGCTTTACATAAAATAGGGTTTGAATTTTTCAAGGTCGTTTGCTTCTGCAATTACCTCGGCGCGCGTACCTTCAGGCAGATATTCCTCAGAAAGCACCTGCCCATTTTGCCGAATCTCTGCTAAAATCCCGCCTTTATCAAATGGAATGAGAAGTGTAGCGCGCATCCGTTTACGCGAAAGCGCCCGCTCCATTTCAGAAAGCAGACCTTCTATGCCCTCGCCGGTTTTTGCGCTGATACACACGGTTTTGCCCATGGTCGCCACATCGTAAATTGACGGAATCAAGTCGCACTTGTTCATTACGGTAATAACCGGCGTGTGCTCAGCGCCAAGTTCACGAAGGAGGTTTTCCGTAACCTCAATATGGTCAGCACATTCGGAACTGGAAGCATCGCACACATTCAAAATCAAATCGGCGTCGCGTGCTTCTTCCAGCGTAGATTTAAACGCCTCAACCAAGTGATGCGGCAAGCGCCGCACAAGACCGACGGTGTCAATCAGCATAACCGCCTGCCCGTTCGGCAGCGTCAGCTTACGCGCGGTCGGGTCTAATGTGGCAAAGAGCTTATCCTCTGCGAGCACCCCGGCCGAGGTTAGGTAATTCATTAAGGTGGATTTTCCGGCATTGGTATAGCCGACAATGGCGACAGAAATTACACCGTCTTTTTTGCGGCGGGTTCGCTGCGCGTTGCGGCGCTTTTCAATTTGCCGAAGAGTCTCTTCCAGCGCATAAATCCGGCGGCGGATGTGCCGGCGGTCGCTTTCGAGCTTGCTTTCACCGGGTCCTCGCGTGCCGATACCGCCGCCAAGCCTGGAAAGGCTTTGGCCTTCACCCCGAAGCCGTGGAAGCGCGTAGTTGAGCTGTGCAAGCTCCACCTGAATTTTGCCCTCGCTGCTTCTGGCACGCTGGGCAAAAATGTCCAAAATCAGCGTGGTACGGTCCACGACGCGCACACCGGTTTCCTTTTCCAAATTTCGCTGCTGCGCGGGGCTTAATTCCCCGTCGGCTATCAGCAAATCAATTTCGTTTTGCTCGCAAAAAGTCTTGGCCTCTGCAAGGCGACCGCTGCCGATATAGGTTGCAGGGTTGGGGTTTTCGAGCTTTTGCGACAGCACGCCCGCCACCTCGGCACCGGCGGTAGACGCCAGCTCTTCCAATTCCGCAAGCGAAGCTTCGCTATCATATTCACCGGTATCGACGCCCACAAGCAAAGCGCGTTCCGGCTCCTGCCGGTTTTCGTAAAATTCCATAGTTGTTTCCTTTTGTTTTTCACTCGGATTTTTTATTAGTTTACCACAAATTAAGCGCATCAGCAACAAAAAACCGCGCAGAGGTGTTCTGCACGGTTTTGCTTTATGTAAAGTTTTTAAGCTTTACTTAATCAATGAATTTTCCGTAATGCTTCGGTTCGGCAAGCGGCGGAGCAAAGCGAATTAAAATCTGCGCCGCACGGGCAAGCACCGGGTTTTTGATAACCTCTTTTAAGCTTACAATCAAAGAATCGCAAATCTTATAGGTCGACGGCGTGGAGGTCGGCGTAATTGTGACGCGGTCTTTGCGGCGGAACAGGAAATTCAAATCTCGTTTGCCGATGGTCTCAATCGGTCGGATAGAGATTTTCAAATTGATATCATCAAGCCAAACCGCGTTAGCACACACCTTAAAGGCGGTTTTGCCAAGGGTCATTGTTCCATAGCGGAAGTGACCGTCCATGCCGCAGGCAACGGTATTGTTTTCATCGCCCTCGTCCCAGGTAATGGAGCACTCGTGTTCTTTAAACCTAAAGCGGATATTGTCAATATTGCCGGCGCGGTCGGACATCATAAAGGTGACCGCCAGCGGCAGCATGCTCATGGGGAAACCAATGAGATTGAGCAAGATCTTTTTGCGCACCTTAATTGTTCTGCCCTCAATCTTCTTTTCAAGCAAAGAGCGTGGGGAAACGGTCGGGCGGTCTATATGTGTCGGCTCGATTTGCAGAGGCTTTCTTTCAGCATTTTCGTTAAAAAACGCATTGGGGAAAAACTTCCAAATCGCTTCGCGCGCCTGTGCTTCCACGGGGATAGCCGCCGTTGTGATGATAGAAGCGTCCAGCTCGGGGAAGTTTATCGCGAACTGCGAGAACATGCCGTCAGCACGATAAGAGGGGGACTGTGTATCGTTCATCCAGAAGCAATAGCCGTATCCGCAGTTGCAGTCCGGGTCTTCGCTCGGCATATGAATGTCGCCGATTTGGTTTTTAGTCGCTTCCACTGCCCACTCTTTCGGAATAACCCGTCTGCCGCGGTATTTTCCCTCATGGAGATAGCAGTCGGCGAATTTTGCCAAATCCTCTGTGGTAATGTAAAGCCCCCAGCCGCCGGCCTCGACCCCATTTTGGTCGGTTTCCCAAAACGGTGTTTCAATGCCAAGCGGTTCAAACAGACGCGGTGTCAAATAGTCAATCACACTCATTTTCGTCACGCGGTGCAGAATGGCGCAAAGCATATAGATGTTTTCATTGACATAGAGATATTCCGTGCCGGGTTCAAACACCCACGGGGAATTGATGAAATCCTCAATCCAGTCGATTTTGCCTTTGTTCGCCATCATATCCGTCTGTTTGCCGGAAGTCATGGTCAAAAGGGTGCGCACTGTCATCTTTTGAAAATATTCATGCGGGGTACGCGGCGGGTAATCCGGGAAAAAGTCCGTCACAACATCGTCCAAAGACAAAAGCCCTTCGGTGATTGCAAACCCCACTGCAGTCGCTGTAAAGCTTTTGCTGACGGAATACATTGTATGTTTGGTGTTGGCATCAAACGGCTCATTGTACCATTCAGCGGCAACCTTGCCGTGGCGCAAAACCATCAGGCTGTGGAACTCCAGCTCTTCCTTTTGGATATAGTCGATGAACTGCTCAACGACCTCGGCATAAACGCCGACATCCTCAGGCGATGCAGCACGCGGTAAATCTGTTCTGCTCATGGGAATCATCACTGCCCTTTCACATTTTGGAAGAATCTTTTTCATAACTGTTGTATTCTACCATATCTCAAGCAGAAAATCAATATTATGCGCAAAAAAGGCGGGCAAAGCGCCCGCCTTTCGGAGAAAATAGACAACTTTATTTCTGCCCGTTCATTAGTCGACCTTTACAGTCCAGCCAAATTTATCAGGCCGTTTGCCCCACTGAATTCCGGTCAGCTCATCATAAAGTTTCTGGGAAAGCGCACCGATTTCACCGTTGTTAATCGGCATAACTTTGTCGCCGACACGCAGCTCGCCAATGGGAGAAATAACCGCGGCAGTACCACTGCCGAAAGCTTCGAGCAGTCTGCCCTCGTCAAATGCTTTTTCCAGTTCGTCCACGGAAATGCGGCGCTCAGAAACATTGTAGCCCCAGTCCTTAAGAATTTCGACACAGGACATACGGGTTATACCGCCAAGGATACTGCCGGTGTCCAGAGAAGGCGTAACAACTTCGCCGTCGAGCACAAAGAAAACATTCATGGTGCCGACTTCTTCGACATATTTGCGCTCCACACCGTCAAGCCACAGCACCTGCGTGTAACCGAGCTTTTCAGCAACATCCTGCGCTTTTAAAGAAGTTGCATAGTTGCCGCCGGTCTTGGTGAAACCGACACCGCCTTTTACCGCGCGGACATATTCATTTTCCACATAGATTTTAACCGGGTTAAGCCCTTCAGGATAATAAGCGCCAACCGGAGAAAGGATAATGGAGAAAATCAAATGCTTTGCGGGATGCACGCCGACATGGGCATCCACAGCAAAAATAAACGGACGGATATAAAGAGAAGTCCCTTCTGCAGTGGGAACCCAGTCACGGTCAACACTGACAAGCTGTTTGATGGCTTCAACCGCAAATTCCTCGTCGATTTTCGGAATGCACAGACGGTCGCAGGAACGATTCAAACGCGCCATGTTCTTGTCAGGACGGAACAAAAGGATTTCGCCTTTTTCGGTGCGGTACGCTTTTAAGCCCTCAAAAACTTCCTGCGCATAGTGCAGAACCATTGCAGCGGGGTCAAGTTCGAACGGCGCATACGGAACAATGCGCGGGTCATGCCAGCCCTGACCCTCATCATAGTTCATAATGAACATATGATCGGTGTAATAGTTTCCGAAGCCCAGTGCATTTTGGTCTGGTTTTGCTTTCGGATGCGTGGTTCTTTCAATTTTAATTTCCATAACAAACATCTCCAATGTTTTATTTATCTGATTTATAATTCGGCACAAGTTCCTTTAAAAACGCTCTGGACTCCTGCGGCGTCATTTCAGGAATTCTTGCGATATGCCGCATCAAAGCCGCGTCGTCGAACTCGCTCGGCGCCGCAACAAAGATTTTGTCATTTTCCGTTTTGTGCATTCCGGCTTTTTCCGACGGCAAAATCAATTCTTCATAAAGCTTTTCACCGGGTCTAAGCCCAGTAAACTGAATGTCAATATCCACATACGGTTCATACCCGGAAAGCTTAATCAGCTTTTCAGCAAGCGTCACGATTTTAACCGGTTCGCCCATATCCAAAACGAAGATTTCCCCGCCCTTGGCAAGGCCGCCCGCCTGCACAACAAGCTGTGCCGCTTCGGGAATGGTCATGAAATAGCGGGTAATATCGGGATGCGTCACGGTAAGCGGTCCGCCGTGTTCAAGCTGCTCTTTAAACAGCGGGATAACACTGCCGTTGGAACCAAGCACATTGCCGAACCGAACGGCGGCAAACTTCGTCGATTTTGAAATCTTTGCAAAATGCTGAATGACCAGCTCACAACAACGCTTGGAAGCGCCCATAACATTGGTGGGGTTCACGGCCTTGTCGGTGGAAAGCAAAACAAAGTTCCGAACACCAAATTCGTCCGCAATCTTTGCAGTATTGTAAGTTCCCAAAATATTGTTCTTGATTGCCTCGTAAGGGCTTTCCTCCATAAGAGGCACATGCTTATGCGCCGCAGCATGGAACACACTGGTCGGGTGGAATTCCTCAAACACCTCACGAAGGCGATCCTCTTCGCGCACAGAACCGATGCGAATTTCGATTTGCGGCGTACCGAAATACTGCAAATCCAACGAGTTTTTCAATGCATAAGCATTGTTTTCATAAATATCAAAGATAACGATTTTTTCCGGATTATATCGGGCAATCTGCCGGCAAAGCTCTGAACCAATCGACCCGCCGCCGCCTGTGACCAAAACGACCTCATCGTGCAGGTACCGGCAAATCTCTCGATTGAGCTCGATTTGCGGACGAGAAAGCAAGTCGAGAATGTCGACCTGACGCGCCTCTTTCAAAGTCGATTTGCGCCCTGTAAATTCCGTGTGATCAGAAGCCATTTTAATCACGCAGCCGGTTTCCACCATTTTTTCGAGAATCTCGCGCTTGCGCGCTTCCGCGATATCGGTGATGCAGAAATAGATTTGATCGATTTCATATTTTTTCACAGCAGCTGCGACCTGGTCGCAATTTCCGACCACCGGTGTACCTATAACAGAAAGACCCTGTTTTTTAACATCGTCATCTAAAACGGCAACCGGCACGCCAAGGCGGTAATCGGTCATTTGCAGCTCAGTAACCAGCGCGCTGCCCACAGAGCCGGCGCCGACAATCAAAATGCGTTTCGCAGGAATAACGCTGTTCTTGCCGCTGCGGCGTTTCCCTTCCGTTGTAAGCAATCGCATAGAACGGTTCCAAATACGAACAAACAGGCATATCGCCATAATCAACAGTGCAGAGTCAATATAAACCGAAGGCGGCAGAACATTAAAATACAGCGGCATGTCTACGCCTTTGGTCTCAATCAGATAGCGGCAAAGCTTCATGCCGGCATAGTCACAGCTCCAGACGATCACGGTAGCCAATATTGTCGAAACTCCGAAACGGATGATCTCATAAAGCCCGGCATACCGCCAAATAATGTTATAGAGATGAAAAAGTGCATAAACCCCGATATAAGCCAAAATCACATAAGGAATCCGCAGGCTGAGCTGTCTTGCAAGGCTTTCGTCCATGATGAAATTCCAGTGCACAAAAACCATCACAAAATAAATCACATTGATGATTACAATGTCCGCCAGCGTAAGGCCGACAGCTCTTTTGTTCAATACGCGCTTCTTATTTTGCACAATTCTCCCCCGTTTGATTTTATTAAATGAATTTTACTCTTTTCTTTTGCATATGTCAATAAAACCGGCTTTATAAAATTCAATATTTATTGTATGTAAAATGCCCCGGAAAAGGTTGAAAACACCTGAAAATAATGATAAAATTATTAAATATCGAATTTTGAAAGGAGAGATTCCATGCAGCGCAAACTTTGGCAGCTTTCGTCATGCGATAAAGACCTTGCAGCACAGCTTTCAGAAGACTGCGGCATGGACCCTATCCTTGCGCTTCTGCTTGCTGCGCGCGGCATTGCCGACGAGGAGCAGGCTGCCGCATTTTTAGAAGACGAGGCACTGCTTTCAGACCCGTTTCTGCTGGCCGACATGGAAAAAGCCGTGGAGCGCGTTGGGCAGGCGATAGAGAATTTTGAAAAAATTGCGGTGTTTGGAGATTACGATGCCGACGGCGTGACCGCCACGGCACTTTTGTATCTTTACCTGGTAAAACAAGGCGCCGATGTGCAGTGCTATATTCCCGACCGCGCCGCAGAGGGCTATGGTGTTTCCAACGAAGCCATCGAAAAGCTCTCAAACGACGGTGTAAAACTGATTGTTACCGTGGATACCGGCATCGCCGCATTGGAAGAAACCGAATTTGCAAAAACCCTTGGCATAGACATGGTCATTACCGACCATCACCAGCCGGGAGAAATGCTCCCGGACGCTGTGGCAGTCGTGGACCCGCACCGGGCAGACTGTCCCTCAGAATTTAAAGAATATGCCGGCGTCGGCGTTGCGTTTCTGCTCGCCTATGCATTGGAGGGTGACTGTGAGAGTGTGCTCGACGAATTTGCCGATTTAGTGGCTTTGGGGACGCTTGCAGATGTCGTTCCGCTGACCGGGGAAAACCGTGCACTTGTAAAAGCAGGCGTCCGCAGTCTGAATCACGCACCGCGCCCGGGCTTTGCCGCTTTACAGGCCGCATCCGGCACACAGGGCAAAACCCTCACCGCTTCCGGTGTTGCTTTCACTTTAGCACCGCGCATCAACGCCGCAGGCCGCGTTGGCAGCGCTATGACGGCATTGAAGCTTTTACTTTGTGAAACACCGGAAGAAGCGCGGCCGTTTGCCGAAGAAATCGAATTACAGAACCGGCAGCGCCAAGCCATTGAAGCTGAAATTTCTGAAGCTGCCATAAAGCAGATTGAAGCAGACCCAGCCATTCGCTATGCATCCGTTTTGGTCGTTTCCGGCGAGGGCTGGCACCCCGGCGTTATCGGGATTGTTGCCGCCCGGCTGGTGAGCCGCTACGGAAAGCCTGCCGTAGTCATCACAACCGACGGCGAAACCGGAAAAGGTTCGTGCAGGAGCATTGAAGGCTTTTCCATATTTGACGCGCTTTGCGCGGTAAAAGAACATCTGACGCACTTTGGCGGGCACCCGGGCGCTGCGGGGCTCGGTGTGAAAACGGAAAACATCGGCGCGCTGCGCGAGGCTTTGGATGCCTATGCCGCAAGTGCCGGCATGCCGTTCCCTACACTGACGCTGGACTTTAAGTTAAACCCGTCTTATATCAACCTTGCATTATTAGATACGCTTTCTGTTTTGGAGCCGTGCGGATACGGAAACCCTGTGCCGACCTTTGGGCTTTATAACATGACCCTGCGCGCTGTAAAGCCCGTGGGCGAAGGCAAGCACCTGCGGCTGACACTGCAAAAAGGCATAACGGAGCTTACCGCCATGCTGTTTTCCGTCACACTTGCACAATTCCCGTTCCGTCTTGGTGACGCGGTGGATTTAGCAGTGCAGGTTGACCGCAATGTGTTCCGCGGCGAGGTAAAACCTTCGGTACATATCCGGGCCATTCGCTTTTCGGGATTAGACGAAGAAAACCACCTGAAAAGTCTTCGCCTTTACGAAAAATACCGACATGGCGACACGCTTAACGCAAAAGAAGCCGCTTTTCTTTGCCCGTCGCGCACATTTCTGCTGAGCGTTTATAAGTTCATTCGCGCCAACAGTCCCTGGCGCTTTGACACCGACGCGTTCTGCAAACGCAGCGGCTGCCCCGCTGCAAACGCGGCTACGGTTTTGGTTGCGCTGGATGTGCTTTGCGAGCTGCATCTTATTTTGCAAGACGGCAAGGGCGGCTATGTTTTCAACGAAGCCGCTGCGGGACAAAAAGCGGATCTTGCCGCTTCTGAAATTTTGAAAGCCTTACAGGAAAAGGGGGGTGCGTTATCATAGAACCGAAAGAAATTACCACAAATCAAGCTCCCGAAAAAGAGGAGCAAAAAGAATTGACACCCAGAGAGGAATATGCGCTTTTAAAAGAGCGTTTCAAAAAGGAGACTTCTTTTACACAAAAGGAAACAGAAGAGATTGACAAAGCCTTTGCGCTCGCAGAACGCGTACACAGCGCACAGCTTCGGTATTCCGGGCAGCCGTATATCATTCACCCCATTGCGGTTGCAAACATCTTGGTGGACTTCGGCATGGACGCGCAATCCATTGAAGCAGCGCTCTTGCACGATACCGTGGAGGACACAGATGTCACGCTCGACGATATTCGCTCCAATTTCGGAGACGATGTCGCCGCTCTGGTAGACGGCGTGACAAAGCTCGGTAAAGTGCCGCTTGCGACCAAAGAGGAATTCCAGGCGGAAAACATCCGTAAAATGCTGCTCGCTATGAGCAACGACATCCGCGTTATTATTATTAAGCTTGCTGACCGTCTGCACAACATGCGTACCCTGCAATATATGGCGCCGCAGAAAAAACGCGATATCGCGCTGGAGACTTTGGAAATTTATGCACCCATTGCACACAGGCTCGGTATCCGCGCCGCCAAAGAGGAACTGGAAGACCTCGCGATTCGCTTTTTGGACCCCATTGCCTATGCGGATATCGAAAATTCTTTGGATCAAATGAGCAAATCGCGTTTGGAATTTTTGGAAGAAACCAAAGCGAAAATCGCCCAGCGCATTTCGACGGTGGTGAAAAACCCGAAAATTGACGGACGCATCAAAAGCGTACACGGCATATACCGCAAAATGTATATGCAAAACAAAAACTTTGACCAAATCTATGACATCTACGCCATCCGCATTATTGTGGACAGCGTCATTGATTGTTACAACTGCTTGGGCGTTATCCACGACATGTTCCGCCCCATGCCCGGCCGGTTCAAGGATTATATCTCCACCCCGAAGCCCAACATGTATCAATCTTTGCATACCACGGTCATCGGCAAAGACGGCATTCCGTTTGAAGTGCAGATTCGTACATGGGAAATGCACCGCACCGCGGAATTCGGTATCGCGGCGCACTGGAAATATAAGCTCGGCATCAAGGGCGGGAAATCCAGCCTTGACCAGCGGCTCGCGTGGATTCGGCAAATGCTTGACGACCAGAAAGAATCCGGCGATGTGCAGGAGCTTGTCCGCGCAATCAAAAGTGACCTTGTGCCTGAAGATGTATTTGTCTTTACCCCGCGCGGGGATGTTATCAATCTGCCCAGCGGCGCTACGGTGATTGACTTTGCCTATGCCATTCACACCGCAGTCGGCAATAAAATGGTCGGCGCCAAGGTTGACGGGCGCATCGTACCCATTGACTATGTGGTCAAGACCGGTGAGATTGTTGAGGTGCTCACCTCTTCGCAGCCGGGCAAAGGGCCTTCCCGCGACTGGCTGAATATTGCCAAGACCAGCTCGGCGCGCAACAAGATTCGTTCGTGGTTCAAAAATGAAAAACGCGACGAAAACATTTTGGAAGGCAAGGCGGAAATCGAGCGGGAATTCCGCCGCAACTATATCCGGTTAAGCGACGAGGACTACCAGCAGTTCATCAAACACCTTGCCGCGCGTCAGCGGTTTGACAATTTGGATGACTTCTATGCAGCCATCGGCTTCGGCGGTATTTCCATTATCCGCATGATGCCGTATATCAAAGAGGAGTACAACAAGACCTATCGCCCGCAAGAGCAGGTTCAGCCCGCAGATGTGGTGGAGCCGACCGTCAAGCGCAAGGGCAAGGACGGCGTGACCGTAGAGGGCATTGACAATGTGCTGATTAAATTTTCACGCTGCTGCAACCCCCTGCCCGGCGACGAAATCATCGGCTTTATTACGCGCGGGCATGGTGTTTCCGTGCACAAGCGCGACTGCCCGAATGTGCCGCATGTGCTCTCGGAAGCTGCTGAGCCGGAACGCTGGGTCAAGGTGACCTGGAACGACGATGTTAAAGAAGAGTTTAAGGCAAACCTGCAAATCACAGCGCTTTCCCGCATTGGGCTTATGGCAGATATATCCGTGCAGCTTGCCAACATGCGCGTCAACATCAATGAAATTTCTTCACGCGACATGAAAGACGGCAGAAACATCATTTATATGACCATTACCGTCAGCAATGTGGATCACCTGAAAAATGTGATTGCCCGTGTTGAAAAGGTTGACGGCGTATTAAGTGTTGAACGATAAAGGAAAAGATTATGAAAGCAGTAATTCAGCGCGTCAGCCGCGCATCGGTAACCGTAAATGGCGAAATCGTCGGTCAAATCAACGAAGGCTATATGATTTTAGTTGGCGTTGTAAACGGCGACACGATAAAAGAAGCGCAGCTTTTGGCGCGCAAAACCGCCAACCTCCGCATTTTTACAGATGAAAACGACAAGATGAACCGCTCGATTTTAGACATTGACGGCGAGATTTTGGCAGTCTCACAATTCACCCTTTGCGCCGAGGTGCGCAAGGGCAACCGGCCGTCGTTTATTGAATCTGCGCCGCCGGACGAAGCAAACGCGCTGTATGAAGCTTTTTGCGCCGCGCTTTTGGAAAACGGTGTGCGTAAAGTTGAAAAAGGCGTGTTTGGCGCACATATGGAAGTTTCACTCTTAAACAATGGTCCGGTCACCATTTTGTATGACACCGACACCTGGAAAGGAAAAGCATAATGTCTGTAACTGTGGATTCGCTTGCGCTCGGTCCTGTGAGCGCGAACACTTATATTGTCACCGATGATGCAACCGGTGAAACCGCCGTAATTGATGCCGGCGCGTGCACCGACGAGCTGCTTCGGCGGCTTGAAAACAAAAAGGTGCGTTATATTCTTTTGACGCACGGGCATTACGACCATATTTTGGGCGTTCCTGCCTTAAAAGCGCACACCGGCGCAGAAGTTCTCATTCACAAAGCGGATGAAGACTGCCTGTGGGACACCGAAAAAAGCCTTGCTTCATTTGAAAACCCGCAGGCGCAGCAGCCCATAAAAGCAGACCGTCTGCTCTCAGGCGGTGAAGAAATCCACTTGGGCGAAACGGTGCTTTCCGTCTTGCACACACCGGGGCACACCAAAGGCGGCGTCTGCTATATCGACTATAAAGACCGTCTGATTTTTTCGGGCGACACGCTGTTTTGCCTGACCGCCGGGCGCACGGATTTTCCGGGCGGCAGTTTCGAGGAGCTTCTCGCCTCGCTGATCACCCTGCGCAACCTGCCGGGCGACTACACCGTCTATCCCGGGCACAACCGTGCCACGACTTTAGAGCACGAGCGCGTGCGCAACAGATATATGCGGAGAATCGGACAATGATATTGGAAATTTTAAACCACACCTATCAATATGAAGCAGAAAAGCTGCTGCGCGTATTTTTCCCTAATGAAAAAATCCATGTGGTTTTTGAAAAGTCCCAGAATACCGGCGGCGAAGCTGTTCTGACAACAGAAATCACAGACACGCACGCCGTTGCCGTTTTTCACGACGGGCAAACAAAACGCACTTCCAAGGCTTTGCTTTCAGAAACCGACGACAAAGAACTGCTTTTGGCAACACAAATGTATAAAGTGCTGACCGATTTAACCGGTTATGTGCCGAAGTGGGGTTTATTGACCGGGATTCGCCCTTCCAAGCTTTTGATTGCTTTGCAAAAGGAAATGGGGACGGAAAATGCAGCGCGGTATTTTACCGAACGCTTTTTTGTCGCGCCGGAAAAGACAGCGCTTGCCAAAAGCGTTGCTGCGCGGGAAGATGCAATTATTCAAACCTCCAAGCCCGATTCGTGCAGTTTATATGTGTCGATTCCGTTCTGCCCGACGCGGTGCAGCTATTGCTCGTTTGTTTCTCACGCCATTTCCAGCCCGTCGGTCAAAAAGCTAATCCCAGATTATGTCGCGCTTTTGTCACAAGAGATAGCCGAAACCGGTAAAATGGCAAAAGAACTCGGGTTAAGACTCGAAAGCGTTTATTTCGGCGGCGGTACACCGACCACGCTGTCTGCAGAAGAGCTTGGCACCTTGCTTGCCACGGTTGACAAGGCGTTCGACTTGTCAGGCATTCGGGAATACACCGTGGAAGCGGGCCGCCCGGACACCATTACAAAAGAGAAACTTGATGCACTGTATCGCGGCGGCGTTACGCGTATCAGCATCAATCCCCAGACCTTCAATAATCAGGTTTTGGAAAATATTGGCCGAAAGCACACCGCAGCCATGACCGAAAAAGCGTTTTCCATGGCGCGCGATGCGGGATTTCACAATATCAATATGGACTTGATTGCAGGACTGCCCGGCGACACGACAGATTCCTTTGCAGCATCAATTGACAAGGCAATAAGCTTTACGCCTGAAAATATCACCGTGCACACGCTTTCGCTCAAGCGCTCGTCCAACATGGGCACTTCCGGCACACAAATCGACCGCATGCAGGGGCACGCCGCCGATGAAATGCTGCATTATGCCTATAAGGCTTTGACCGAACAGGCATATTCCCCCTATTATATGTACCGGCAGGCGCGCACGCTCGGCAATCTTGAAAACACGGGCTACGCAAAGGACGGCTTTGAATGTCTTTACAACATCTTTATGATGGAAGAATGTCACACCGTTTTTGCCGTAGGTGCAGGCGCCGTCACAAAGCTGAAAGCGCCGCACGGAAAAGAAATCGAACGCATATTCAATTATAAATATCCATATGAATATATTTCAGGGTTTTCAGAGCTTCAGAAACGCAAAGCTGCGATTTTGGACTTTTACAGAAAATACGGGATTTAGGAGGTGCGCGGGATGTCGAACATTCCCAACAACCTGGATTACATCAATAACCTTGCGCAAAACGACCCGGCAGAGCTTATCCGCCGCAGCGAGGCGCGGTTTGACAATATTCTCAATGAAATTGCCGAGCGTGTACACAGCGACTCCGGCCGTGAAATTGTAATGCTTGCCGGACCTTCCGCGTCAGGTAAAACCACGACCGCGCGCAAGCTTTCCGAAAAATTTGCGGCGCTGGGCATGCAAACACATGTGCTGTCGCTCGATGATTTTTATTTAAACCGCGAAGACATTCCCGGTTTTGCAGAAGGCAACCCGGACTATGAAACCGTGACGGCGCTTGACTTGCCGCTGCTCGCGGCGACGCTCAACCACCTTTTGACCGGCAAAGAAACGGAAGTGCCGGTTTTTGATTTTACGGTCGGTCGCCGCAGTCCCGAAGCGCGAAAAATTCAGCTTGGCGCGGGCGATGCCATTATTGTAGAGGGCTTACACGCACTCAACCCCGAAGTCACGAAAGATTTGCCGGGAGAAAATCTTTTAAAAATATATATCAGCGTTTCATCGCGTATATATAATACGACAGGAAAAATTGTTTTAAACAAACGCAACCTGCGGTTTATCCGCCGCCTTGTGCGCGACTACCAGTTCCGGGCGAGTTCGGTGGAAAACACCTATCAGCTTTGGGAAAATGTGCGCCGCGGAGAGGACGCTTACCTGTTCCCCTACCGGCACCTTGCAGACCTTTCGGTAAACTCCATTCATTTAAGCGCTCCCTGCCTGTTCCGGGACATGGTGATTCCGATGCTGGAATCTGCACAGCTCACTGGGGAAATGCGGCAGGACGCCGATCGGCTTGTGCGCTCATTGAAGCAATTTGTGCCGGTTTCTCCGGCGATTTTACCGAAAGATTCCCTTTTGCGCGAGTTCTTAGGAAAAACCGGACTCTAAAAATAAAGATTGACACTTTCCCTTTCCGGTGCTATTCTGTATTTCGTTATTTACGCCTAAACGCTGCTAAGCTCGTTTTTTGGATTGGAGGTGCACGCATTGGCGCAGAAAAAAAGAAAAAGCCAGTCGCTTTTAAACGGCGCCATTGTGCTTGCCGCCGCGACGATCATTGTTAAAATTATCGGTATACTTTATAAGATACCGATTTCCAACATGGTCGGCGCTGTTGGCCGCGGATGCTTCGACTCTGCTTACAATTTATATATTCCTATATATACCGTTTCCATGGCGGGGCTTCCCGTGGCGGTCTCCAAAATGGTATCTCAGCAAGTGGCGCTCGGCCGTTTCCGCGATGTGCGGCAGATTTACAAGGTTGCAGCGCGCCTTTTCCTGCTGACCGGCACCATCGGCACGGTTTTGATGCTGGCGCTTGCCTACCCCTACGCGGCGCTCGCGAAAAATATGGAGGCAATTCCGGCGATTATCGCCATTACGCCCTCCATTTTCTTCTGCTGTGTCATGTCGATTTACCGCGGTTATTACAACGGACTTCGAAACATGACCCCGACGGCGATGTCAGAAGTGTGGGAAGCGGTCGGCAAAGTAATCGCCGGTCTTATCTGCGCCAAACTTTCGATTAGCTTCGGTCTTGCCCGTTTTGCTGCTGGTCAGACCGTTTACGGCCAAACTGTAACCAACGAAGCCGAAGCCATGAGCGCCATTTACCCTTACGCAGCTGCGGCTGCAGCCATCGGTGTGACTGCCGGCACCATCATCGGCATGATTTACATGATGATTTTGCACAAGGTCAAAGGCGACGGCATTACCCGCACAGAGCTTGTCAATTCCCCGCCCCCGTTAAAAGGCACGGTGATTGCCAAAACGCTGATTGCGATTGCCGTTCCGGTCGTGGCATCTTCTCTTGTATTCAGCGTAACCAATCTGATTGACTCCATCACCGTGCAAAACCGGCTGGACACTATGATTCTTTCCAATCTGGATTACATCAAATCGATTTATGGAGACCAGCTTATCGCCTCGCAGATTTTGGACGAGGATATTTCCAAATATCTCTATGGTGCTTACACCATGTCGCTGGACTTTAAAAATCTGATTCCCTCCATTACCATGACGCTCGGCGTCAGCGCGATTCCCGCGCTTTCCGCCGCCTGGGCTGTCAAGGATAAAAAAATCCTGAAAATCTCTGTCGAATCGGTTCTGCGCGTTACGCTGATGATCTCCCTGCCGGCAGGCATTGGCATGGGCGTGCTTGCGGAGCCCATTCTCGACATGATGTATGAAACCGGCAAATCGGCCCCGGCGGTGGCTACCGCCGCCCCCATTATGGCAGCATACGGCTACACCATATTTTTGATTTCCCTTTCACAGCCTATGACCAATATGCTCCAAGCCATAGGCAAAGCAGGTGTGCCGCTGAAATCCCTAACGCTCGGTGCAGTCGCCAAGGTCATTGCCAACTACATTTTTATCGGCATTCCGCGGTTTAACATCAACGGCGCGGTCATCGGCACGGTCGTCTGCTACTCCATTATTGTTATTTACAATTATATTGCGCTTGTTCGCACCACAAAGGTGCGCGTCAATGTGATTTCGGTCTTTTTCAAACCACTGTTTGCAAGCGTCCTTTGCGGGGTCGCCGCATACACAAGCTACGGTCTTATGATCAATGTTTTGCCGGAGATTTCACGCGGCGCGCTCTCGGTAAGCAATATTCTTGCAACCTGCATTGCAATCGTGTTTGCGGTGCTCGTTTACGGCATTGCCATGCTCTTAGTCGGCGGCATTGCGAAAGACGATATAAATATGCTCCCGAAGGGAGAAAAAATCTCGAAACTACTTGCAAAATATGGATTTATAGAGTAAAATAAGGGAAAGTGGATATTCTATGAAACAAGATTTCCAATTCAAATCGAAATATGATGTAAACGATCTTGTCAAGATCATGCAGGTCTTGCGCGGCGAAAACGGATGCCTGTGGGACAGAGAGCAAACGCACGAATCCATCCGCAAAAACCTCATCGAGGAAACCTATGAGGCAGTGGAAGCGATTGACAAACAGGACACACACCTGTTGTGCGAAGAACTCGGCGATGTGCTCATGCAGGTCGTTTTTCATGCGCAGATTGAGGCGGAAGCAGGCGTATTTGATTTTTCGGATGTTACAGACGGCGTTTGCAAAAAACTGATTGAACGCCACCCCCATGTGTTCGGCGACACCGAAGTTGCTAACAGCGACGAAGTGTTGGTCAACTGGGATAAAATCAAATCTGCTTCTAAGAACCGCAAGACGGCTACAGACAAAATGCTTTCCATCCCGCGGCAGCTGCCCGCACTGATGCGCGCTTGCAAGGTGCAGGAAAAAGCCGCCAAGGTCGGCTTTGACTGGCCGGATGCAGAAGGCGCACTGCAAAAGTTTGAAGAGGAGACCGGCGAGCTTCGCACAGCAATGCAACGGCAAGACGCCGACAACATAGAAGAAGAACTTGGGGATTTGCTTTTTTCGGTGGTTAACGCCGCAAGATTGCTTTCGGTTGAGCCGGAAGAGGCGCTGACAAAATCAACGGACAAGTTTTTGAATCGTTTTTCCGTTGTGGAAAAACTTGCCGGTGACCGGGGCGTTTCTATGGAAAACGCATCGCTTCAGGAACTGGACAGGCTTTGGGACGAAGCCAAAACAATGCTTGAATCCAAATAGCGGCTTTCGCGGCTATCGGAGATATAACAACCAGAAAACGGAGGAAAACAAAATGAATAAGACAGAACTTATCGCAGCAGTTGCAGAGAAAGCTAATCTTTCCAAAAAAGACGCTGAAGCAGCCGTTTCCGCTGTTCTTGATGCGGTTACCGACGAGCTCGTAAAGGGCGGCAAAGTCCAGCTGATCGGCTTTGGTTCTTTTGAAGTTCGTGAGCGCGCTGCAAAGCAGGGCCGCAACCCCAAGACCGGCGAAGCTATGCAGATCCCGGCAACCAAGGTTCCCGCTTTCAAAGCAGGCAACGCTCTGAAAAACGCTGTTGCGAAATAAATAGCGCTTACGCCTTAACAGAGGGAAGCAATTCCCTCTGTTTTTCTTTTCACACACCGCTGCTTTTTAGGAGACAATACCTTATGCGTTTAGACAAGTTTTTAAAAATATCCCGCATCATCAAGCGCCGTACCGTGGCAAACGAGATTTGCGACGCTAAGCACGCGACCGTCAACGGTAAAGTGGCACGCGCTTCTTACGATGTCAAAGTCGGCGATGTCATCGAGATTACCTTTGGCAGCAATTCAAAAAAATACGAAGTGCTCACCGTAACAGAATATGCCACAAAAGAGTCCGCCGCCGCTATGTACCGCGAACTCGACAACTGAAGAAAACAAAACAAACCGCCGCAGGAGACAAGCCCCTGCGGCGTTTTTTTACAGGCGCACCCCGGCAATATGAACGCCACGCGCGGCAGTGTACACATAGCTGCTTAAAGGGCGGTTGTCACTGTCGTCTGTATGTGCAGCGAGATGAATCCCCCCGCGCACGGACACCACGAAAAGCGAATGGGCAAAGCCCTCGCCGAAATCCAGCTGCACAAGATCGCCGGGTTCGAGGGTTTCCACCGGTGCCGGTATGCCGTAGGGCCCGCTGCCGGTGTTGGTCGTCAAAAAGCGGTGCAGATATTGCACACTGCTCCAAGCGGGCGCACGGTCGTTAAGGTCGTTGTAATACCAACCATATACTTTTTGGTAGTGCATACGCCCGCTGCCCGAAAACAAACACTGGGACACGAAATTGGTGCAGTCCCCGCCAATCGCGTCAAAATTGTAAAACGCCGGATTTCGGGAGAAAGCCCAGCGGTGGGCATAGGCGACGGCGCGCTCCCGGTTGTAAAACGGCATTCCGCTCCCCCCCTCTTATCAGCCTTGCCGGAACAACGCGTCCAGCGGATTTTTCTTTTTATTGCACGCTTTACATTCACGGGGGCAATCAAAGTTTACCAAAATGGTATCGTCGCCAATAACCTCGATTTCCTCCCAGCAAATGCGGATATCCTGCTCGCGGGGACCGAGTCCCAGCCATTTTCCTTTGCCGAATATGATAATGGCGACAAGTCTTCCCGTACAGCTGTCGATTTCCACATCGCAAACACAGCCGAGCCGGCAGCCGTCTTTGAGATTGATCACCTCTTTTTCACGCAGATCGGTTAAACAGCAATTCATAAAAACACCTCCGGTTCATTATATGAGCCGGAGGTTTGTTTCTTGCTTTGGTTTAGCCGCCTTTGATTTTACGAATTGCGCCTTTTTCAAGCCTTGACACCTGCGCTTGAGAAATGCCGATTTCCGTAGCCACCTCGGTTTGCGTTTTACCGTCCATAAACCGCAGCGCCAAAATCTTTTTTTCGCGCGGGGACAAATTTCGAATGGTCTCTTTAATCGTGATTTCGTCGAGCCAATCGCTGTCAGAATCCAGTGAGCCAACTTGGTCCATGACATAAATCGTATCGCCGCCGTCAGAATAGACCGGCTCATACAAAGAAACCGGCTCAACGATTGCTTCAAGCGCCACAACCACCTCTGCTACAGGAAGGTCGAGTGCTTCGGCAATTTCTTCCATAGTCGGGTCCCGGTTGAGCTTTGTCTGGAGCTGTTCTTTTACCTGCATGGCGTGGTAGGCTGTGTCGCGCATAGAACGGCTGACGCGCAAAGCGTTATTATCGCGCAAATAGCGGCGCACCTCACCGACAATCATCGGCACGGCGTAAGTCGAAAAGCGGACATTTTGAGAAATATCAAAATTATCAATCGCTTTCATAAGCCCTATGGTGCCCACCTGAAAAAGGTCGTCTAAATTTTCGCCGCGGTTGACAAAACGCTGGATAACGCTTAACACAAGCCGCAAATTTCCGTTGACAAGCTTATCGCGCGCGGTTTTATCGCCGTCATGCATTTTTTTGAGCAGTTCCATTTTTTCGGATTCTTTGAGTACCTTGAGCTTTGCGGTGTTCACGCCGCAGATTTCGACTTTATTATACTGCACATAAATCTTCCTTTTCTTTTTTTATGTACAGCAAAAATCCCTATGTAAAAAACCTCTGCTCTTATTATGAGCAGAGGTTTTCTTTTTTATAATTGAATTTGTTTACAGGTCTAAAAATTCTTCCGGAATCACATCTTTGACAAAGTCCTGAATATAAGAGACGCTGAAATCAGACTGCTTGATGCGGCTTGCCTGTTTTTTGGCAAGCGCATCGCTGTATTGCGAAAGCGGGTAAGTCTGCACATCGTGTGCGCCGGAAACATAGTGCGTCACAATCGGCTCAAGCGTAACATCGCTCACCGTGACCGTGCCGGCGGTCTTATCCACCGTGACGGAATAATGGAGCATGCCGCCTATCACACGCGCCGCCGTGTTTTGCTGGGAAATGAAGTTGCCCAAAGAATAGGCGACCAGCGTCCGGCTGCCGTCGGCGTTGTCAATCCACTCGACAGGCTGGAGCACATGGGGGTGGTGCCCGATGATTACATCGGCGCCCCACTCGGCCATTTTAGCCGCCAAATTGCGCTGGTCCTGCGATGGTGTGGTGGTGTATTCACTGCCCCAATGGGCGTTTACAAGCACCATGTCGCAAGAAGCAGCGGCTGCTTTGATTTTCTTTTCAATCGCTGCCGTGTCGCTGGTATAAAGAATTTTCAGCGGGCTGTCTTTCGGCAGAGACAGCCCGTTTGTATATTGCGTAACGCCCACAAGCCCGATTTTTACACCGTTTTTCTCGATATACTCCACAGTTTCAAGGTCGGCTTCATCTTTGTAAGCGCCGGTATGGGCAATCCCCTCTTTGGCGTCCCAAAATTCAATAGCTTCGGTAAGCCCTTTTGAAGTTTTATCGAGCATATGGTTATTGGCCATTGCCACAACATCAAAGCCGGTTTTGACGACTTCGTCGCCCAACTCCTGCGGGGAATTGAACAGCGGATAGCCGGAGGGCTGATAGCTTTTTGCAATAATGGTTTCCTGGTTGATGGTCGCAATATCTGCCTTTTGCACGGTGTCTTTGATCCGAGCATAGCAGAATGAAAAATCATAGCCGCTGCCGCCTGCGCGTTTTTGTGCCTGCTCATAAATGCCGTCGTGTATAAGATTATCGCCAACCGACAAAAAGCGGAGCGTGACAGGCGCCTGCGCTGGTGTGGAAGTTTCGGGCGCTTCAGTATTGGCGCCCTCGGTTGCGGCGGCGGGCACCTCTTGCGGTGCACCGTCGTTTCGAACGGTCTGCACCACGGCAACCACGCCGAAAATCAAAACGACCGCGAGAATTACGGAAAGAAATATTTTAACTGCCTTATTATTCATATCCTTCTCTTTTCTCCGTTGTTATTTTCCCGGATACAGCTCCTTGTAACGGTTGATTGCATCTTCCACAATTTCCACCGCCGCAAGCACCCCTTTTGCCTCGTCGATAACGGTTTCCTTGTTTTCCAAGGTCTTGTAAACCGAGAAGAAGTGAATCATTTCATCAAACACATGCTTCGGAAGCTGGGAAATGTCCGAATACCCGTTATAGGTCGGGTCGCCGACGGGAATTGCAATGATTTTATCGTCGGGCGCGCCGTTGTCGAGCATGGAGATGACCCCAATCGGATAGCATTTTACAAGCGCCATCGGCTCGATTTGTTCAGAGCAAAGCACCAGCACATCTAAAGGGTCGTTGTCCAGTGCAAAGGTGCGCGGAATAAAGCCATAGTTCGCCGGATAATGGGTGGAGGTGTGCAGCACCCGGTCTAAATGCAGCATGCCGGTCTCTTTATCCAGCTCATATTTCATTTTACTGCCCTTGCTGATTTCAATCACTGCGTCAAATGACGAACGGGTGATGCGCTCGGGGTTGATATCGTGCCAAATGTTCATTTGCGTACTCCTTTGTATTCCTCAATTAACAGCTTGCGGATTTCCCAAAGCTTTTCAGACAAATCCACATAATATTTGTGCGGGTTTTCAAACCGCTTGACCTCGTCCCAAAGCGTATCGACCTGTTCCGAGCAGTATTCGCGAATGCGCTGTGGCGACGGGGATTCATAAACGCATTTGCCCTCATCAAAAATCTTTACGAGCAGCGGACGGGCAACAAAGTTCTCAATTTCCTTGCGTTTCCATGTGAAATCGGGGTCAAACAGCTCATAGGGCTTGGACT
This sequence comes from uncultured Eubacteriales bacterium, assembly GCA_949292775.1. GTDB lineage: Bacteria > Bacillota > Clostridia > Oscillospirales > Acutalibacteraceae > Fimenecus. Next base: position 65,603 of record CASFBL010000003.1, read on the forward strand.
CGTCGATTTCTTCGCTGTCTGTCGTCAGCACATCGGCAATCGCTTTGCCGGACTCCATGTCGAACAGGCGATACACCTGTTTGGAGGAAGGAATGGTGATTTTGCGGACATTTTCCGAAAGGTTGATTTTCGGAATGATGCGCCCGTCTTTTTCCACCGCGCAAAGCTTATATACCCCGCCGAACAGCGGTGCGGACGCGGAGGTGATGAGCCGCTCGCCGACAATGAAGCAATCCACTTTGGCGCCCTGCGCGACCATGTCGCTGATGATATGCTCGTCCAGCGAATTGGACGCCATAATATCGCAATCGGGAAAGCCCGCTTCGTCAAGCATTTTGCGCACGCGCTTGGAAAGATAGGTGATATCGCCCGAGTCTATGCGCACGCTTTTGGGGCGCTTGCCCATGGGCACCAGCACATCGTTAAACGCGCGGATCGCGTTCGGGACGCCGGAACGAATGGTGTCGTAGGTATCGACCACGAAAGTACAATCATCGGGATTGCGGCGGGCATATTCACAAAATGCGTCGTATTCCGAGTCAAACATCTGCACCCAGCTGTGAATCATCGTGTTGATTGTGGGAATTCCGAAATCACGCGCCGGGAGCACGCCGGAGGTCGCCACGCAACCGCCGATATAGGCTGCCCGTGCGCCGCAGACGGCTTCGTGGAAGCCCTGCGCACGGCGTGCGCCGAATTCCGCCACGGCTGTGCCGTGCGCCGCGCGCACCAGCCGGTTGGCTTTGGTGGCAATCAGGCACTGCTGGTTGATGCACAACAGCAAAACGGTCTCGATCATCTGGGCCTGCATCACAGGGCCGCGCACTTTCAAAATCGGCTCATTGGGGAAAATCGGCGTACCCTCAGGGATTGCCCACACATCACAGGCAAAACGGAAATCACGAAGATAATTGAGGAACGGTTCAGAAACGCCCTTTTCACGCAGGAAAGCCAAGTCTTCTTCGTCAAAATGCAGGTTTTCCAAATAGTCAATGACCTGTTTGAGTCCCGCCATAATGGCAAACCCGCCATTGTCGGGGACACGGCGGAAAAACAAATCAAAACAGGCGACAATATCTTCCATACCGCTGGAAAAATACCCGTCCGCCAAAGAGAACTCGTAAAGCTCTGTCATCAGCTGCAGCTTTTTCCCGTTTACATAAGGTTCGGTCATAAACGCATTCCTCCGTTTCAAATATAGTTTCAGTATAGCATATCAGCGGCGGTTTCGCAATCGATTCTTGTAGATTTTAGATTGCCGCATGATTGCAAAACGCGGCATCGTGATTTATAATAAAAGGGAAATTCAATCGATTGGGAGGAACCGCCATGACAGATTTTATGGATTTGATTTTAAACCGGCAAAGCTGCCGCAATTTTGACAAGCGTGAAGTGGAGAAAGAAAAGCTCTTAAAGCTTGTTGAAGCATTTCGTTTAAGCCCTTCGGCTTGCAACGCGCAGCCGTGGAAATTGATTCTTGCCACCGGGGAAACGGCGAAAATCGTGCGGGAAAGCGTGCAAAAAGACGGGCGCAACAAATTCACAGACAACTGCCCGGCGTTCGCGGTGCTTGTGGAAGAACAGGCGGTATTAAAGCCCGCCATTGCCGCGCGTTTCGAAAGTCAGGCATTTGCCCAGTTAGACATCGGGCTTGCCACGGCGCACTACTGTTTAATGGCAACCGATTTAGGGCTTTCTACCTGCATTCTCGGCTGGATGGACGAGGACAGGCTCAAAGCAGCGCTCGGCATTCCCGAAGAGCGCCGCATCCGGCTTGTGGTTGCGACCGGCTACGCCGCCGCGGACGACAAGCTGCGCGAGAAAGTGCGTAAGCCGCTTTCGGAAATGTCCGAATTCCGCGGCTAAAAAAATCTCGGAATTTTTTTAGCGGCATAAAAAAAGGGCTTGACTTTACAGACGGAACATTGTATAATACCACTTGCAATTTCAAATTGCACATAGCGGTATTGTGTAATGGTAGCACAGCGGACTCTGACTCCGTATGTAGAGGTTCGAATCCTTTTACCGCTGCCAAAAGAAGCAAGTGCCTGTTGGTACTTGCTTCTTTTTTTATTTCAATCAAAAAAGGATTCGAACCTGCGAAGGTTTCGGCGTTTTGAAAATATGCCGGCGGCATATTTTTAGCCGAAAGCGCGAGGGCGGTACAGCACGCGGCGCGTGGGGTGACCCGAGCGTACAGTCTGCAAGCGCAGCGCCGCAGACGGTCGAATCCTTTTACCGCTGCCAAAAGGGAGACGCGATGTTTCGTGTCTCCCTTTTTTGTTTCGAGTTGTGAAAAGATTCGCTCTTCGAAGGTTTCGGCATTTTGAAAATGCGCCGGCGGCAAAATGCCGTTGCAAAGAGAAAAAATATTCGTTATAATGCAAATAGAAGCAGTTTTAGGAGAGGTGCGAAATGAAAAAGCGGAAAGTTTTGAAAATCGTTTTGCCGGTTTTGGCGGTCATTTTGGTCGCCGCCGGACTTTACATTGTGTTTGGAGTGGTCGGTGTGGAAGATAAACGGACTTACCCTGTCAGTGAAGCGGTTGAAAACAACCAAAATACCGGCGAGACGGTCATTGACGAAGCCGTCACCTACCAGACCATGAACGGCTTTGGCGCTTCCGCCTGTTGGTGGGGGCAGGAAGTCGGCACATGGGAAAACTGTGAGCAGGTGCTCTCTTACCTCTATGACGACACAAACGGAATCGGCTTAAATATTTACCGCTACAACCTCGGCGCAGGCACAAAGGGCGACGACCACATTGAGCTTGAAAGCCGCAAGACGGAATGTTTTTTACAGCCGGACGACACTTATGATTTCAGCGCCGACGCAGGCGCGCAAAACGCCCTTGCCACGGCGAGAAAGCTTGCCGGTGACGATTTGCGCGTAACACTGTTTTGCAACAGCGCGCCGGCGTCGCTTACGAAAAACGGCACCGGCTACTGCGACCCGGTTACTGACCAAGAAGCGCCCTATGTCAGCAATTTAGCGGAAGAAAACTATGACGCTTTCGCAGACTACTGCTATACCTGCGCTGACTACTTTTTGGGTCAGGGTTACCGCGTGACCGATGTTTCCCCGATTAACGAACCGCAATATGCATGGCGCGCATGGTACAATGACGATGGCTCTTACGCGATGAACCAAGAGGGCTGTTATTATTCCAAAACCGAAGCGACAAAGCTTCTTACCGCCATGGTGTCGAAATTCTCCGGCAGCGCGGTAGAAGAAAAAGGCTGTAAGGTGTCTATGTTTGAATCCGGCTCAGCAGAAGGTCCGGGCAGCGCTTCGGCGGCATATCTCGATTGTCTGCTCGGTAAAGGTCCGAAATATGTGTTCAACAACAAGACGCTTCGCGACTATTTTGACACCGTGAGCACGCATTCGTATTGGTCCTCCACCGAAACCAAACAGGAAGCCGCGGCATATCTGCAAGAGAAATATTCAAACTATGATGTGGTTTGCACCGAATACTGCCAGATGACCGATGACGAAAACAGCGGCGTATTTGATTTGATTCAAAATGAGTCGAACGGCACAAACGGCATGGGCATTGCATACGGCGTTGCGATGGCGGGCGTGATTGTCGACGACCTGACGATTCTCAACGCGAAAGAATGGGACTGGTGGCTCGGCTGTTCTTACGGCGTTTACCCCGACGGGTTGGTTTATATTAACGCCGACGACCACAGCGACATTCAGACCTCGAAACGGCTGTGGTGCCTTGGAAACTTCTCAAAATTTATTGAAGAGGGCGCCGTGCGTCTCGCCTGTTCCTCCGGTGTAGAGGGGCTCGCTTCTGTCGCATTCCGCAACACCGACAACTCTTTGGTGGTTGTGTATGTAAACGAAAGCGCCGAAGCCAAAACAACCGCGTTGCCCTTTGCGGCACAAACCGGCTTCTCGGTTTACACCACAGACAGCACCCGCGACCTTTCGAACACCGCGGTTTGCGCGCCCGGCGGCGACACCGCCGTGACCGTCCCGGCGCAGTCGGTTGTGACAGTTGTCATGGACCGCGCGTAAAGCTGTAAAGAGGACACTTCTTTTTGGTTCGTGCGCTGTAACAAAGTGTGAATTAAGTGGTCAAAGCATTACGCTCTGACCACTTAATATTATAATCAAATTAAAAGCGAGGGATGTTCGAATGATAAAACCTAAAAGATTAAGCAAAGGAGATAAAATTGCAATTGTAAGCTTGTCTTGGGGTGGATTAGGAGACGACCAATTTATTCATAAATTTCATATTGCGAAAGAGCGTTTGGAAAAAGATTTTGGATTAGAAGTTGTCTGTATGCCCCATGCATTAAAGGGCAGTCGTTTTGTAGCGGAGCACCCCGAATTAAGAGCAAAAGATTTAATGGATGCCTTTTCTGATCATTCCATTTCTGCCATCTTTTGCGCGATTGGCGGAGATGATACCATACGAATTTTGCCCTATATAGATTTCGGAATTATTAAAAACAACCCTAAAATTTTTATGGGGTATTCAGACACAACCATTAACCACTTTATGATGTATAAAGCAGGACTGGTGTCTTTTTATGGCCCATCCATCATGTGTGAATTCGGCGAGTATGTTAAAATGTTTGATTACACGCAAAAAGCAGTCGAAGATATACTTTTTGGCAAATGGGAACAATACCAGCTTTTACCGAGCGCAGAATGGACAGATGACTACATTCTTTGGCAAGAAAGCAATATAAACACCCCACATCACATGAAAAAAGATTCTCATGGATATGAGGTGATTAACGGAATTGGCGTGGTTCAGGGTCATTTACTTGGTGGTTGTATAGATGTATTTATGATGGCGATTGGGACTAAAGTTTGGCCAACGCTGGAAGAATGGGAAAATGCAATTCTATTTATAGAAACAAGCGAGGATAAGCCCGCTCCGGATTTTATAATACGAACATTTAGGAATCTTGCGGCACAAGGCATTTTCAATGTCATTAAAGGTATTATTGTAGGTAAGCCACAAGGGGAAAAGTACTACGATGAATACAAGGCTGCAATTACACAGGTCATTGTAAATGAGGAGCATCTAAACAATTTGCCTATTTTTTATAATGTCAACTTTGGTCATGCAAAACCCATTGGTATTATTCCTTATGGCATTCAAGCGCAGTTAGACTGTAAAAACAAGTCGATTGTTTTTTTAGAAAGCCCAACAGTTTCGTAATAGTTTTGTTTCTTAATTTCGAAAAGTATATATCAGCAAAAATCAAGGTACAGTTTAAATACTGTACCTTGATTTCTTATCTTTATTATGTTTACTCGTTATTTGTCACAGCTTGTCTTTTATTGTGCTTTATGATTACGCGTGCTCGTCGGAAAGCACGGCTTCGGCGCAGCGAATACCGTCCACTGCGGCAGAGACGATACCGCCGGCATAGCCCGCGCCCTCGCCGCAGGGGTAAAGGCCGCTTATTTTGGTTTGGAAAAATTCGTCGCGCAGAATACGCACCGGTGATGATGAGCGCGTTTCAGGCCCCGTAAGAACTGCCTGATCGCAGGCAAATCCTGAAAGCATCGTGTCCATTTTCACAAGTCCGGCGCACATAGTCTCCGTGACCGCTTTCGGCAGAATATCGCGCAAATTGCAAAGCCGCACGCCGGTGGGGCAGGTCGGGTGCACATCGCCGAGCGCCGTGGAGGCTTCGCCGCGCAGGAAGTCGCCGACCAGGGTCGCGGGGGCGGTGTAATCCCCGCCGCCGAGCTGAAAGGCTTTTTGCTCAATTTCCCGCTGGAAATACATGCCGGCTAACGGGTGGTCGCTTGGGAAATGCTCCGGTTCAATGCCGACAAGCAAAGCGGAATTGGCGTTTTCCCCATCACGCGCATATTCGCTCATGCCGTTGGTGACAACTGTCCCCTCTTCACTTGAAGCGCAGACGACCGTGCCGCCCGGGCACATACAAAAGGTGTAAGCCCCGCGCCCGCCGTAGGGGTGGCAGGCCAATTTATAATCCGCCGCGTGCAGTTTCGGGTGCGTAAACATTTCACCGTATTGTGAACGATTGATCATTTCCTGCCGGTGCTCAACGCGCGCGCCGACTGAAAAGGCTTTTTGCTGAATCGGAATGCCCTTGTGATAGAGCATTTCCACCGTGTCCCGCGCGGAATGGCCAATCGCCAAAATGACCGCGTCCGTTTCAAAATCCTCGGGTGCGTGGCCTTTTTCTTCGAGCGTGACCCCCTGCACCGCGCCGTTGTATATTAAAATATCGGTAAGCTTTGTGTTAAACCGAATTTCGCCGCCGAGCCGCAAAACCTCTTCGCGCATAGAGCGCACAACGCACGCGAGCTTGTCCGTGCCGACATGGGGCTTGGCGCTGTAAAGAATTTCTTCGGGTGCGCCGTGGCGGACAAACTGTGTCAGCACCTCGCGCTGGCGATAGTTTTTGGTGCCGGTATTGAGTTTGCCGTCAGAAAATGTTCCCGCGCCACCTTCGCCGAACTGCACATTGGAGTCGGGGTTTAGCCGGCGGGTCATAAAGAAGCTTTGCACCGATTTTTGCCGTTTTTCTACCTGTTCGCCGCGCTCCACGACCAACGGACGAAGTCCCGCGCGCGCAAGCATCAGCGCCGCAAACATACCGGCAGGGCCGAAGCCCACCACGACCGGGCGAAGTGCAGAGCGCCGGCGGCTTTCGGGAAGCACATATTCATCAATGACCGCTTTGCTCACTTTCGGGTTATGGACGCGCGCGAGTACACGGTCTTCGTCGCCGGAGACGGTCACATCCACCGCGTAAATAAAACGAATGTCGTCTTTCTTGCGGCAATCGAGAGATTTTTTGAAAATCGAAAGGCTTTCAATGCCGCTTTTCGGAATTTTCAGCGCTTTTGCCGCGAGTGCAGGCAGTTCCTGCTCGTCGCCGTCCAGCGGTATTTTCAGTTCGTTGATTCGAATCACGGTGTATTCTCCTTTATAACGGCTTCGCCGGCAGCGCGCCCAGAGCTCCACGCCCAATGCAAATTAAATCCGCCGCAGCCGCCGTCTACATTCAGGCTTTCGCCGCACACATAAAGATTTTTATATTTTTTCGATTGTAAAGTTTTGCTGTCAAACTCTCTGCAATCCGCCCCGCCTGCAGTAACCTGTGCAAAATCAAAACCCCGCACGGTTTCGACTGGCACCGTAAAATTCCGAATTTTTTCCGCCACCGCCGCAAGTTGCTTTTGAGAAAGCAATTTTACCGGCGTGTCGTTATGAATCCGGCAGGTAAGCAGCAAATAAGAGGCAAGATTTCGCGGCAAAACGCCCTCCAAAAGCGTAAGCGCGGCTTTTTCGGGGTTCTGCTTAGCTGTTTTTTGCAAAAATTCTGTAAGCACCTGCGATTCTATTTGAGGCAAGCAATTCAGCTTTACAGAAAATTGCTTTTCAGGCGCAGTGGAAACAAGGCGCGACAACTGCATAATCGGAATGCCCGACAGCCCGTAATCCGTAAACTGCACTTCGCCGCCGATTTGATAGACCGGCTCGTTTTTGCAAAACAGCGTCACGGCGCAGTCACACCGCACGCCTTTGAGTGTTTTCGGAAAGTCTTTGCACACAAGCGCGGTCAGCGCAGGCGCGGGAGAAATCACGGTGTGCCCGAGCTTTCGCAGCAAGGAAAACGCGCCGCCGTCTGTGCCTTGTGTCGGTGCGGCGCTCCCGCCTGCACAAAGCAAAAGCACATCGCAGAAATATTGATTGTTTAACCGAAATCCGCCGTTTTCCGGGCGGACATCGGTAATTTCACAGTCGGTCACAAGTCTAATGGCAAGGCGTTGGGCTTCACAGAGAAGCGTTCCCCGAACGGCGGACGCCTGCCCGGAAACCGGGTACACGCGCCCCATTTCCTCCTCTTTGGTCAAAAGCCCGATATTGTGAAAAAAGGCACGGTTGCTTTCGGGCGGCAGGGCTTTAAGCACAGTCGCTGCAAATCCAGTGTCGCCGAAATAGTCCGCAGGCCCGGCTCCTGTGTTGGTTAAATTACACCGGCCGTTGCCGGTCGCCAAAATCTTTTTCAAAGGCTTTTGCAGGCGCTCGTAAATTGTCACTGTAAAGTCTTTTGACTTTCGTGCAATCGTAATCGCAGCGGCAAAACCGGAAGCGCCGCCGCCGACAACAGCTACGCGTTTCACGGCTCACGCACCTCCTCCACGCTCCGCTTTTCAAGGTATTCATACATTTTTTCCACCGTTTCCGCGCTCAGCACATGCTCCATGCGGCAGGCGTCGGACTCCGCGAGCGCTTCGCTGACACCAAGCGTGTCCAGCAAAAACCGGCGAATCATTTTGTGCCGGCGCAGCACATTGGCGGCATGTGACTCCCCGGTGGGCGTCAGAAAGATGCCGCCGTAAGCTTCGTGCCGCAGCAGGCCTTTTTCCCGCAGCTGCGCTACCGCGTGCGTAACGCTGGGTTTAGAAACCCCGAGCGAAGCCGCAATATCGGTCACGCGGACAGGGTTTTCGGGGTTTTCCAAGGACAATACAAATACAGTTTCCAAATAATCCTCCGCTGAGGCGGTGATGTTATGTCTTTTATTTTCCATCTCGATTCTTTTCCCTGTGCACACAGTTTGCACAATCCGCACCGTGCCCTTTGCAGCCGTCACAGCTGTCACAACCGTTGCAGCCGTCACAGCCACCGTGTTTCCAAGTGCGTGCTTTTTTATAAATCAGTGTTCCGACCGCTAAGACGGCCAGAACAACAATGACAACATCTATCGGAGACATATGCCTTTCTCCTTACAGAACGACCTTGCAAATATTATAAACAATAAAGGTAATCACCCACGCGGTGACCGCCTGGAAGCCCAGCGCAATCGCCGTCCATTTTCTGGAATTCATTTCGCGGCGAAGCGTCGCAACAGCCGCCATACACGGAATGAACAACAGGCAGAACACCATAAAGGAATAGGCGGCGGCAGGGGTATAAGCAGAAGCGACAATGTCAGAAATCGCGCCTGAATCACCTGCGCCCTGCAAAATACCCATCGTGCTGACAATGGATTCGCGGGCGATAAGACCTGAAATCATGGACACAGAGGATTTCCAGTCGCCAAAGCCGAGCGGCGCAAAAATCGGCGCGACAAACGAGCCGATTACGCCCAAAATGCTTTCTTCGGAATTTTCCACATGCTGTAACGAGAAGTTGAAATACTGGCAGAACCAAATTACAACGCTCGCGCCCAAAAGCACCGTGCCCGCCTTGGTCATAAAGTCCTTAATACGGTCATACAAATGCAGTCCAAGCGTTTTTGCCGTGGGCAGGCGATACGGAGGCAGTTCCATGACAAACGGCGCGTGACCGCCTTTTAAGACGGTTTTTTGCAAAATAAACGCCGAGAGAATCGCCACAAGCATACCGAGCAAATAAAGACTGCCGACCACAAGCCCGCGGTTCGACGGGAAGAATGCCAAAATGAACATGGAATAGACCGGCATTTTCGCGCTGCATGACATAAACGGAATGAGCATCATAGTAATACGGCGGTCTTTTTCGTTTTCCAAAGTCCGCGTTGCCATAATTGCCGGGACCGAACAGCCGAAGCCCATAATCATCGGCACAAAAGATTTACCCGAAAGGCCAATGGAGTGGAGTGCTTTGTCCATGATAAACGCCGCGCGCGACATATAACCGCTGTCTTCCAAAATCGAAAGGAAAAAGAACAGCAGTAAAATCTGCGGGAAGAACGAGAGCACTGCGCCCACGCCGCCGATAACGCCGTCGCAGACAAGCCCCACCGCCCAGTCGGACGCGCCGATAGACACAAGCCCGTTTCGCACCCACGAGGCAAAAATCTCGTTGATGAGCTTGTCGACAAGGTCGGTAAGATTGGCACCGAGTGCGCCGAAGGTGATGTAAAAAATCAACAGCATCAGCCCGAAAAACAGCGGAATGGCAAGATATTTATTGGTAACCACGCGGTCTATCTTATCGGAAACGGTCAGGTGCCCCGCTTCGTGGGCGCGTTTGACGCATTTGTCGGTTATAGCGCATATGTATTTATATTTCTGGTCTGCAATGACCATTTCACGGTCAATATTTTTGGTTTCAAGCTCCGACACAATCGCTTCAATACAGCTAAGCTTTGTGTCGCTTAAAGAAAGTGTTTCGAGCGTCGGCTCGTCGCCCTCAATTAGCTTAACTGCCGACCAGCGCAGGGGCAGGCTCTTTGCTTTGCACTCTTCGGCAATCAGTTCTTCAATGCGCAAAACTGCCTTGCGCACAAGCCCCGTGTAAATGTCCGGCGGCGCGCACATATTATTGTGTTTGTCCATATGACGGCCGGCGGTGTCGCTGCCGTGCACCGCTTCGTGATTGGCCGCGTGCAAAAGCTTGTGGATGCCCGTCCCCTTTGCCGCGGAAATCGGCACGACGCGAATGCCCAAAAGCGCTGACAGCATTTCAACATCAATACTGTCGCCGTTTTTTTCGACCATATCAATCATGTTGAGCGCAATCACCATCGGAATCCCGAGTTCCGCAAGCTGCAGACTCAAATACAGATTGCGCTCCAGATTTGTCGCGTCCACAATATTGATAATCAAATCCGGTTTTTCATCGATGATATAGTTGCGGGTAACGATCTCCTCCATGGAATAGGGCGAGAGCGAATAGATGCCCGGCAAATCCACAATGGAAGCGTCCATATTGTCGTGGGTGATTTTGCCTTCCTTTTTTTCCACGGTTACGCCCGGCCAGTTGCCGACATACTGGTTGGAGCCGGTTACTGCGTTAAACAGCGTGGTCTTCCCGCAGTTGGGATTGCCCGCAAGTGCATAGCGATAACCCATGCTTAGTCCTCCGTTTCCACGGTAATGCCCTGCGCCTCGGATTTTCGAAGGCTCAGCTCATACCCTCTGACATTGATTTCAATCGGGTCGCCCATCGGCGCCGCCTTGCGCATGATGACCACAGCGCCGGGCGTAATGCCCATATCAATGATATGCCGGCGGACAGCGCCCGAGCACTCTAACGAAACGACCTTGCTTTTCTGACCGATTTTCAGTTTGTTCAACGGAATAATCATACTGTTCCCTTCCAAATGTTGCTTGAATCTAACTTTTATAATATTATATTACTGCACCATACAGTTTCTGTCAATATAAAATCCCGGCCGCAGAAGAATTTCTGACGCCGGGATTTTATTACTGCCGTTTTATTTTTTTCAAAAGCTTGCTGTTATATTTAAACACAGATTCCAGAATTCTTTGACTGTTTTCACTGATAAATACAACCGTCACATTGGAACGCAACGGCCGCACTCTGGCTTTCATGCGCTCACAAAGCGCTTTAGAGGGACGGAAAGACTGCACCGCCTGCTGAAGTATGGTTTCAAAAGAATTCATATTAAAGCACCTCCGTTGCAAGTTGTTTTGAAAATTCCTGTTTAGCTTTTTGAAGTCTTGTGCGAACTGCCGACGCGCTAATGCCTAAAAGCGTGCCGATTTCTTCACTGGTAAAGCCGAAGTTTTTTAAGGTAAGCAGTTCGCGTGTGTCGCGGTCAAGCGCATCAAACGCCAGCCGCACAGACAGCCGCTGCATATCGTCCGCCGCCGGCTGCCCCTCGTTTTGCATCAGTTTTTCCTGTGCACCGCGGTCGGCATAGGCATGCCGCAAATAATCGTTTTTTAAATTAACGGCACATCGAAACACCCATGCGCGCCAGTTGTCCGCAATTTTTCCGATGTCTATCGCCTTCCACACCCGCAAGAAAATTTCCTGAGTCAAATCCTCTGCAACTAAAGCACCAAAGCAGATGTTAAAATAGGCATAAACATCGCTCACCAGCGCGTCATAAACGCTTTCAAAGGCCGTATTTTTTTCGGCCGGCGTCATCGTTTCTGAATTTTGCCGACATCATACGCGAGAAGCTGCACCTCGTCAAAGGTCTTTTTCGTTGCCTTAATGGAAGCAATATCCACAAAAGCCACTACCTTTTCGCGTAAAAGTTCCGGCGTAACATCCTTATTAATTTTAACGCTCGCGATGTCACTTAAAAGCAATTTCCCCTCCACGCTCTCTAAAAGGCTTTTGCTGACCGTAAACTCTGCAAGGTTGCCCCGAAGCAAAATAGAATCTCCGCGCGTGTCTGCAAACAGAACCTGTTTTCCCTCTAACTGAATATCACTTGCCCGCACACTGGGATCGGCAATGATCAGCTGCGCACAAACCTCACCGTGTGCGTCTTTGCCAACCGACTGAATGACCGCAGCGGATTTGGCGTAATATCGATTTTTGCCGTCGCCCGAAAAATAGGATGCCGGCAAAACCGCCTGCGGCGCTAAAATCTTAGCATTCCGGAAATCAAACAGCTGCATTTCACCGTTTAAAGACAAAATTTCAACTTTCCCGCTGTTGCTTTTATCGTTGCGCAAAATGCCGTTAACCAAAAGACAGACATGCTTTGTTTCGGAAAGCGGCAAAACGGTTACATCGCCGTTTACAAGGTAAAGCACTGTTTGATTGTCCGGCAGGCAGGCGTCGTCCAGTGTAAGTTCTCCGTTGAATGTGCTGATTTGCGCACTGCTGTCGGCGTAAATGGTAGCGGCAACATTGTGCATTTCAATTTTAGCAAATGCAGCACGCGTCGCGGCATCGGCTTCTTCCGGTAAAATGACCAAGGCTGAATTGGTGATAGATTCAATTTCACTTGCCGCCTCCACCGAATTGTATTTTCGCAAGTCACAGGCAACTACATTTTTAAATTTCATGTTTTGCGGCTCCTTTCGATTGTTTTCCCTTTCAAAAAGAAAGACGCAAACAGGAAGAAATCTGTCTGCGTCTTTTCTGCTTACAAATCAGGCAGCAATATCCACATACCACTGAGAGCCAACCTGCACCAGCGTGTAAGGCTGTTCAAAATTTTGACCGTCCACGGAATAACGGCAAGTCACCTCACACACGCCGGCAATGTCGGAAAGCGCAATGCCGAACGATTCGAGTTGGGCTTTTCTTGACTCGGAAATTGTCGATTTATAGGTTTCGAGCTCGTCGTCGGAATAGGTCTTTGTAACTTGTGCAGAAAGGGTTTCCGCCTGGAGGCTGTTTGCCTCGCTGTATGCCTGCACGCTAGCTTCGAAACACTCAACTGCTTCATCTTCAGAGCTTGCCGGTTCGCTGAAGATTGCCTCGTGCTGTTTTGCATATTCCTGCATATACAGCGACAACACGCTGTCGAGCGTCTTGTCGGTATTGCCCGCAATGATTTCTGCATAATACGCGTCCATCACTTTGGAAATCTCGGTTTTCAGGTTGCCCTCTTCTTCAGGCGTGCGCTCTTTGGCTTCGTAATCCGCCTGAATGACAGGCTTTACATAATTATTGCGAAAATAATCGCCGAGATACTGATTGGTAATCAGCGTAGAATATTTTAACGAGTTAAAATCGTCTTTGCCGATGACTTCGTTTGTGCAATATTGCTCAGCGACCTGTTCGGGATAAAGCATAGCAAAGGTGTTTTTGTAATGGATGCCCGTGGCAATGCACAAAAACAGAATGACAGCCACAATTGCAACAATAGCATACGCCGAATCAAACTTTTTCGTTACATTTTCGTCTGCCACATGCATTTTGACACCCTGCATTTTCTTCTCTTTTGCCATGATTACGCCTCCTTTTCGTCACTCAGCTCCGCCGCACGGCGCTCCTGCAATTCTTTGGTAATCATATCTTTCTTCTTACCAGTAAGGTCATAGAACAAAATCGGAAGCATCTGCCCGATGACGAAAATGGCGGGAATCAAGGTGTAAATCATCAAAAGCTTGTTAAGCGTATCATCCGACTGTGTCGCGTAAGCCACATTGATGTTGGTGGAAACTTTATAACCGGACCAAACGACCAGAGCAGGACCGAACGATTTGGTCAGCGCCGCGGCAACCTTGGAGAAAAAGCCGTAACCGGCATAGCAAAGACCTTCCTGGCGTTTGCCGGTTTTCCACTCGATTTCATCGACGCAGTCCGCAATCATAACATTGGGCGTCAGGTTCGTGTTGCCGTGCTGGAGACCGACAAAGAAGTTGATAATCAAGAACGGAATCATCAAGGTTGACGGATTAAAGCCGATAATTTTGGAGACGACATACAGCACGCCGAGAATCGCTGCACCGTAAAGGCAGCAGACAATGTAAACCTTGCGGGTGTCCCACATTTTCAAAAGCTTTTTAACAACCAGCATGCCGACCGCAGTTCCAACGCCCATCGGCAAAAGAAGACCGATTTTTAAATCTTTTGAGCCGAGCAGATAAACCGCGATGTAAAGGCTTACAGTGCTGTAAACGCCGCGGCCGAAGCCGGTGAATTTCGTCAGGGAAACCATCAGCAGGTTTTTATTGGTGAAAACAAATTTCAAGCTTTCTTTCAGGCTCACTTTTTCTTCGGTGTACGGCACGCGTTCACGGTTGTTGACAAAGAAAATCATCATAAACAATACGCAGCCGAGCACGCAGACCGCCGTGGAGAACATCAAATCAAGGCCTTGTCCCTCTGCCGTTTTATACTGCTGTTCGCCGAGCGCCGCTTTCATAATCAGACCGACAACCGGCAAGACGACCATGCCGCCGGACTGCCCGACAGAGCGGAAAATGCTTGCAATGGAAATTGCATCGCTGCGTTCTTCGGGATTCGGTGTGCAGCAGGCACCGAAGCAGTTTGACGGACTTTCCACCGCGCAGGAAAACGCTGTGTAAAGCGCATAGATGACAAACATCCAAATGACGGCTGTTGTGTAGCTGTTGGTTTTCGGTGCGATGAACACGAACATGGAGATAATCGCAAGCGGGATAACGCCGAAGCCGAACCACGGGCGAATCTTGCCCCATTTGGTGCGGGTGCGGTCAACCAAAACGCCGATAATTAGTTCGCACGCGGCGCCCACAAAGCCCGCAACACCGAAAACATAGGCCAAAATCTTGGTGATGCTTTCCGGGTCAATGTCGGTACCCTTGAAAGCAAAGTCGTTGAAGAAGGTGTATGTATAGTCCGGCATCCAGCCTGTCAGCAATGCAATGCCGAAAAGGCCAATACCGTAGGTCCACACCTCCGACTTTTTCATGTATTTTTTCATGCTTTCCCTCTTTTCTCCGGTCTTCCGGTGAACATAAACAGAAAAGAGTGTCTGTTTATGGACACTCTTTTGGTGAATTATTATTCATTATATTCCGATTACCGGGAAAGTGCAATCAGCATTTTACACAAACTTTTGAAAAATTTTACAACAAATTAACAGTCTTGCCCGTCTGCAACAATCTGTTCATAGGTGGAGGTTTCCGGCACCACAAAGCTAATGGCAGACTCCAAAATCTGGAAGGTGAAATCCGTTACATACTCACATTCACCGTCCACATTGACTGCAGCAGGGTTTTGGCTGATGATGCGCATTTTTTTGCCGCGCAGGAAATGGGTGAAATCCCACCCCAGATGTTCACCGCGTTTATATTTGCCGACTAACCCGGCAAGCTTTAAGGTATTGCAGGTTTTTTCGACCACGATAAAGTCCAAAAGACCGTCGTCAGGAATCGCTTTCGGCGCGCCCATATAGCCGCCGCCGTACCAGCGCGCGTTTGCGCAAAGAGAGAACAGCATGGTGCCTTCAACAACTTTGTCGTCATCCAAAATCACCTTGAACTGGCTGCTGTTGACCCGGCGGAACAGACAATAAAACAACGCCAGCGTATAGGCAAATTCACCGCCGACACCCGGCAGCTTTTTAAAATAAGCTTGTTTGGCGCAGACTTCTGCATCCAGCCCCATAGAGCACTGGTTGATTGCCACATGTTCACCCGCCTGAATCAAATCAAACCGGCGTGTTTTTCCGTTGACCTGCGCATCAATATCAATGAGTTTCTCTTTATCGCCTAAAATGCGCGCAAAATCATTGCCGGAACCAAGTGGGATGCTGCCGACCGCCGCATTTGGATATTGATAAGCGCCATTGACCACTTCAAACAATGTTCCGTCGCCGCCGCAGGCATAAAACCGCACCGGCTCGCCCATAGAAGCAACCTGCTCTACATAGCGCATGCCGTCATACTGCGACTTCGTAACATAGATTTCCCAATTGTATTTCGGATTAGCTGCAAAATAGGCTTCAATCTCCGGGATAATGCGTTTCGCCGCTTTCCCCTTGCCAGCCATAGGATTTACAATAAATACATGCTTCATGGCACTCACCCCATTGACAATAAAATTTCTAATTATTTAAAATACATATAGGCCTGGCAGCGAATCATGCCGTTATACAGCTTGCGCCGCTTATCTGCCTGCCTGTGGAACAAGGATTCAAACTCTTCTTCCGGACTGATCACGCAATAGCTAAAGCCGTGGCGGCGGGGAAACACTTTCCCCAGTTCCCGAATCAGCCGCGCCGCCTGTTGTTTGTCCTGCAGCCGCTCACCGTATGGCGGGTTGCAAATCACCGTGCCGTGTTCCGTCGAAGGCGCAAATGCACGAACATCCGCCTTTTTCAGCGTGATTTTATCCCCCACCCCGGCACGGGCTGCGTTTTCCCGTGCGATTGCCAGCGCTTGCTCATCAATATCAGAACCGAAAGCCTGAAAATCCGGTACGGGCACAACCGCGTTTTCCGCTCTTTCACGCTCCTCACGCCAAATTTCCGGCGGAATCTGTGAAAACCGTTCCGCGGTAAAATGCCGGCGCAGCCCCGGTGCAATATTTTGCACGAGCATTGCGCCTTCAATCAGGATTGTGCCGGAACCGCACATGGGGTCATACAGCGTATGATAAGGGCGCAGCCGCGACATCGCACACAGCGCCGCTGCCAAGGTTTCGCGTATCGGCGCTTCGTTTGCTGCCGGTCGGTAACCGCGTTTATGTAAAGTCGTGCCGGTCGTGTCCAAAAACAAATGCACCTGATTTTTTAAAATCGAAAAAATCAGCGCATGCCGCACGCCCGTCTCTTCAAACCAATCTGTATGGTATCTCTGTTTCAGCCGTTCGACCGCCGCCTTTTTGATAATCGACTGGCAGTCGCTGACGCTGAACAAATCTGAGCGCAGGCAATGCCCTTTTACCGGAAATTCATCATATTCCGAAATCCAGTTTTCTAAGGGCAGCGCCTTAACGCCGTCAAAAAGCTCGGTGAAAGTATGCGCCTCAAACGACCCGAGCACCACCAAAATGCGCTCGGCGTAACGCGAACAGAGATTGGCCCGCGCGAGCAAATGCTCATCGCCCTCAAAAAAAACGCGGCCGTTTTCCGGTGCGACCGCTTCAGCGCCCATATTGCGCAGTTCTTCGGCGACAAAGCTCTCTAAACCGAACAGACACGGCGCAGCAAATTGCAGTTTCATAGTATTCTCCTTTTGGCCATGCCTGCAGGCCTTTCCTAATAGTATATATGGATTTTTACAGAAAAGCAAGATTTATGTTGTGTTTTCTGTCAGTTTGTTAGATTGCAAAAAAAGAAAAAGGGCAGAAATCAATCTGCCCTTTTCGGTCTTCATTCAAGAACTTACTGCTCAACAGCGTAAACGCTGACCTTTTTGCGGTTCTTGTCCATTCTCTCGAACTTCACTTTGCCGTCAATCTTTGCAAACAAAGTGTCGTCGGAACCTCTGCCGACATTCTCACCGGGATGAATGTGTGTGCCGCGCTGTTTTACAAGGATGTTGCCGGCCAGAACAAACTGCCCGTCAGCACGCTTTACACCGAGTCTTTTGGATTCGGAGTCACGGCCGTTTTTGGTGGAACCCATACCTTTTTTGTGCGCAAACAACTGAATGTTTATTTTGAGCATTATAAAGCACCTCTTTCAACTTGGATAAAATCGGGATATTGTTCGGATAACGCTTTTATATGCAGGAAGAAGCCCTGCAGGACATCGGACGCTTTTTGCGCCTCTTCGTCAGACACCGTCAAACGAAAGAAGCCGTCCTTTTCCGTCATTTCGGGAGAGAGTGCGAGCACCTCGGTCAAGGTGTTTGCCGTCATATAAACGGGGGAAGAAACTGCCGCGCAGATGATGTCTTCACCGCTTTCGGCGCTTCCTGAATGGCCGTTTACACAAAACCCGGTAATCAAGCCTTGTTTCCCGACACGGAATTTCGCGCAAATCATTTAAGCGTTGATTGCGGAAATCTCAACCTTGGTGTAGGGCTGACGATGACCTTTTTTGCGTTTCTCGTTCTTTTTGGGTTTGTAAGTGAACACAACGATTTTCTTAGCCTTGCCGTTTTTCAGCGCTTTAGCTGTAACGGTTGCGCCCTCAACATAGGGTTTGCCAACTTTAATACCGTCGTCGGCACCAACTGCGATGACCTTGTCAAAGGTGACATCTGCGTTTTCTTCGACTGCAAGCTTTTCGATGTAAAGCACATCGCCGGCTTCGACCTTGTACTGCTTGCCGCCTGTTTCGATTACTGCGTACATAGTTTTACCTACCTTAATATAGACTCGCTACCGGAGGCGGGAAAATCCGCTTTTGGTGCTTTTGGCACCGCCCCTAATATGCGGCAAATGGTATTTTAACAGAAAAGTCAATGGTTGTCAACCGTTTTTTCTGCTTTTTCAGCCAATAGAAATCACCCGGTCAGCCGTCGGCGAAGTTCCAAAAGAATCGCGCGTTCACGCCGGGACACCTGCACCTGTGAAAGCCCCAGCCGTTCAGCGGTTTTTGTTTGCGTCAGCCCCTCGTAATAGCGCAGTTCAATCAGCCGCCGGTCGTTTTCAGGCAGGACTTTCAGCACTTCGGCAAGCGCAAGCTTATTTTGAATTTCCTCCTCTTCGGATTCCACGGGGATGTCGATTTGCCGGTCGTTTTCTTCGTGCAGTTCGGTCAAAGACGCCACCGGCAAGGAAAGGTTGACAAGCTGCGCCATTTCATATTCGGAAACCTGCATTTGCGCCGCCATTTCCCGAAGCGTCGGCTCACGCGAAAGCGAAGCTGTCATTTCCTCCCGCAGCTTTGCCGCCTCCCGCGCGCGTTCTTTTAACGCACGGCTCACTTTTACCGCGCCCCCGTCACGGAACAGCCGCTTGATTTCACCCAAAATTGCCGGAACGGCATAAGTGGAAAAAGCAAACCCGCGCGACTCGTCAAAGCCGTCTGCGGCTTTGACAAGCCCCAGGCACCCGGCAGAAAACAAATCGTCATATTCAATCCCCTTGTTGCGAAAGCGATTCGCGCAGGCGTGCACCAGCCCGAGGTTATCGCATATCAGTTCTTCACGGCGCAACGCTTGTCTGCCTGCCGCTGATATATTTAATGAGCGTGACGGTCGTTCCCTTCCCCACCACGGAACGCACACGCATTTGGTCAGAAAAGCTTTCCATGACCGAGAAGCCGAGGCCCGCACGGTCACTGCCGCCGGTCGTATATAACGGTTCCCGTGCTTTTTCAACATCGGCGATGCCGCAGCCGCGGTCGCGGATTCGGATTTCTACCTTTCCGTTTTCAAACAGCCGCACCGTTATGTAAATCATGCCCATCGTGTTTTTGTAAGCATGCACAATACAGTTGGTCACCGCTTCGCTGACAGCGGTTTTTATATCGTTGATTTCCTCAAGCGTCGGGTCAAGCGACGCAGCAAATGCCGCCACTGCCACACGCGCATAGCCCTCGTTGACAGAACGGCTTTCAATTTGCATTTTCATTTCATTCTGCGGTTTCACGGTTTTTTTCCTCCTTTTCCCCCATGCGTTTGAGGGTGGCAATTCTATCGAGCCCCGCAAGGCGCATGACTTTATAAGCGTGGGTGGACAAATTGCGAATTTCAAGCGTGCAGCCCATGCTTTCTAAAAGCCTGTACCGCCCCATGACAAGACCGATGCCGGAGCTGTCCATAAAGGTCACGCCTCGGAAATCCAAAACAGCCTTTTCCGGGCGGAAACAGGTGGCGGTTTCATCAATTTTATCGCGCACAGACGGCGCGTTATGGTGGTCAAGCTCGCCGCTTAAATACACGGTCATCTGCTTGTCCGCCGTTTCGATATTGGTTTGCATAATTTTCCTCCTTTGGTCATTCATATTTTGATTGTAGCCGAAGCACGGCGCAGATTTTGTCAAAGCGCGGCAGGGCACAAAAAAACGGACGGTCGAAACCGTCCGTTTTTGCTGTTTTATTTTCTTCCGATTTCCGAAAACGGAATGGGTTCAAAATCCGGATTTTCCGCGGCGATTTTGCTGTCTGCCAACAGCGTATAGTCACCGTTTTCAAAATCCGCAAAAGAATCGTCGGCCTTAGACAGTTTGTAGCACGAATTCCCGTCAACGGAGGAATACTGCCAAACGCTGTCCGCCACAAAACCGAGTTTTCCCTTTTTGGTGATGAAGATATTGTCGGTCACCACAGAGCCTGAAGGATTCACCGCAAATCCGGCGTCCTCGGTTCGGTTATAATCCTGATGCATCCGCGCAATGCCTTCATATTTGCCGCCGCTTTGCTCATTGAGCGTTTTGGCCTCGGCAAATTTTTCCCACAGCATGCTGTCCGGCGTTTTGCAGTTTTTGGCAAACCAGCCGTCCTTGTGGTATCCCTCATAGGCACGGTCGTCATAATGCAGCGCCGTGCCCGCATTGATGACCAGATTGTTCCGGATATCATGGTCGCGTCCGCCGCCGACGAGAATGGCGTAGCCCGGAATATTGATGAGCACATTGCCGTAAGCTGTCTGCCCGGAGGAAACATCGTCAAAATAGATGCCGTTTGGTGTAAAAGTACCGGAGCCGATATTGCTAATGCGGTTGTAGCGCACAATATTGCCGTAGGTGCTTAAATTGAACCCGGTGTAAATAGCGCCGGCGTCGGAGGATTGCAGCACCACATCGTGGATAGAATTATATTCCATAATGTTATCGTTGCCGGTGTAATAGATGCCCATGTGCGGTGCGTTGAAGATTTCATTGTGCGAAGCCGTATTGCCGATGCCGCTGATGTTTACACCGGCAATATAGGTCTTTTGAATTTCACCGAAATCGTGCAGGCTGTTGTTGTCCGCCACATTGCCGCCGGGGGTGAAGCCCTCTGCACTGCCGCCGCCGAGCACGACCGCATCTGTGCCGACATGACAGACCTCGCAGTTTTCCACACGGTTGTTTGTACCGCTGACGCAAACACCCGCCCCCGCGGCGTTTTGCACGGTGCAGCTGCGCAAAATACAGTTTTCACCCTGCATGACCACAGCGTCCGCCCGCGTGCCTTCTATGGTGAATCCGTCAAAAATCAAATTGGATGCCGTCTCGTCTAAAGTCAGGATGCTGTCGGTCGTCACCGACAATGTGACCGAGGCATTTTCCAGTGCTTTTGGCGGATAAAGATACAGCTTATTGGCTGCACGGTCGATGTAATATTCTCCGGGTGTGTCGAGCTCTTCTAAAACATTATAGAAATAGTAATCGGCGCCTTCTTTAAAACCATATTTACTGCAATATGCAGTCGTGATTGTCTTTTTCGCCGAATCCACCGAGCCGACAGGCGTGGACATGTCTGCCCAGTCCCAGAAAAAGTAACCGTACATCCAAACATCGTCTGTGCTTTTCCACGACTGAACACGCGCAAAGGTGTCTTCGTCGAGCATAAAGGTGCCGCCGCGCTGATTACGCCGTGTCAGCCAGCTTTCATCAACCGGGCCGGGCGGATTGGGTTCATATGCGTCACCGATATCCAAAACCTGGCCGGTTTTCAAATAGCCTTCGTTGGGATACCTTGCCAGCGTAAGCCTTGTTCCGTCAAAAAACAACTCACATGCGTTGATGCCGGTGGGGTTGCTGTCATAATACTCGCCGGTGTGGAAACCGCCGAACGACCCCAGTTCGCCGTATTGCGCTCTGGACAGGTTATAAGCGGATAAATCCAACACCCGGACCTGCTGGCGCGCCGAAGCCGGAATGCGGTCAGCCGCTTCACCGGAAACCGGCTGAAAATCGTCCGCTTGCAGCGCAACGCCGCCGTTCAGAACGACCGCGCCATCGCCATAAGCCGTATAAGTGACCGGGGCATTTGCCGTGCCGGAATCCGCTTTGCTAAAGACAAGACCGGCAGTTTGATAATTCCCCGCCATAACGGCTACGGTAATGCCCTTTTCACGCTCCGGCTCTGCCTGCAGTTTCGCACGCACGGCCTTCTGCGCCTGTTCGATAGTCGCAAAGGGCGAAGCCAACGAGCCGTCATTTTGGTCATTACCGTTGGGGCTTACATAAAAATCTGCTGTGCCGACGACCTGCCTTTGCGCGGCAGGTGCCGTTGACAGACCTTTGGGCGGTGCAATATTTTCATATTTGTTCTGCTGCGCCGCATAGATGCCAATTGCCGTTCCGGCACCGGCAAGCAAAACCAGCCCTGCTGCCACAGCAAAAAAGATTTTCTTCTTTCGCATCATCTTTCCTCCTATTTTGAACGCCGCCCGGCATTTTCATACAAAGCGGTTTTGTTGGCGGAATAGCACGGGTAAAGGGGTGTCATGTTCCAGCGCACAAACACATTTCTGTCGTCGGTCGAAATTTCTTCCACCCCGTCTTGCCCGGCATAGCTGTTAATATGCTTTCTGCCGGTTTCCACATAATTGTACTGCACGCTGATATCCTGCAATCCATATCGGATATCATGCATCAGCAAAAACCAGCTTTTCCCCTTGCCGATATAATTGTGCTCTGCGGAAAAGTTGTTGGACATTTCGTCAAAATACAGCCCCGCATAGCCATGACCGCCCTCCAGATAATTGCCTTTGATTTCGTTGACCGGTCCGTCCGCAAAACGGCCGAGGACATACAGCCCCGCCCCGTCATACAAATGGTTTTCAATCACATCGGTCACGCGGTTGCCGCAAATGCTGTAACCGGACATGCCGCTTTCTGCACCCCAGCCCCAGCCCACGGAAATGCCCGTGTAGCTGCCGTGGCACACCTCGTTGCAGGTCAGCTGCACATCCTGCCCGTAACCGACCATGATTCCGATTCCGCCGAGATAGCTTTTTCCGTAACTGTCGATTATGTTATCTGCAATCACAACATGTTTGGAAATCGGCTGTGCGGCGGGGTCGGTATCGGCAAAGCTGCCGACACAAACCGCTGTGCCCGCAGTTTGCGTGAAATTGTTATGATATAAAAGCACATTATCACAGCCGCCGTCATATTGCACGCCGGTCGAACCGGCGCCGTTCACCGTACAGCGCAGAAATTCTACGCTGTCGCTGTTTTGTATCCGCAGCGCTGCAGGCGGCATGCGCCACACGACACCGCTTTCATCCAAATCCATGTATCTTGTGCCCTGCACATCGGCAAATCCGGATGCAGACGGCTCGTTCCAGTTTGTATAAGCAAAGGTAATATTTTCAAAACGGATATGGCTGGTGTCACGCACTTCCAGCAAATGGGAGGTCTGGGGAATATCAAACTGCAGTTCGGCAAGCGCATCTTCGCTTTCAGGGTAATAATAAAGCATCTGCGCCGTGTCATCATAATACCACTCACCGGGCGTGTTGACCAAAGACAGGTCGTTTTCTGCCCAAACAAAAGGCTCAGCAATTTTGGAACTGCGCTGGGAAAAGAATTTTTCTGTGCACACATCTGTAAAAACAGCCTCAACGCCCTTGTCTGCGCCGCGCAATTCCTGCACCTTTGCAACGGAATGCGTCCAGGCTTCAATGATATGCAGTTCGAGCGTATCGCAAGATTCGGTCTGCAAAAGCGCTTGAAAATCCTGCGGCAGATACAGCGTTTGCTGTTCGTCCTGCCATTTTCCGGTTTGCACCTCTTTTTTGTAGTTTTCGTTCTTTTCGGGGAATCTTGCCCGTGTGGCAAGCGCACCATCCACATAAAGCTGCCGAAACGGTTCAGCCGCTACCGAGGTGCAAAAAATACCGTTTTGATAAGATTCCCAACCCCCGGTCACCTGCACGCTGCCGCTGAAAACAGCCTGTTCAGGCGCAGAAAACACAATCGGCAAACCGCTTGCAGGCGCTTGCTGCAAAACCAAAGGCTTATCAAAATGATATCTTTTGTTTTCCAGCTGAATGCAAATGCTGTCGTACCCGGCGGCAGCCGTTTTAGACAGCGTCACAGCCTTTTGATAGGCTTGCTGCACGGCGTCGGCGTTATCCCCTTTAACCGGGATAATATAGCTGAATTCATACTTTGTATATTCCACCGGCGCAAAATCAAGCGTATAGTCCTGTGCTTTTTGACAGGTGCGAAACGCATATACAGAAGCGCCGCCCAACACAATCAGCACAACAACCAAAAGGATGCAAACTATTTTTTTCCACATGTTCCTGCCACCACCGTTTCGCCCTGCATCACACTTTGCACGGCCGGATACAGCGCACGATATTTATGATAAGCCGGCATATAGGCTGCATGTGCATCGGCATTGTATGTGATTTCGCAGAAAGCCGTTTGATTCATATGCCGGTTTGCGGTTTCTAAATCTGCACATACGCCGCTTGCTGCTGCGGCAAGCATGGCAGCACCTTTCGCACCGCTTTCCTTGCTGTCGCCGGTACATACGCTTCTGCCAAGCATATCTGCAAGAATTTGCAGCCAAAGCGGACTGTTCGCTCCGCCGCCGCACACGCTGGTTTGACGGGCACGAACCCCCAGTTCCCGCAGAAGCATGTCGCAGTCGCAAATGCTCATGCAAACGCCCTCTAAAACGGCACGATACAGCACATCGGCGCCGTGCCGTGCAGAAAGGCCCACAAAAACGCCGCGGCAATCCGGGTCCAGATGCGGGGTGCGCTCGCCCATTAAATACGGCAAAAACAGAACGCCGTCGCTGGAGCAGAGAGAAGCAGCGTTGTCCAGCTCACGATAAGAGCGTTCTTCGGCAAAGGTATGGCGAAACCAGCTTATGGAAAGCCCGCACGCCTGCGTCACGCCCATGATGTGCCATTTCCCGGGCACACTGTGGCAGAAAGTATGTACTCTCCCCTGCGGGTCATAGGCCGAGTATCTACGGCAGAAAACACAACGCCGCTGGTGCCGAGAGAAATGCTGACCTCACCGCTTTGCAAAATCCCGTTGCCAAGCGCCGCGGCGGCCTGATCACCCGCCCCTGCGCAAACGACCGTATCGCCGGGAAGGCCGGTATAGGCGGCTGTTTCGCGGCTTATGGACGCGACCGGCTCCCAGCTTTCATACACCTGCGGCAGCCATTGCCGGGGGATTTCAAAGGCTTCTAAAATCTCAGAACACCAATCCCGTTCGCGTACGGAAAAATAACCTGTGCCGCTTGCGTCGGAAACATCGGTGGCAAACTTACCGGTCAGGCAAAACTGGACATAATCTTTCGGCAGAAGCACCTTGTGGATTTTCGCATACACTTCGGGCAGATGTCTGCACACCCAAAGCAGCTTTGTCAGGGTAAAAGAGGTATTCGGCGCGTTGCAGGTCAGTTCAATATATTTTTGCCGACCGATTACCCGGCAAATTTCCTGCACCTCGTCCCCGGTGCGCTGGTCGCACCAGATAATGCTGTCGGTCAGCGGCGTGTTGTGTGCATCCAAAAGCACCAGCCCGTGCATTTGCCCGGAAACGCCAATGCCGCGAATCACTGCGCCGGCACAGTTTTGCGCGAGCGTGCGCAGCGTTTGCAGCGCAGCGTTTTTCCAGTCTGACGGGTCTTGCTGTGCCCAGCCATTTTGCGGCTGCTCCAAAGCATATGCCTGAAACGCCGTATTCAAAATTTCGCCTTTTTCGGAAAACAGCACCGCCTTAGTCCCGGAGGTACCGACATCCATTCCTATAAAACCGTTCATAGCGTTTGCCCCGTCAAAACAATATACTGGTTAATAAGCGATTCCAAATATTCCTGTCTGCCGCTGGACGGATGCGGTTCGCCGGCAGCAAGCGCATGGGCGCTGAGTTCTTCTAAAGAGGTCGCACCGGACTCAATCTTTTTGCCGATACCGCTGTCAAAAGAGGCATATCGCTTTGCAACGAATTGCTCTAAGCAGCCGTCTGCCAGCAGTTTGTCTGCAACCAGCAAGCCAAAGGCAAATGCATCCATGCCTGCGATATAAGCTAAGAAAATATCTTCGGGGGTGTTGCTGGGGCGGCGCACTTTTGCGTCAAAATTCAGCCCGCCGTTTTTAAAGCCGCCCGCCTTGAGCACCTCATACATGCACAGCGTTGTATCATACACATTGGTTGGGAAGCAGTCGGTGTCCCAGCCAAGCAGGGTGTCGCCGCTGTTTGCGTCAATCGAGCCGAACGCCCGGTTGTCGCGCGCAACACGCAGTTCGTGCTGGAAAGTATGCCCGGCGAGCGTGGCGTGATTGGCCTCAATGTTAAGCTTGAAATCTTTTTCAAGTCCATATTTCCGAAGAAAAGCAAGCACCGTTGCACCGTCAAAATCATATTGGTGCTTGGTGGGCTCTTTGGGCTTGGGTTCAATATAGAAATCCCCGGCAAAGCCGATTTTTCTGCCGTAATCGACCGCCATTCGCATCAATGCCGCCATATGGTCGAGCTCACGGCCGGTGTCAGTGTTGAGCAGCGTTTCATAGCCTTCCCGTCCGCCCCAAAATACATATCCACTGCCGCCGAGTGCAGTCGTTACCTCCAGTGCTTTTTTGATTTGCGCCGCGGCATATGCAAACACATCCGCATCGTTAGAGGTAGCGGCGCCGTTCATATAGCGCGGATTATTAAAGCAGTTTGCCGTGCCCCACAACAGGCGGATTCCCGTGCGCTCCATTTCCTGTTTCAAGAGCGGAACAATACGGTCTATATTTTCATTGGATTCGCGCAGCGTGGCGCCCTCGGGTGCGATGTCGCGGTCGTGGAAGCAAAAATACTCAATTTCCAGTTTTTCCATCAGTTCAAACGCAGCGGCAACCCGATTTTGCGAGATTTCCAGCGGCGTTGTACCGCCAAAATTCATGCACCGTGTGCCTGCGCCGAACATATCGGTACTTTCACTGCACAAGGTGTGCCAATAGCTCATGGCAAACTTCAAATGTGCGCGCATTGGTTTGCCGGCAACCACTTTATCTTTGTCATAAAACCGAAACGCAAAGGGATTATTGCTTTTTACACCTTCAAACTGGATTTTCGGGATGCTGGGAAAATACACAAAACCACTCCTTAAATTGTTGCACAATATTTCGTGCACGCGAACGGTGCGTTGAAAAAGAATAAGCAGCAAGCTGCTTATTCTTTTCCTATTATAGTTTTTGCTTATAATGACTGGTCCACTTTGATATACAAATCCGAATACTGCACAGCCTGCACTGTGTCTTTGGCGATTACAGCGTCAAAAACGCTTTTGACAGCATTATACCCTTGTTCAAACGGCTGTTGACAAATCGTAGCAAGAATTTCACCGTTTTTCATAGCGGCGCGCGTCGTCGGCGTGTCATCAAACGAACAAACCCGGATTGCACGCCCGCTTTCGCGGATTGCCTGCAAGGTGCCGGAAACGCCGCCCGCGGTTATACAAACAAAATCAATTTCTTGATTTTCCGCAAGCACGGTTTGCATTGCGGCATATGCCGTGGCGTTGTCGTCGTTGTTTTCCACCACACGCGCAATAGAAATGCCCGGATATTCCCGCACCACACTGCGCACGCCCTCAACGCGCATACGGTGCCCCGTATGCAGTGTGCTGCCGGTCACGATGCAAAGCCGCGCCCGGCCACCGGAGAGCAGTCCGACCAGCCGGCCGGCAATTTTGCCGCTTTTTAAATAGTCACAGCCGACATAGGCGAGTTTTTCCGCATCGGGAACATCGCTTGACAGCGTAACCACCCGGATGCCCTGCGCCGTCAGTTCCCGAATCTTTTCAGAAATCTCCTGCGATTCCAGCGGCGTTACTATCACACTTTTGGTCTGCGCCGGCAAATGCTCGAGCGCATACAGCAATTTTTGGGTGTCATAACCCTTAATTTCCGTAAGCTGCAACTGAATTCCATAATCTGCAAAGTTCTTTTCTGCTTCGCAAAGCCCGCTTTTCACATCGTCAAAAAACGAGTTGCCGACACTGTTTAATATGACGGAAACCAAAACCGTGTGCCCGGAATAGGCAAGCGCTTTTCCAATCAAATTCGGTTTATATTGATGCTCCCGTGCTATTTTTAAAATTTTCTGTTTGGTTTGCGGATTGATGCCCGGACGGTTTTTCAACGCACGGTCCACTGTACCTCTGCTGACGCCCGCCAGCTCTGCAATTTCCTGTGCTGTGATTGCCAAAAGCTACATCTCTCCTTTCCAAATGGTACAAAACGGTCTCTTTACACAGCTTTATTATAAAAAAAGCGCCTTTTTTTGTCAACACATGTATTGGTTTTCGAACACACCGCGCTCATTCCCCGCGATACAGCAGCATACTGAAATAAGTTACCGTGTTTTCGCCGTTGTAATATCGAATCCCACATTCTTTTGCGAGTGCTGTCACATCAATTCCGCACGCTTCAATGGAAATCAGCGCGCGTTCGGGGTGGCGACAGGGTGCATCGGGATAGGTACAGCGGCAGCAAAGTGAGCACGCGCCGCTGCTCAAAAGCATTTTTTCGTTGCCGAGATGGCGGAAAAGCGACAGGTCAAAATGCTTATGCTGTTTCCCCGCTTCAAACATGCCCTCAATATCAAAACTATCTTCGAGTGTGTGCACTGTTGTATAGACAATGGCTTTGTCATAAGACAAAATTCGTTTTTGCAAGGATTCCACACTGCCCACCGCTGGCGGACAAGTCCAGCAGGCGCCATATTTGCCACAGGCATTTTCCTCACACGCCGCGCGCACAAAATCTCCGAATGGGATCTGACGGGTCGATATGCAAGCGGTTTCCCGGCTGTTGTCGTGTATCAAACGCAGAAGCTCTGTATTCATGGTGTTTCTCCGAAGTACATATACTGCATAAATTTTTCTGAAAAGCCCGCATCGGCTGCAAGGTCAATATATTTTGCGCGGGCAGCAATGGCTTCGGCGCGCGCCTGCTCGCGGGGATAAACAGCGCAGCCCTCTAAAGATGCATTGCCGAGCTGCACGCACTTCTTTTCCAAAAGCGGGGACAAAAGCCCGGTTCTGCAAGCACTTTTCACATTCAAATAAGCAGAAAACCCACCGGCTAAAAACACCGTGTCTACTGCCGATTCCGAAATGCCGGCAAGTTCCAAAAGCTGCTGCGTCCCCGCGCGGACAGCGGATTTTGCAAGCTGGAACTGCCGAATGTCCGCCGCCGTTAAGGCAACGCCGGGGGCAACGAAAAACGCTTCGTCCTCCATGGCTCCGGTTTCATCTACTATCCCGTGCAGACAAAGCTCGCTTATAACATCTACAAGTCCGGTTCCGCAAACGCCTGTCGGCTTTTCGCCTAAAAAGGTCGGTGCATACGGATAAGTATAATGCGTTATTGCACCTGCAGCAGCAGGCATGCCGCACGAGATGTTTGCGCCTTCAAAACAGGGGCCTGCGGCTGTCGCCGTGCAAAGCACCTGCCGGTCGTTAAACAGCGCCACTTCGGCATTTGTACCGAGGTCAATTAACAAATTGTATTTTCCCGATTTGGGAACGGCGCAAACCAGAAGGCCTGCTAAAATATCCGCCCCAACGAAAGAGGCTATGCAGGGAAGCGTCGTAACCGTTTCCCCCGGCAGCCCCAAATCGGCTGCGCGAACGGTCTGTGCATTTAAAAAATGCGGCGTATAGGGCGCCGTTCCAAGCGACGCACAATCCACACCCCAAAAAAGATGCAGCATCGTCGTATTGCCGCTGACATAGGTTTTCTGAATCTGCGCTCCCGCTGCTGTTAGTGGCCCGATTTGCTTTTGCAGAGCTTGTAAAAGCACGCCTTGCAGAGGCTCTGCACCGTGTTCTGCACAATATGCAATCCGGCTTATTACATCAGCGCCGTAAGCGGTCTGCGGATTGTTAAAAGCCTTTCGGTACAATATTCTGCCGCTTTCCGGCTCAAACAGTGCCAATGCAACGGTCGTGCTGCCAATATCGATGGCAAGGTCTGCGCGCCCCTGCGGGACTGTTTGCGCCTGCTCATTTTCGGGCGTAAACACAAAGCCGCCGCGCACCGGGGAAAGAATGCGAATGTCCGTGGTAACCCGGTATTGGCAGGCCAAAACTTCACCAATCCCTTCGAGCTGCACGCGGCATTTGCCGCACTTGCCCGTGCCGCCGCATGGCAACGGCATCGAAAAACCGTTTTCCCGCAGCGCCTGCGCCAAGATTGTTCCGGCCTGCACCTGCAGGCTGGTATTTTCTAATTCAATACAAACCGTTTTCATTTTTTCACCTTATATTGTTTGCAGGCATCTAAATAGGCAATGACATTTTCAACCGGAACTTCCGGCTCTAAAAGATGAGTCGGCGCAATCAAAAGGCCGCCTTTCGGGCCGACCATGTCCAAAGTATCCCAAACAAAATCCCGTATTTCCTGCGGCGTACCAAAAGGCATGAGCGTTTGCGTGCCAAGCGTTCCGCAGAACGAGATGCGGTCTCCGTATTGCGCGTAAATCTCACGAAAGTCCATGCTTTCCGGCTGAACGGGATTGAGCACATCCACGCCAACCTCAATCAGGCGGTCGATGAACGGTTCCACAAACCCACAGCTATGATAAAAAACCAAAATATCAGGCCGGACGGCACGCGCGGCCGCAATAACCTTTTGCAGGCGCGGCTTTAAAAACCGGTCATATAAATCCATGCTCATCATGGGCGATGACTGCATGCCGATATCGTCGCCGAGATAGATGCCGTCTGCACCCATGACTGCAAAATAAACCGCACGGTCACAAGCGTTTGCCGTCACAACATCTAAAACCGCATCCGCCATTTCCTCATCACAGAGCATATCCATCATCAGTGCTTCCATACTGCGCAGATACCACGCGGTCTCCCAAATGGTGCACTGCATGCTGCCAATCACAAAATTTCCGGCAGCCTTTAACGCTGCTGCGTACATGCGGGCAGGCAGAAGCGGTTTTTTAGAAAATTTCGGAAACGGATAACTTTGAATCTCCTCTACGGTCTGCGCTTCAGCAAGCGGGTGCCGAAGCCGCCGCATATGCATCGCTGCGGCGCTGCCCGATTCCCACGCTACACCGTACTCATCAAAATTGGTGTCCTCTGCCAGCGGATATGCATACCTTTCCCGCCAAAAAGACGCGGTATGCGGTCGGCTGACAAGCGGAGCACCCGGAAGATAGCGCATAGCGCGGCGGGGCATTTTGTAGCCGGTTGTGCGCACATACTGCTTGAATCTCGCTTCCAAATCCGGCGACATAGAGAATTCCACCGGCATAAAAGCATAGCCGGTGCGCCGCAGCAGCCCAAATAGATTTTCTCGGTCGTTCATAAGCTTTCCCTATTTAAGCGTGGACAAAAAAGCTCTTCGCCACTTCTGCCGCACTGGCGGCGTCAGGTGTATATGCGTCTGCGCCGATGCTGTCGGCAAATGCCTGTGTCACAGGCGCGCCGCCGACCATCACTTTTACACGACTGCGCAAGCCGGCCTTTTCCAGCGCATCGATTACATCTTTTTGCGAAACCATGGTCGTGGTCAGCAAAGAAGACAGGCAAACCAGCTGCGCATTATTCTCCTGAACCGCACGCACGACTTTTTCCGGCGGGACATCCACGCCGAGGTCGACACATGCAATACCGGTTCCTTCCAGCATCATTTTCACAAGATTTTTACCGATGTCGTGCAAATCGCCTTTCACGGTGCAGATGACCGCCTTGCCGATAGGCTCAACCCCCGCGGCGGTCAGCGCCGGGCGCAGCACTTCGAGTCCCGCGTTCATCGCCCTTGCCGCAATCAGCACCTCCGGCACATAAATCTCATTGTTTTTAAAGCGCGTGCCAACCTCAGACATGGCGGCAATCATCGCCTGATTTAAAATGTCGTTCGGTGTGATGCCGCTTTCCAGTGCTTCGCTGACCAAAGCACGCACATCTTTTGCTTTGCCTTTTTGGATCATTTCTTTAATCTGTTCGAGCATAGCTGTTCCCTCACTTATAAAAATTCTGCACCGCGTCAAAATAGGCGGTGATGTTTTCCCATTGGCTGTCTGCGGGAATATCACATCCCGAAGAAGCAATAAAATTCGGATATTTGGCGCACCGCGTCAGAAGCGCCTGTGTGTCGCGGGCAATTTGCTCGGGTGTGCCCGTACGCAGGTCAACGGGGTTGAGATTGCCCATGACTGCGTCAGCTTCCGGCAGGGCTTTCAGCATTTCCTCCATATCCACAGCATTGCCGAAATGATACACATCTGCGCCGAGCGTGCGAAGCCCCTCGGCCAGCGGAACGGTATTGCCGCAGTTATGATAAACCAGCACAAAATCGGGGCTTCCTGCCGCTTCAAAGATACGGCGTACATAGCGGTTGCTGAAGTCCTCGCAAAACGACGGAGACAGCAATCCGGCGGCCGGCTCTGCCAAAACCACACCGTCTGCGCCCGCCGCACGGAAGGCAGCAATATAATCAGTGATAAAACAGGTGCATTTTTCCAAAAGCAGGTGCACCTGTTCTTCGTCGTCATAGCACGCCATCATCAATTCCGTCATATCCATGAGCCTGCCCGCGAGGGAATATGGACCAATCACGCC
This sequence comes from uncultured Eubacteriales bacterium, assembly GCA_949292775.1. Taxonomy (GTDB): domain Bacteria; phylum Bacillota; class Clostridia; order Oscillospirales; family Acutalibacteraceae; genus Fimenecus. The sequence continues at coordinate 98,126 of CASFBL010000003.1, forward strand.
GCAAAACACAGGCAGACTGCCAAGTTCCTGCTTTGCGCGGCGCACCCCTGCAATAAAAGTTCCCGTCCGCTTCGTGCCGATTGCGGGCACTTCTAACCGGGCAGCTTCACCAATATCCGTCAGCAGCGGACGCACGACCGTAGGAATCTCGTTTTTTTCAAACAGAATCTCTGCGCCGAACGCCTCAGCCTCGACCGACAAATCCATCATGTGCAAAGAAGCGCTGATTGGGCATTTTTCGGCAATGGCACGCATACCGGCGACCTGTTTTTCACTGTCGGTCACAAGCTCTGCCACCGTGCAGCCGATTAGTTGTGCCGAGGGAAAAGACAGAATCGGCATGGTTTTTGCTTTATTTTGCAGCATTTGCGCAACGATTGGTTTCATAGAACTCACTCCTTCAGCGGGGCAACAGCCGTTTCGCTCATTACCCGCAGTTTTTCAGCGGATACATTTTTCAAAAGCGCTTCATGTGACGGGGAGCATATGTAATATTTCCCGAAGATTTGCCGCAGACGCAAAACCTCTTTGCGGACATCTTCCACCGTACCGAACGGCAAAACATCCTGCGTATCCACCCCGCCCATAAACACGATTTGACCGCCGTAGGCCGCCTGCAGGTGCTCGGCGTCCATGTTTGCGGCTTTCGCCTGAATCGGGTGCAGAGCATCAACGCCAAGGTTAATCAGGTCCGGAATAATTTTATCAATAGAACCGCAGGAATGCAACGCTACTTTTTTCCCGAAGGACTTTGCCTGATCGATAAGTTTCTTATAATATGGGAAAATAAATTCCCGGAACATATCGGGGCTGATCATGCAATCGAGCTGGCTGCCCATGTCGTTCCCGAAAAACATGACATCAATCAGATCGCCGTATTTTTCAAACAACAACCGGTTGCTTGCCAAGTAAAACTCGGTCATCTTCTCCATGGCCGCCACGATTTGGTCGGGGTCGGTATACATACGGACAAAGCATTCCTCCATGCCGAAAAAATCGGTCAGCTGGTGCCAAATCGGCGCCCATGAGCCGGAAAAGGTTGCAAGGCCGTGTTTTCTTGCCTGCACCAACCCTTTGGTTTGCACCGGAAGCACACGAATGCAGTTCATGTCCGGCCAATACGGCCAGTTGAGAATATCGTCAGCGCTTTCCGCCTCCAAAAATACACCGCCCTGCGACAGCGTTTCGACCTTCATTCCCTTGCGCGTATCGATAGCGACGGGATGCTTCGGATTGATATAGCAATCAATCGGCACCCAGGCGAGATCGTCACCGAGCTTGCGCCCCAACGCCGCTTTAGACAACACATGAAACGCCTTTTTATAAATCTTCAGCGCTTCGTCGGATGGATTGCCGATCCAATAGGCTGACCGGTCTACCTCCTGCCGATTTAAGATGCGCATCACACGCTCTTGTCCCGTCATTCTTATCGCTTCCTCTCCGAGTCTGCGCTTGCGCACTTCAACCATGCAAACCACGGCCGGGCACGAGCACGGACATATATTTTAAGACTACCCAATCTTTTCCGGTTTGTCAAGCTAAAACAAATTTTTCTCTGAAAAAGGAGAGAAAAATATAAAAAAATTCCCAAAAAACAAAAGAATAGTACGGCAATTAAAAATCCGGCTTTTTTCCGCCGGATTTTGCCGTGCTTTTCGTAAATTTGCGTTGCTTTTTACAGGGTTTTCTGCTACATTTACGATAGAATACAAAGCTTGCAGCAGAAAGGCGGCACAAAAAATGGAAAAGGTTCTGGAAGGCTTTTTACAGAGGAATCTGCCGGCGTGTGCCGACCGGTTCCATATCACACTGACAGGCGACCCAATAGACAAATACGCCCTGACAGCCAAAGACAGCTGTGTCTATGTGACAGCAAGCAATCCGGTCTCTGCGTGTACCGGGATTTATGATTATTTGAAAAGATACTGTCATGTGCAGCTTTCCTGGTGCGGCAACCGTGTAATTGACCTGCAAGAGCCCGTTATGTTTGACGGCGTTTTTTCCCGCACCATTGTGCAGAAATACCGGGTCTATATGAACTACTGCACGCTGGATTATTCCATGTGCTGGTGGGATTTTGCGCGCTGGGAAAAAGAAATAGACTTCATGGCGATGAACGGCATCAACATGCCTCTGGCCGTTATCGGCACGGAAGCGGTTTGGTTTGAAACGCTTTTAGAGTTTGGTTTTTCTGAAGCGGAAGCGCTCAGCTGGATTTCCGGCCCCGCTTTTTGGGCATGGCAGCTGATGACCAACATCAACGGCTATCTTTCCCCGCCCGACAAAAGCTATGTCTATGACAGGCTCGCACTCGGTAGACAAATTCTTGCCCGCTATTTGGAATTCGGCATGTATCCTATCCAGCAGGGCTTTTCCGGGCATGTGCCGGCACTGCTCCGCAAAAAATATCCGGACGCGCATATTCTCGACCAAAAGGGCTGGTGCGGGTTCCCGGTCACCGCGCAATTAGACCCGCTCGACCCTCTGTTTTTAAAATTCGGCAAAGCTTATCTGCAAACACTGGAAAGGCTTTTCGGCACGCATCATTTTCTTGCCTGTGACCCGTTCCACGAGGGCACGCCGCCCAAACGGTGGCGGTATTACCTGAAGGCGGTCGGCAAGACCATCAACCGCCTTTATGAAGAATTCGACCCGCAGTCCGTTTGGGTCATGCAGGCGTGGACCATGCGCAAGCACATTGTAAAGGCTGTTCCGAAAAACCGCCTTTTGATTTTGGATTTGAATTCTCAAAAGACCCCGCTGAACCGAAACATGTGGGGGTATCCCGTCATTTCCGGTATGCTGCACAACTTCGGCGGCAAAAATGCTTTACAAGGCAAACTGGAAAAGCACTGCAAGAACCGTTATCTGCAGCTCAAAGCACGCGGCGCCAAGGTTGTGGGAACGGGTATGTTCATGGAAGGCATTGAGCAAAACCCGGTCATCTATGACCTGCAATTTGAATTGATGACTTCCGACGCTGCCATAGACGCAGAAATCTGGCTGCGCGACTATATTACAAGGCGATATAAGACTTTTGATGAAAGCGTCTTTAATGCTTGGAAGCTGTTTTTACAGACCTGCTACCGCAGCAGCGGCTATGAAGAGAACGCGGTCGGTTCTATGGTCGCCGCACGCCCGAGCATGGAGCCCGCAATGACCGGGCCTTGCTGTCGGACAAAATTCTTTTATGACCCCAGTGTATTTGAACGGGCTGTACGGCTGTTTGCCACCGCCGCAGACCGTCTTGGTGACAGCGACGGCTATCAGTACGACCTCTGCGACTTTACACGGCAGGCGCTCAGCAACCGTTTTCACACACAGCAATCCGAATTTGCCAATGCGTTCAAGCAAAAAAACACCGCCCGGGCAAAAGAGCTGGCGGAAAAACAACTGGAACTGCTTGCTGATTTGGACGCTTTGCTTGCACACCGCAGCGAATTGTGTCTGGCACGCTGGATTTGCGACAGCCACGCGCTCGCTACAGACGAGACTCAGCGCCGTTATTTTGACCGCAACGCCCGCACGCTGATTTCCCTTTGGGGCGATGTAAACGGAACCTGTGCCTATTTATATGACTATGCGTGGCGCGAATGGCATGGCATGATAAAAGAATTCTACGCCGTGCGCTGGGAAATGTTTTACAGCGAAGCTGTGGCGCATTTGGAAAACGGCACGGAATTTCCGCTTCGCAATACAGACAACTATTTACAGCGCAAAAACTATGTAGCTTTTCCGCTTGGAAAACGGATGAACGAATTTGAGCAAAAGTGGGCAAGCACCTATTCCGAATATGCATACCCCACGGACAGCGATGTCGTTCCCGATGCCAAACGACTTTTGGAAAAGTGGCACATCGGCTGAAAAAAGCAAACGGCTTCCGAAGCTTCGGAAGCCGTTTTTTCTTTTTTGAAAATTATGCAGAAACCACGATTTTACCGCCAACCATAACAAAATCCACCTGAATGTTGTCATCGAACAGCAGTAAATCTGCGTCATATCCCGGCTCAATTTTGCCTTTTCTGTCGCCGATGCCAATCACGCGCGCGGGTGTCAGGCTTGCCATTTTCACACAAACCGGAAGCGGGAGACCGATTTCGCGGTACATATTGCGCACAAGGCGGTCGCAGGTCGCAACCGACCCCGCAAGACAGGAACGGTCGGCAAGCTTCATCACGCCGTCCTCATAAACGACCGACATACCGTTTTCCTGCGTAAACACCTGCCCCTCTTCCATATCCAGCGCGGCATATTCCAGCCCGTCGGTAATCAAATACATACGGTCGGGGCCTTTGCATTTATAAATGAGCTTAAGCACCCCTGCCGGCTGGTGCCGCAAATCGGCAATGACTTGTGTGGTCACATTATCGTTGCAAAGCGCCGCTTCGACTGTACCCGCATAGCGGAACACGCCAATTTTGTGGCAGGAAGTGCAGGCGTTGTAAAGATGCGTGACATCGCTGTATCCGTTTTGAAACGCTTCTTCGGCTATGTCGTAATCACCCGAGGAATGGGCTATCGACGCCACCACCCCGTATTTTTGCATAAGCTTGCCCAGTGCCATACCGCCGGCGGTTTCCGGCGCCACACCCATGATGCGAATTCCGTCCCAGTAAGAAAGCAAATCTTCACAATCCCACTCGTCGGGCACCAAAATATTTTCAGGACTTTGCGCGCCGCACATATCCGGCGATAAAAACGGACCTTCTAAATGCACGCCGAGAATGTTGACGCGGTCGGTCGCATTTTGCGCTTCACGAATCCCATCCATAGCCATTTTCAGCTGTGCTATGGGGGCGGCAAGCGTAGTGGGCAAAATCGAGGTCGTGCCATAGCGCGCGTGCGCTTCGCACATTTTCACAACCGCCTCTTTACCACCCATCGCGGAATATCCGCCGCCGCCGTGCACATGCAAATCCACAAAGCCCGGGGAAAGATAGCGCCCGCCGCCGTCGATGATTTCCATTTCCGGGGTTGCTTCAATAACGCGCGCCACTTCTGCGATTTTACCGTCGCGCACCAGCACTTCACCGGGCTCTACGGCATTTTCTTTTACGATGTTTACATTGCGAAATAATATCATAGCTATTCCTCTTTACAAGCTTGCCGTAAGGCAGGCAATTTCTCCGTTATCTGTAATGTCAATCATGCCGTATTCGCCGCCGCGCACGCTGCCGGGACACATAAAGTAAATCCCGTCGATATATTCCACGCGCGAAACATGGGTGTGACCGTATATTGCGACATCTGCCTCTTTCGCTTTGGCTGCGGTGACAAGGTCTTGCAATCCATATTTCACCATACGCGTGTGGCCGTGCAGCGCAAATATCTTTTTCCCGCCGATCGGAATAAGCTCTTCGGCGGGAAGCGTCGAGCCCCAGTCGCAGTTGCCGGCAAGTGCGGTAACTTTTTTGTTGGCCAAAAGCTTTTGCACTGACGGCGAAAAGAAATCGTCCTCTCCGTCCCCCAAGAAAAACACCGCCTCAGCCTCCGGGTGCAGACGCAGAACGCGCTCAATGGAATAATAGTCCCGATGCGAGTCTGACAGAACCAATGCGCGAAGCATAAATACCGCCCTCTTTTCATAGATTATAGTAATTATAGCAAAACGGCGAGGTGTTTGCAATGCAAAAAGAGAACGGGAATTTAGAACGCATCCTCCAGGAAATCAAGCAGAAAAACAGTAAAAAAGAGGCGGAAGACTATTTGATGAAACAGTTGAGTCCCACACAGTCGGAAAAGCTTCAGGCTGTTTTACAGGACGAGAATGCCGCACGCGATCTTTTAAAAACGCCGCAGGCGCAGGCACTTTTAAAGAAACTGTTGGAGGGCTCCGATGGACAGCATTCGTGAACTGCTTGAATCCGTAAGCCCCGAAGACCTTGAACGGCTGAAAAGCGTGGCACAGAATCTGATGCAGGAAAACAGCGGCAATTCCGGCAAAGAAGAGGGTAAACATCAAAAAGGCGGGGAAAATCCCGGCGCAGGGCTTTCCGCCATGCTCGGCGATGATATGACCAAAACGCTTGCCGCGGTTGCCGGCAGAATGCACGAAGAAGATGACCGCACACGCTTTATTCAGGCGCTTCGCCCCCTGCTTTCCGAAGAACGGCAGAAAAAGGCGGATGAAGCCGTGCGCTTTCTGCGGCTTATGGATATGCTCCCGCTTTTGAAAGGAATGTTCTGACATGCACGAATATACCTATGACGAGCTGCAGAGGATGCAGGCAAAGGCACTGGAACGCGTGCGCAACATGCAGATGCACTCCCGGGAAATGGTGGAGGAGACCAACCGAGCCATGGAAGCGCATTCTGAGCCTGCGCGCCGCACGCCGCCGAAAGACAGTCCGCCGCCGGCAAAACACAGCGGCCGCATTAAAATGCCGCTGAATCTGCCGGAAAACCGCGACCTCACCTATCCGACTTTTCGCGAATATTTTGAACCGGAAAACAAGAAAGCACAAAAACAGACCGAGCAGAAAACCAAAGCAAATCTTTTAGACACGGTTTTAGAGGAACCGGACGAAGCCGTTTTATTTTCACTGCTTTTGCTTTTAAAATCCGAGGGGGCGGACGAAGCGCTGATGATGGCGCTGCTTTACATTATGTCTTAACAAAAAGAACGGAAAGCTTTCGGGCTTTCCGTTCTTTTTTGATTCCAATTTATTTTTGCCTTATGCAGACGCCTGCGCGTTTTCCTGCTCTTGTTTCATCGGTAAAATTTCTTTTTTGTAAACATGGCGCAGGAACAGTGTGCTAAATACCAACGAAGCAATTTCGGCAACCGGGAACGCAAGCCAAACTGACTCAAGTCCGAACCAGCGGGCAAAGCAAAATGCAACCGGCAAAAGCACCACAAGCTGACGCAGCACGGAAACCCAAAGACTTAACATACCATGACCAAGTGCCTGGAACAAAGACGAGCAAACGATTGCGTACCCGGCAAACAGGAAGCTTATGCTGATGATGCGCAGCGCCGGGACGCCGATGGCAAGCATATTTTCCGATGCATTGAAAATGGCAAGCAGCTTGTCCGGCAGCAGCATAAAGACCAAAAGGCCTATAAACATGATTGCGACCGCATAAAGCACGCTGAGCTTGACGGTTTTGGTGATACGCTCCGGCTTCTTCGCGCCGTAGTTGTATGCGACAATCGGCACCATGCCGTTATTAAGCCCGAACACAGGCATAAATACAAAGCTTTGCAGCTTGAAATATACGCCGAACACCGCCGTAGCCGTGGGGGTGAATGCGATGAGGATTTTATTCATGCCAAAGGTCATCACACTGCCGATAGACGCCATGATGATAGACGGCACACCCACAGCGTAAATATTGCGGACGATGACCGCTTTGGGGCGGAAATTGCGAAGATGCAGGCGTACTTCCGGGTTTTTAAAGTGATTGAGCACAACCGCCAGAATAAACGCAACGATCTGCCCAAACACTGTCGCTGCCGCGGCACCGGCAACGCCCATTTTCGGGAAGCCCAAAAGACCGAAAATCAAAATCGGGTCGAAAATGATATTGATAATCGCGCCGACGCCCTGTGTAATCATGGTATAAATGGTTTTACCGGTGGATTGGAGCAGCCGTTCAAAGGTGACCTGCCCGAATACGCCGAAGGAGAACACGGTACAGATGATGAGATACTGCTCACCGTAATTGATGATTTCTTCAATGTCGGTCTGCAAAGTAAAAAACAGACGCGAGAAAAAACCGCCGAGCAGAGCAAACACGACGAAACTGCAAAATGCCAAAAACACGGCGTTGCCGGCGGTTTTGTTGACGCGGTCAAAATTCTTTTCGCCGAGGCTTTTGGAAAGCAGCGCGTTGATACCGACGCCGGTACCGGTGGCAACGGCAATCATCAGGTTTTGTGCCGGAAATGCAAGCGACACCGCTGTTAATGCATTTTCACTGATTTGGGCAACAAACATGCTGTCAACGATATTGTAAAGTGCCTGAACGAGCATGGAGATCATCATCGGCACCGACATGGAAATCAGTAGACGGTTAACGGGCATTACGCCCATTTTATTTTCTTTTTGTATTGTTGTTTCTTTTGCCATTAAGCTTGTTCCTTTCCGGTTGCAAGGGTAATAATCTGCTGTGCTGCTGTTTTAAGCCCCACTGTGCTGTTGAGCAGCAGGTGATAATTGTGCGGCTCGCCCCATTTTTCGCCGGTAAATCGGTCATAATAAGACGAACGGTGCCGGTCGATTTTTTGCAAGTACCGCTGCATATCATTTGCTTTTTCTCCGTATTCCTCGGCTATGCGGCGAATCCGCTCTTCCATCGGCGCATACACAAATACATTTAAGACCGACGGTTCATTACGCAGAATATAGTCTGCGCAGCGGCCCACAATCACGCACGGACCTTTTTTGGCGACCTCTTGAATCACATTGGCCTGTGCTAAAAAGACCTGGTCATCCAGCGGAAGATTTTTGCTGTCGAAATAAAGATTGTACAAAAAGCTGGAAGTCCGGCGCATTTCGGACTGCGCCACATAGCTTTCTGCAAGACCGCTGTTTTCGGCAATCATTTGAATCAGTTTTCTGTCATAAAGCGGGATCTGCAACTCATCTGCAATCATTTGGGCGATCCCTCTGCCCCCTGAACCGTGCTCGCGGCCGATCGTAATAATCGAATATTTCATTTCTTTCACTCCTTTTTCTTCTTCTCAAATTTTCTATTTTTGCAATTAATATTGTATACTACCTCGTTTTTTATGTCAATCCACCGCAGTTTTGCCGCACATTTTTCCGCAAATGCGGCGAATCGGTTGTCAAAGCTTTGGCGCTTGTGTTATAATGGCAGGGAAACGCAGGATTTGAAAAAGCGGCCGGTTTGACCTGCCAAAATCCTTTCCGCAAGCCCTCGAAAAATGTACTCTTTTTCAGCGCTTGCAGTCTATGAAAATTATGTCGAACGACTAACCGTTCACGGAGGTTTTTCTATGTCTGAACACAGCGATCGTGCAGTTGAATTGTTTAAGTCGGGCTATAACTGCTCCCAATCTGTTTTTGCCGCATTCTGTGACAAAACCGGGCTGCCACAAGAAACCGCCCTGCGCGTTGCAGCCGGATTTGGCGGCGGTATAGGCCGGATGCGGGAGGTCTGCGGCGCGGTTTGCGGCGCGACAATGCTTGCCGGCATGGTCTGCGGTGCAACACGCGGGGACGACCGGGAAGCCAAAGCGCGCACCTATGAAAAAGTGCAGGAGATTGCCAATCGGTTTCGGGAGGACAAACCCTCTATCATCTGCCGCGAATTGCTGGGGCTTTCGCCCTGCGCCGCCGTTGTGCCCACCCCGGAAGCACGCACAGAAAGCTATTATAAAAAACGCCCCTGCGTAAAGCTTGTAGAAGAAGCGGCGTTAATCGCCGAAGCCGTATTATTTTCAGAAGAACAGGAGTAATTTTATGGATTTTCCGGAAACTGTTTTTATAAAAAGTGAAAATGGTATGATTGCCGTGGGCAACCGCTACATCGTCCGTGTTTTTTCCATGGAGGCAGACAAAACGATTCGCACCGCCTATATCCGCAACCGCAGAATTCAGGGCGGGCTGGATTTGCTGTTTCAACCCTGTTCGGAAGAATTTATTTTGCGCATCAAGGTAGGCAAGCATAAAACCGCTGCGCTCAAAAGTTCCAATCTGCAAGTCGAGGACATCCGAATTCGTGAGGAGAACGGCTGTAAAACGCTGGATATTTGTTTTGCGCCATACCGCGTTTTGGGCGTAACCTACACCATTACAGAATCCATTGAGACGGCAGACCGTCCGTTTTTATATAAGACGCTGACGATTGCCGCTTCGGACGAGCATGTGGTCATTGACACCATTGACACTGAATCCATTTCTTTGCCGCGCGGTCTGCAGCAAAAATGGAGCCGCCCGAACATGAAAAAAGCATATCTCACCCCGTTCCAGTCGGCGCTCGGTCAGCCTGTGTATTTGAACGGTCTTTACACCGGCAGCGAGTTCCCCGCCAACGACAACAACATTGAAGACGGCATTGCCCACATTCGTTACTATGCCGGAAAATCCATGCATGATCTGAAAAACGGAAAACCGGCATACACCACCTGGAAAACGGTTTTCGGCGCGGCAAGAAGTTTAGAGCCGGAAGTCATCCGGGCAGATTTTCTCAGCTATATCCGTTCCATCTCGCGTCCGATTTCTTTGCGTACACAATATAATTCCTGGTTTGACCATATGCTGGACATTGACAAGGATAATATTCGCAGCTCGTTCTTTGAAATCGAAAAGGGCATGACGCAAAACGGGCTTCCGCCGGTCGATGCCTATGTGGTGGACGATGGCTGGCCGGATTACGACAAGGATTTTTGGTGTTTTAATCAAAAATTCCCCAACGAGCTTTATGAAAGCGCCGCCCTCGCTAAAAACTTTGCTTCCAATTTCGGTCTGTGGCTTGGTCCGCGCGGCGGCTATAACAAAAAAACCCCGCGGTTTGCAAGACGAATACAGCGCGCCAAAAAAGGCGGCTACAACCGCCGCAGCCACGACATCTGCACCGCCGACCACCGCTATACGGAAAATGTTAAAGCCCTGTTTTTAGATTACATGGACCGCTTTGACATCAACTACTGGAAACTGGACGGCTTTATGCTTCGTTCGTGCCCCTCCCACCGGCACGGACACCCCACCGGCGGATATGAAGATATGTATTGTTTTGCCGACCACTGGGAGCGCTGGATCGCGGTATTTCAAGAAATGCACCGCCACCGCGAAGCACAGGGCAAATCGCTTTGGATCAACCAAACCAGCTACTGCAACGCAAGCCCGTGGCATCTGCAATTTTCAGAAAGCCTTTGGATGCAGAACAGCGACGATATAGGATTTATCGACAAGACAACCAACGGCGAAGCCATGCAAGGCAAAGATTTTGACCGCATGCTTACCTACCGCGATACAAAATATTTTGATTTCCATGAAACGCGCGCCTATCAGTTCCCGCTGTCGAACATGTATAACCACGAGCCGATTTACGGCAACACCGCAAAAATTCAAATGACAGATGCGGAATTCCGCAAATATCTGTATATGCTGGCGGCGCGCGGCACGGCATTTTGGGAATTGTATTACAGCTGCAACATGATGAACGATGCCAAATGGCAGATTAACGCCGATGTGCTGCGGTTCTTAGAGGACAATTTCCACATTCTCCGCAATGCAAAGCTCATCGGGCATTCCCCGAACACAGGCGCTGTCTATGGGTACTCTGCCTGGGAAGGTGCAGAAGGCTTTGTTTCACTTCGAAATCCGATGCCCTATGCACAGACTTTTTCGTTCACACTGGATCGGCGCATCGGCGTTGCTGAGGGTACGCAGGACATGGTCTGCACCTTGGTTTTACCCCATGTGCAAACCGAACAGGGCAAGCCTTGGAATTACGGCGACACTTACGAAATCGAACTTAACCCCCACGAAATCCGTGTTTTGCACTTCGGTGCACCGGTAACAGCACCCCCGGTGCTTCTGCGCGCCAAGGCGATGGACGAGCACACCGTTTTGCTCACCTTTGACCGCCACATTTTCCCGGGCGAATTCGCCTGTGCAGGGGAAAAAGCCGAAGCCGAGCTGCTGGCTGATTACAGTGAAGTCCGGCTGCACAGCGCGCAGCCGTTCCCCTACGGAGAAAGCTTTTCGGTGCAATATGCTGTTCGCGATGTTTACGGGAACCTGGCAGAGGGCACAGAAAAATGCATTTGTTATAAAGACCACCTGCTGCCCGAATTCGTCACCGGCGCCGATGAATTTACCGTTCGCCTCCGGCTGAACAACGCCCCGGAAGACGGCATTTTATATACACAGGGCGACAGCCTCGTCCTCAGTGTTTCCAACGGCAAGCTTATTGCGGACTGCTGCGGTATTCGCGCAAAGTCAGATGACAAAGTCAGCGGCGGCGCTGTACACGCAGACCTCGTTCGGGAGCGCAACGGTATTTTAAAGATTTATGTCAACGGAACCCTTTCCGGCGCCGGTTATCGGGCAGAATCTCCTCTGCCGGCTGTATCAGCCGGAGAAATCCGCAAAAACGCTGCCGTAGAAAGCTGCACGCTGTATGACCGCGCATTTGCTTATGATGAACTGCGATAACAAAACGCAAAAAGGAGGAAAAGCTGTGTGTTCTTTTTGCTGCCCGGTATGTTCCCTGCCGCTCACAGAAAGTGAGCGCACCTATGCCTGCGCCAATGCGCACAGCTTTGACAAGGCCAAAAACGGGTATGTCAACCTGTTGACGCACGCGTCCCGTCCCGCCGGCAACCACGGTGACAACCGCGATATGGTGCGTGCGCGCCGCGATTTTTTAGACAAAGGCTTTTACGCCCCCTTACAGCTAAAAATTGCCGCGTTGGTGCAAAAGTATTTGCTCCCGGGCGGTGTGCTGTTAGACAGCGGCTGCGGCGAAGGGTATTATACCGCTGCGGCGGCTGAAGCCGCGCCGCAAGCGGCCATACTCGGCATAGACATTTCTAAAGATGCCGCAAAGCTTGCGGCAAAACGCTGCAAAAGCGCAAAAATTGCCGTTGCCAGTGCATTCCATTTGCCGATAGCCGACAACAGCGTGGATATGCTTTTAGAGGTGTTTTCCCCCTATTGCGCAACGGAGTTTGACCGCGTTTTAAAACCGGGCGGCATTTTTATAGAGGCGATTCCCGGTAAAAACCACTTGTTTGCCTTAAAACAGGCGGTATATGATGCGCCGTATTTGAAACAAGTCGATAAATTCGAGCGACCGGGCTGCACGCTGCTGGAAGTGCAGGAGGTTTCAACAGAAATCCACCTGAGTTCCAAAACAGATATTCAAAATCTGTTTTTGATGACGCCCTATTATTACAAAACCGGAAAAAAAGAACAGGCGCGGCTCGCCGCTTTGGAAACGCTGGACACACAAATCGAATTCCTGCTGCCGGTGTATCGTAAAAACCCGTGATTTTGAACGGCAAAACCCACAGTTGCAGTTTTCAGCTGTTTCAAGTATAATAAAAAAGTAATTTTGCTGATTTGAGGTGTGTATATTATGGAAAAGAAAAAAGTCAAGGTCACCATTGCCGGAACGACTTATTCGCTGCTGACAGATGAAACGGCGGCGTATACCAACGAGATTGCAACGGAAATTGACGAAAAAATCCAAGAGATTCAAAACGCAAATCCGTTTATCACTGCCAATCAGGCGGCGATTCTCGTGGCAATTGAGCTTGCCGATAAAGTCAGAAAGACCGAGCAGATCGTGGAAAGCTATCGTTCCCAAATCAAGGACTATCTGAAAGACACCTCCGAAGCACAGACCGAGCGCGATTTCTATAAGCGCGAGCTGGACCGGATGCGCACCGAGGCCAAGGCAAAAAAGACCGACCAAATCAATTTGTTTGCGCAAAGCCATGACGAAGCCTGAGATTCTTGCGCCCTGCGGCAGCTTTGCTTCTCTTTTAGCGGCCGTTCGCTGTGGTGCGGACGCCGTTTATTTGGGGCTTGGTGCATTTAACGCGCGCCGGAATGCCGCCAATTTCAGCGATGCGGAATTTGACGAGGCGTTAAAGCTTTGCCGCCTGCACGGGGTTCATGCACACATCACGCTGAACACGCTGGTGGCTGACGACGAACTGAATGATTTTGCCGAAAGTTTAAAGCGTACCTGCCGCTATGCGGCAGATGCGCTTATTTTGCAAGATTTGGGCGCAGTGCGCCTTGCGCGCACCATGTGCCCGGAACTTCCGCGGCACGCCTCCACACAAATGACCGTCGGCACGCCTGCCGGGCTTTCGCTTTTGTCAGAACGCGGTTTTTCCCGCGCGGTGCTCCCGCGGGAGCTTTCCAAATCGGAAATCGCCGAACTTTCGGAAAATGCGCCGCTGGAGCTGGAAGCCTTTGTGCACGGCGCGCTTTGCATGTGCGTTTCCGGGCAATGTCTTATGAGCGCCGTGTTCGGTTCCCGCAGCGGCAACCGCGGACTTTGCGCACAGCCCTGCCGTCTGCCGTTTGCCGCAAAAGGCGGCACAGGGCATGACCTGAGTTTAAAAGATTTGTCTTTAATCGACAAATTGCCGGAACTTGCAGATTTAGGTGTTTGCTCGTTTAAAATCGAGGGGCGCATGAAGCGTCCGGAATATGTTGCCGCGGCAGTAACGGCTTGCCGCGAGGCTTTAGAGGGCACTTACAGCGACACACGCAAGTCCGATTTAGAGGCACTGTTTTCACGCTCCGGTTTTACCGACGGCTATTTTGAAAATCAGCGCGGAAAAACAATGTTTGGCACACGCCGAAAGGAAAATGTGACGGCGGCAACCAATGCGCTTCTCAAATCTTACGAAAAGCTGTATGAAAAGGAAACCGCTGTGCGGCCTGTCCTTTTTGAATTCACCGCACAAACAAGCGCTTTGCCAAGCCTTAAAGCCACCTGCGCCGGGCACCGGGTCACTGTTTTCTCGGACATGCTGTGCGAACCGGCAAAGAACCGACCGCTGACCGAAGAAATCGTGGAAAAACAGCTGCAAAAATGCGGCGGCACCGTTTTCTTTGCGCAAGAAATCGTGTGCAAAATAGACGAAGATATCGCACTGCCGCTTTCGGAACTCAATGCGCTTCGCCGCAAAGCGCTTGCCGCGCTTACAGAAGCGCTGAGCGCACCGAAAACCTATGAAATCAACAATATACACTTGCCGGCTGCTTTCCCGGCACATTCTGCAGGGCAGAAAAAATGGTATTTCCGGTTCCGCGACGCAAACGCCGTTCCAAACGGCTTGCAATTTGACCGTCTGTTTTTGCCGCTCACAACGCCGAAGCAAAAGCTGAAAGAACTGCACGCGGGCGTCTATCTGCCGCGCGGCATTTTCGGTTCACAAAAGCAGATTTTAAAAATGCTTCAAGAAAGCGGTGCAACCTATGCGCTGTGCGACACGCTCGACGCAGTCGCGATTGCAAAAGCGGCGGGCGTAGAAATCATCGGCGGGCCGTTTTTGAATCTGTTTAACACCCTATCGCTTGAAGAAGCGCAGGAAATCGGCCTTGCAGAGGCGACCGTTTCCCAAGAACTGACGGTCAGCCAGATAAGCCGACTCGGCAGCGACTTGCCGCGCGGCGTTTGTGTTTATGGGCGCACGCCACTGATGCTCACAAGAAACTGTCCTATAAAGAACGGCATGTCCTGTGCACAATGCGGCAGAAAACAGTCGATTACTGACCGCAAAGGCATCTCGTTCCCTGTTCGGTGCGAAAACGGATTTTCGGAAATTTTCAACTCCCGGCCAACCCACCTGTCTGACCGGCTGCATGAATTTCAAAACATTGATTTTTATCTGCTCGACTTTACCACCGAATGCGAAGAAGATTGCCGGGCAATTATAAACGAATACCGCCGCCGCGCACCGTCTGCCGGTGCGTACACGCGCGGACTTTATTACAGAGGTGTAGAATAATGGAAGTATTAAAAATTAAAAAAGTGCAGGAAAACGCCATCATTCCGAAGCGTGCGACGGAAGGAAGCGCGGGGCTCGACCTTTGCGCCTGCATTGATGAGCCGCTGACTTTAAAAGGCGGTGAAACCGCTTTGATTCCCACAGGGCTTGCAATTGAACTGCCGGGCAATCAATACGGTGCATTCGTTTTTGCACGCAGCGGGCTTTCTATCAAGCACGGCATTGGCCTTTTGAACGCGGTCGGCGTCATAGACAGCGACTACCGCGGTGAAATTAAGGTCGGTGTTATCAATCAAATCCAAGAAGCCTACACCATTGAGCCGGGCGAGCGCATTGCACAGCTTGTCATTTTGCCGGTTGCTATGCTGCCGGTGGTAGAAGCAGATAGCCTTGCAGATTCCGAACGCGGCGCAGGCGGGTTTGGTTCAACGGGAACGAAATGAGTGTCTCCGCCTTATATACGCATAACAAAGTAAATAAAAGCCCCCTGCTTAAAAGGGGGGCTTTTTATAAAATTATATAGAAACACAAAAAAACACCCTGTCCAATCGGACAGGGTGTTTCTCGCTATAAAAGAACTTATTTGAGTTCGATTTTTGCGCCGACTTCTTCGAGCTTTGCTTTAGCAGCTTCAGCTTCTTCTTTCGGCATAGCTTCTTTGACGGTCTTGGGAGCGCCGTCAACAAGCGCTTTTGCTTCGCCAAGGCCAAGGCCGGTGATTTCACGAACAACCTTGATAACCTTGATTTTCTGATCGCCGACATCAGCAAGAACGAGGTCAAACTCGGTCTTTTCTTCGGCAGCAGCAGCGCCACCTTCAGCCGGTGCTGCAACAGCAACAGCAGCTGCTGCGGAAACGCCGAACTCCTCTTCAACTGCATGTACGAGCTCAGACAGCTCGAGAACGGACATAGCTTTGATTTCTTCAAGCAAAGCGGTAACTTTTTCAGATGCCATTTTATTTTCCTCCAATTAAAGTAATATTTGAAATTATTCCGCAGGGGTCTCTTCCGCCGCGGGCGCAGCCTCTTCTGCTGCGGGAGCAGCCTCGCCGTTCTTGTCAACAACAGCCTGGATAACGCGTGCGAACGCAGCCATCGGCGCGTTGAATGCGCTGAGAACGGTAGCCAGCAAGACTTCTCTGGAGGGAAGCTTTGCAAGGCTCTGAAGCTTTGCGAGGTCAATAACCTCATTGTCCAGGAAACCGCCTTTCAGGTTGAAGTTATCGTTCTTGTCGGCATATTTCCCGAGGATTCTTGCAGCGGCAACATAATCATCCGCACTGGTCGCAACAGCGGTGGTCCCTTCCAGAACGCTGTCAAGGCCTGCGAGATCTGTGCCCTCAATTGCAAGATGAATCAAAGTGTTCTTTGTAACGGTGTATTTAACGCCGGCCTCACGCAGCTCTTTACGAAGCTGGGTGTCATCCGCAACGGAAATGCCCTTGTAATCCACCAGAACACCTGCGCAGGCACCTTCAAATCTGGCTTTCAGATCAGCAACCTGCTGTTTTTTCATTTCCAATACTTTCTCACTTGGCAAACGAATTCACCTCCCAAAATAAATTTACGCTTGCTTTATGAGAATAAAAAGGCCTTTTCTGCCACAAAGACAGAAAAGGCGCGTTAAACTTTAAAAGTCAACAACTTTTCCTCGGCAGGCGGACCGAAATCCTTACGCAAAAGCACCTGCTGTCTTCGGCAAGCGGGTATTATACTAACATATCCTTACGGATTTGTCAAGTATCTGATTATTCGGCAGCAACAGTTGCAGTGCCGAGTTTGCCGGCGTTTACCTTAACGCCGGGGCCCATTGTGGTTGCAACCACGCAGGACTTAATATACTGACCTTTCATCGCGGCGGGTTTTGCCTTGATGATGGCGTCCATCAGCGTGTCAAAGTTTTCCTTGAGCTTCTCAGCACCAAAGGAAGCTTTGCCGATGGGGCAGTGGATGATGTTGGTTTTATCAAGTCTGTATTCGATTTTACCAGCCTTAGCTTCGGTAACTGCTTTCGCAACATCGGGGGTAACCGTACCAGCCTTAGGCGACGGCATCAAGCCGCGCGGGCCAAGCACTTTACCAAGACGGCCAACAAGGCCCATCATGTTCGGTGCGGCAATGCAGACATCAAAGTCCATCATACCACCCTGCACCTGCTGCACAAGGTCTTCAGCACCGACGATTTCAGCGCCGGCTGCCTGTGCTGCATCTGCATCAGCGCCTTTTGCGAAGACTGCAACGCGAACCTTTTTACCGGTACCGTTCGGCAGAACGACCGCGCCTCTGACCTGCTGGTCAGCGTGACGGGAGTCAACGCCCAAACGGACATGGATTTCAACGGTTTCGTCAAACTTAGCCGTTGCTGTTTTTACTGTAAGGGCAAGCGCTTCGTCTGCGTCATACAATTTGGTTTTGTCGACAAGCTTTGCGCTTTCCACATATTTTTTTCCGTGTTTCATAACTCCAAATTCCTCCTATAAAGTGGTTATCGGATTTTTCCTCCCACGAAGGAGCATCAATCTTCGACAGTGACGCCCATGGAACGAGCGGTTCCGGCGATCATACGCATGGCCGACTCAACATCCGAAGCATTGAGGTCGGGCATTTTCTGCTCGGCGATTTTTCTGACCTGCTCACTCGTAAGCTTTGCGACCTTGGTCTTGTTCGGAACGCCCGAACCGCTTTCAATGCCGCATGCCTTCTTGATGAGAACCGCTGCGGGCGGGGTCTTGGTTACGAAAGTGAAAGAGTGGTCTGCGTAAACCGTGATGACAACGGGGATAATCATACCCATGTCATTCTTTGTGCGTTCGTTGAATTCCTTTGTGAACGCCATGATGTTAACGCCGTGCTGACCGAGAGCCGGTCCGACAGGCGGTGCCGGTGTTGCTTTGCCGGCGGGGATCTGAAGCTTAATAAAACCTATAACCTTCTGAGCCATTTGTTTGCACCTCCAAAATTCGTGGTAGTGGCGGAACAGTTGACTTCGACTGCTCCTCCCACGGCGTATCAAGCGACACGCCATAAAAAGCGGATTTTCCGCTAATTACCAAAATTAGTCTTTTACAGCCTCGACCTGGTCGAGTTCCAAATCCACCGGCGTTTCCTTGCCGAACATGGAAATGATGACGCGAACCGAGTTTGCGTCTGTATCAATGTTGTCCACCACGCCGATGACGCCGTCAAACGCACCGTCGATAATGGTAACCATATCCCCTTTCTCGTAGTTGACCTCGACCACGCGTTTTTCAACGCCCAGCTTGAGGACCTCTTCTTCGGTCAGGGGAACCGGTTTGCTTTCCGGACCGACAAAACCGGTTACGCCGCGCGTATTGCGCACAACATACCAAGCGTCGTCCGTCATGGATAATTCGTCGGTATCTTCGTTTTCAAACACGGCGAATTTCACCAAAACATAACCCGGGAAAATCTTGCGTTCCACTTCTTTTTTCGTGCCGTCCTCACGGATTTCGGTCACTTTTTCGGTGGGAACGCTGACTTCGAGGATCTGATCTTGCATTTTCCGGTTTTCGACAACGGTTTCAATGTTTGCCGCTACCTTATTTTCATAACCGGAATAGGTATGCACAACATACCATCTTGCAGCGTCTGCCATGTGCTATCCCTCCCGTTATAAGCCGAGAAGCCCGGTAAGCATTGCACCGGCAGCAGCCGTTGTGGTTTCGTCACTGCCGACATCTTTCGCCAAATTGACAAGGGCCTTGACCCCTTCTGAAAGGCCGGTATCCACAAGCCAAAGGATCAGCGCGAGAATGACGACGGACACGATAACGACCAAAGAGCTTTTCAGCACGGTCTTTCTGTCGGGCCATACAATCTTTTTACACTCACCGCGGACATCCTTAAAGAACTTGGCGATTGCCTTCCCAGCGCGGGAAAAGCCCTTAGCCTTGCCTTCTTTGGACGCATCCTTTTTGGCTGCGGTATCTTTCTTCGCCTTTTGCGGCTTTGCAGATTTTTCTTTCGACTTCGGTTCTGCGGCAGATTCCTTTTTCTTTTCGTCAGCCATGTTAACCCTCCGTCTTACTTGGTTTCTCTGTGGAGCGTGTGTTTCTTGCAGAATCTGCAGTACTTATTCATCTCCAGCCGGTCCGGCGTGTTCTTTTTGTTCTTCTTGGTGTTGTAGTTGCGTTGCTTGCATTCCGTGCAAGCGAGTGTGATTTTGACTCTCATTTCGGCACCTCCGTTACTAAGCGGCTTCAAGCCGCCTTTTCATAGCCTACCTCAGAAAACAGGGCACAAAAAAAGAACCCTCTTAGAGAGGTACAAGTACTATATCATATTCTTTCCGGTTCGTCAAGCCTTTTTTTGGATTTCAGAAAAGCCCCAACGGCGGCAATACAAATTGTTTCTTTATTACATTATAATTAGGAGCAAAATTTCTGTCAAGCGAATAGAATTTCAAAAATCCAGAAAATAGGGATTGACTTTTTTATATTGCTTATGATAGAATTGAAAAAATTTGCGCGCAAGGCTATTTGGAAAGGACGGAAAACCATGAAACGCATTTCGGCTGCTTACACACTCGACAAAGCTTCTTGTTTTTCTTGCCGTATGATTCCAGCGCTTTCGCAAATCTCCGCCGATTTTTCTTTGGCGGGTATTTCTTTTTTTCCTGTTTAAAAGCGACGGTTTTTACCGTCGCTTTTCTTTTAATTTCGGCAGAATTTCAGCGGCATTTGTGTTGAAATCAGTCGGGATATATGATAAAATTTTATGATGAGAAAAGTGACTTGAAAGGCCGGTGAATGGATTGAAAGCATATTTGATGCTGGAAGACGGCTCGCTGTATGCGGGTGAAGCACACGGGGATTTCCGAGAGACCCCCTGTGAGGTGGTTTTTAACACCTCCATGACGGGCTATGTGGAGATTTTGACCGACCCCTCTTACGCCGGGCAGGGCGTCGTTATGACCTACCCGATGATTGGCAACTACGGCGTAAGTAAAGAAGATTTTGAAAGTGACAAATTACAGCCCTGCGCCTTTTTGGTGCACGAGCTTTGCGACACGCCCTCAAACTTCCGCAACACGCAGACGATTGACAGCCTGTTAAAGGAATACGGCATCCCCTGCATGTCAGGACTCGACACACGCGCGGTCGTTAAGAAGCTTCGCGAAAGCGGCACGATGCGCGGCGTGATTACCGATGATATCAGCGACAAAGCGCGCTTAATGCAGGTGATTAAAGGTTTCCGGCAGGAAAAGCTTGTCGAGAGCGTAACGCTTCGTGAAAAGCGCGTGTGCGGCGCGGAAAATCAGGGCGCAAAAATTGCACTGATGGATTTCGGCACAAAACGCAATATTACAAACAATCTTGTAAAACGCGGCTGTGTGGTCACGGAATACCCGGCCTGGACCACTGCGGAAGAAGTCCTTCGCGACAAGCCCGACGGCATTATGCTGTCGAACGGCCCCGGGGACCCTGCCGACTGCGTGGAGATCATCAAAGAAATTCGCAAATTCTATGATTTCGGTATTCCGACCTTTGCGATTTGCCTTGGGCACCAGCTTATGGCACTGAGCGTGGGCGGCGAGACCGAACGCATGAAATACGGTCACCGCGGCGCAAACCACCCGGTCAAGTTCTTACACGAGGACAGAACTTATCTCTCCTCACAGAACCACGGCTACATGGTCAACGGCAAGGGACTGCCTTCCAACGCGGAAATCAACTGCATCAATGTCAATGACAAAACGGTGGAGGGCATTGTCTATCACGGCAAGCCGATTTTTACCGTGCAGTTCCACCCCGAAGCGAGCGCCGGTCCGCGTGACACTTCTTTCCTGTTTGACAGATTCTTGAAAATGGTAGCGGAGGGCAGATACGATGATTGATAAAAGCATCAAAAAAGTAATGGTAATCGGCTCCGGTCCCATCATCATCGGACAGGCCGCTGAGTTCGACTACGCCGGTACGCAGGCCTGCCGTTCCTTAAAAGAGGAAGGTATTG